>JAGVYM010000059.1 GCA_018303245.1 Candidatus Woesearchaeota archaeon | reverse complement strand
CTTAATAGATTTAGGACCAACAAGATTAACACCATCCGCGTTACGCATCAAGTCCCCAATTTCCTCATCGCTACGCGCCTCGCCCTTGTAGAACTCGCCTCGCAAATCAAGTTGTCGGTTCTTCTCCTGCACTAATTTACCCACCAAGTTATTGTCACAGACTGCAATAATGGTGCGGTGGTCTTTTTTATGAATCTTGACGAGCAAGCTCATATCTTTGACTTCACCGGGTGCTTGCTTCCACACGCGCTACACTTGATGAAACTAAAATCTCCTTCTCTTGTGAGCTCAGTATCCGGCTTTCCGCAATCAGAACAAAGAACAAATTCGTGCGCGTACTGCTTAATTTTCTCATTTACCCTGCTTGCCGCTAATTTGGAACCAAGAATCAGAAAGCCACCTCGCAATTCTCCAGGCGTCGCAAGTTCTTTAAGCGTGTATTTAAGTAAATGGTCAGCAGGACGGCGCAACACACTTGCGATTTGTACAAAATTTGATATAGCGGTCTTGTCCTTCTCAAAAACGCTCGCAGGGAGATGTTCACGCGCACGCTTGAGTAACTGGCTGTATTCCATGGTTTTTTCAACAGGTTGTCGATTTATAAATCTTCCTTTGCGTCACTCTCGCAGTCAACCAAAAGTATATAAAGGAAATCCATTATTTATAAACAAGTAGAATGGATTTCCTAATAACAAATTCATCCAAGCATGAAGTTCATGAATGAATTTGTTATAAATCCCAAAACCGGTTACGACTTAAAAAGATGGTGCTTGAATCCTTAACAAACCCTGTACGCGCTGAATATCACCCTCTTCTTGTATTTCTCTTGGGAATATCCTATGGAACAATAGCTCTTCTTCTTGCGCTTTGGATTTTCGAAGAACAAAGCAGCATGGTAATGGTGTTCCTCGCATCAACCGCAGCAGTACCGCTCATGTATCACCTGCTTCATTTTGAAGAGAAAAAAGACATTCTGGCACCAACCAAATCGCTTTTGCACAACCACTCCCGTGCGCTCATTTTTTACTTATTATTGTTCCTTGGAATGGCGGTCGCTTTTAGCGTTTGGTACATTGCATTACCTTCTGACTTTTCATCCAACGCGTTCCGCGTCCAGTCACAAACCATTTCCAACCTCAACCATCACGTTACCGGGCAGGTCACACAGACTTCACTCTTGAGCAAGATCTTTTTGAACAACGTCAAAGTAATGATATTTTGCATACTTTTTAGCTTCCTCTATGGTTCTGGAGCGTTGTTTATTCTCACCTGGAACGCAAGTGTCATCGGTGCAGCAGTAGGAAACTTCGTGCGCTCAAACATGGCGGGCTTTGCAGACTCTACAGGACTTTTGCGTGTCGGAGCATACTTTTACGTCAGTAGCTTAAGCATCCTGCGTTACGCCGTACACGGAATTCCTGAAATACTTTCCTACCTTCTCGCAGGAATTGCGGGCGGAATCCTTTCAATGGCCATTGTCCACCACGACTTTGGAACAAACCAGTTTGAGCAGGTATTATTGGATGTTTCTGATCTGGTGCTACTTTCCGTGCTTGTGCTCTTCATCGCAGCACTCATCGAAGTGTTTGTGACGCCGGCGCTGTTTTGATGGTTCTTCTTCAACTAGAACTTCTCTGAAGATTTTTGTTTAGTTGAGTCTTTACCGGTTTTGTTTTCAGTGACCCCGTGCTTTTTATTGGAACTTTCTGAGATTTCCTTGAATCTTTGAGTGAATCACGAGCAGCGGCAACAATTTGGTTTGCCGCAGCAGTCCATTCATTTCTGCACTTGTTATCGCGGCATAACGCTCTTTTTTTCAAAGCAACCGCATACAAACTTTTTGCATACTCAAGACATTCTGCTTCTGAGTCTATCCCTCCCTCAAAACAAGCCCGTTCAGACTTGTACACTTTTTTGTAAGTGGGACCTGATTCAGGTGCACTTTGAGTGCTTTCTTTGTTTTGTTGCGGAGTAACTGTTTGTGTCCTTGTGGCACCACTTGCTTCTGCTAGACAGCCAGGATCATTCACCGCAGCTCCTTCAAGCGAACAACAACGTTCAGAGAATCCTCTTGCCATGCACGCGCACACGCGATAATTTTTTGAGAACTGGTCATACTGCTGACAGTTTGGAGCAGCTTCAACAGAATACACTATTCCTAACGCAACTAACATTGCCATGATTAATACTCTCTTTTTCATTATGTTCACGTGTGGGAAAACAATATTTAAACTTATGGATTTACTTGGACGCTTTTGCCTTTTCAGAATCAGCGCGTCATTACTTCCAACTTAACTCGATCAGGGTCTTCAAAGAAAACCGCGTAATATTTTCCAGTATATTTTGGAAACGCTTTTGGAGTTCCGTAAAGAGTGAAAATTCCATTTGGCCGTAAAAACTCATTGTTAAACCTATCAACCTCCTCTTGTGAGCCAACCCTGAATGCAAGATGATTTAAACCAGTTCTCCGTCGGTTAAACCCTTCCTTTTTGTAACTATTTTCCGTTTCGCTTAGCCAAATATCGGCACCTTCCCTGCGAAAGCCAATTGAGTTGGCCGTTTCCTTTACAATCTGATATCCGAGAAATTCTAAGAGTTTTTTGTAAAACGGAAAACAAACGCGAGCATTAGAAATGTTGATTGATACGTGATCTAAGTTCGCAGTCACTCCAGCACCTTCAACTTTCCCGGTTTTGTCTCAAACAACTCGCCAGTCGCAAGCAAGTGCACAATCATTTCTTCTCCTTTGTCGCCTAACTCGCTGATGACTGCATCATAATCAGCTCCTTCGCCAGAATCACGCTTACGTACAATATCCAGAACCTTACTTCCGTTATCTTCTTGCGAGGGACCCTCAATAATCTTCTTGCGCACTTCGAGCCACGCGGGATCAACTTTCTTAACAATCTCTCCTAACACATACGGTTCTCCTTCATACAATCGTGGACGGCCTATTACAACCACGGGGTCGCCAACATTCACTTTCCACTGCCGCTCGAACGAACGCACAAGAATACTTCCTGTTCCATCATCAACAACCAACTCGTCAGTACCAACAGCGAGTCCATAGATGCGGACTCTGACCAGATTTTTTCCATTCACCACAAGCGCACTTGGGCCATCAGCACTTTGGACAACCTTTCCTTTCGCAAGCTCACTAATCCAAGCGTGCACTGCAGTATCCCTTCCTTCCATACACTTTTTGCACAGCTTTGTGGTTTTTATGCTTTGTGGGTTTGCGTTATACGTGTAACGGGTAAGTTTTAAATACGCGTCTGGAACATATACGTTCGTGAGCCAATTATCAGACTACATCCAAAAACTCCTTTCACAAGGATACTCTCTCGGAAGCATACGCTCCACACTCCTAAACGCAGGATACTCCCCTTCGGAAATTGACACGGCTTTCGGTCAGACTACTCACCACATCCATACAAGTCCACTTGTTCTGGCACTCCTCGTGGTGCTCGCTCTTACTGGTGTAGGAATCTACTTTTTCGCGCCCGCACCTGAACAACCCCTGGACTTTTCCGCGGACCTGCTTTCACCCACTGCTGTGCCTGGAGGAACTGTGGAATTGGCTGTTCACATCATAAATTCTAACGAACGAAAAATAAGTGCTACACTGAGCGCACTTGTACGTGCACCCAATGGGACAACATACCCTGCACAAAAAATAGTTGTTGTCGAAAAAGAGGTCAGTGTTCCACTTTCTCTTTCCCTTTCTGCGGATTCTGCGTCGGGCAGATATACAGTCACAACAAAACTTTCCTGGGGGACACAATCCAAAACACAAAGCCTCATGTTCACTGTCGCGCCTCGCACTCAAATAACGACTACAGAACAACGAGAACAACTTGTAGAAATAAAACAACTAACTTGCCCTGGCGGTTGTGACGACCAAAACTTTTGCACCACTGATACGTGCAACAAAGGAATTTGTGAATACGTTACGATAATCCCCTGCTGTGGAAATCGAAACTGCGAGAGTGAAGAAAGCGAAAACTCTTGCATCCTTGACTGCGGCAAACGCGTCACATCCACAAGTATCCGAGACCAGGCAATCATCCTTTCAAAAGTCAACCTTGCGCAAGCCATATCCACTTGCGAGACTCTTGCGCAGCAATCATATGTTGACGAATGTTTGGCAAGCGTGTCCGATACAGCAGCAAATAAACAGCCTTGCGAAGGAATCGTCAGCGACGACCTGCGCGACGCGTGCTACATCCCATTCTCTTACAAAAATGATTTCAGCGTGTGCGAGAAAATTACAAATCAAGCGATAAAGAATTCATGCGTGACACTTGCGCAAGTACAATCGACAAACACCGTAACCTAAATCCTGCTCACAAAACCTTTTCTTGGCTCAAAAACAAACTTTTTGCAAAAGTTCTCTTCGTTCCTCCGCATCCCGGAAATTTGTAAAACTGATAATAACTTGTACAAATTTCCGGAAACTCGGAGTTTCTCCAAGTAGAAGCAATCTATACTGACTCGCATTCGCTCGTCATGGTGGGACTCTTCTCGCGTCAGTAACGACATCGAACAGACACAGTCCAGATGAACAATATCAGATTCGACTGATGAAGCCCTTCCTAGGCTCAAAGATATCCCCTGCGCGCTTGAGCTTCTGTAATATTTCCTCGCATTCAGCTTCAGTGATGTCTTTTTCGCCAGCGGCTTTGATAACGTCGTCAACTGGAATAGTCTTACCCACTTGGGCTTCCAGCGCTTGGATGATTTCCTTCATCGTGATCAGTTTATTACGCGTGCTTGCCGGCATATCGGTCGCGATACGGTCAATATCAAATGTTCCGGTCTTTTCATCAAACGCGATCTGGCGCATACAGTAATCAAGCAACTCGATCGCTTTCTTCGCATCCCGCTTGAGCACCTTGTCGCTCAACCGCAGCTTTGCACTGGCCTCTGCAAGACGGACAAGCCCTTCTAGTTGACGGGCAGAAATTGGAACAGACTTTACTCCACTACTCCCCGCGCTCGCACGCATCTTGAGATAATATTCCTGAAGTTCCTCAATTGCTACATCGGTGAGTTTTGGGAAGATGTTTTGCCTTGCAAACGCAAAATACTTGCGCAACATCTTAGTGTCAATATCAGGCTTACTAACGTTGTTCTTGTGCATTGAGAGGATGAACTTTGCCATACGCTCGTCTTTGGTCGCGTCAGGAATATCCTTGATAGGAAAAATAAGATCGAAACGGTTGATAAGTGTTGGAGCAAGATTGATTTGGTTGGCAATCGTATCATACGGGTCGAACCTTCCAAACTTAGGGTTTGCTGCAGCAAGCACCGTCGTCTCACACCTCAAACTTGCCTGAATATTCGCTTTACTAATGGTTACGCTTTGCTGTTCAAGCGCTTCGTGCATTGCCCAGCCGTCCTCCTTGCTCATCTTGTCCATTTCGTCAATACA
>JAGVYM010000057.1 GCA_018303245.1 Candidatus Woesearchaeota archaeon | reverse complement strand
CTGCAAAATACACCCCGTGATTATCTGATGACCCATTTGTGGAAATGTTGTTTTTTATGATGCGATGGTGCGCAGTACTCGCAAATATTCCAATATTATTCCCACCTGTTCCATTTGTTATAATGGTGTTATTTGAAATGTTATTGTGCGACGCACCTTGATTGATGGCTCCCGCATCATTATCCTGAATGAAAATACCGTGCGCGTTTCCAACACCACCTGTAACAATAGAATTGTTATCAATTAATGTTCCATCTGCCACCTCTTGCAAAAGTATCCCTATGTTTGTAGACTCATTGCTCTGTGTTGTTATCCTGTTTGAAATTATTCTGTTAAATCGGTTATTGTATATTTTTATTCCGTGATTATTGTTTGTCCCATTCGCAGAAATATTGTTGAGTTGAACTGTGTTGTTTTGACCTTCTTCAAGAAATATGCCGGTGTTGTTACTCCCATCACTACGCGTACGCACACTATTGTTCGCGATTAAATTGTGCGATGAAGACAAACCATAAATTCCCACACTTCCGCCAACAGCATTAATCCCCATCGAGGTAACACTATTTAACGTGAAATTGTTATAACCTGCTCCTTGGCTGATGAAAATTCCAGTGTTTTCAAAAGAGCCCCCTGTAATAATGTTGTTGTTTGAAATTTCTGATTGTTGCAAACGGTTCAGCCAAAGCCCATACTGCATGCTGCTTGAATTGCTTCCCGCCTGAATTATACAGTTTTTAATCGTTACGTTTTCCATTGCAATAGTCAAGTCGCTATCAGAAACATTGATTCCTGGACCAGACGCGATTCCCGTAGCGTAAAGTATTCGAAAGCCATTACAGTTCAAATTCACATTACTTTTCGTGATGTTAATGCAATTGCCAACTTCTGCAATGTTCTGATTCAATGTAAAACTTCCAGCTGCGCTAATGTCACAACAAGTCGTAATAGGGTTTGCACACGCTGCCTGGACACTCGCAAAACCAGTCGGGGAATCAGTAGGAACAAGAATAAGGAGTTCTATGGCTAAAAGTGCTAAAATTAGCGCTAATTCCATACGAACCTCCCCTTTTTTCATCAGACAGAAAAGACACACTCAAGGTATTTAAAGGTTGTCAGAAATTGCTTTAAGAAAACAAGTTTGTGGGGCAACTACGCGTCAATCATTTCAATTTCAATATTTAACCCTTCTGGAACAGGAATTCTCATAACAAGGCGAAGCGCGCGCTCGTCAATACCTAGATCAATCATGCGCTTGTGGACACGCATCTCGTACTTCTCCCACGTCGCTGAACCGCGGCCGTTAGGAGCACGACGAGTGGTGAGTTTCATGCGCTTTGTAGGAAGAGGAATCGGTCCACGAATCTGGACGCCGGTCTTGTCAGCGATATCTCTGATGAACGCGCAAGTCGTGTTCAACTTATCAATATCGATACTCGCCAGCTTGATTCGTGCTTTTTGCATGGGTTATCCTGTTTTTGTTAATTAATAGATGAAATAAAAATCAGTGCACATTCCTGCGGCAACCGTGTTACCGGAGTCTCGCACTGCAAAGCGACCCAGTGGCGGGAACTCTTTAACCTTTTCAATCACGACAGGCTGCATCGGCTTGATTTTGACAACGCAAACGTCACCATTCTTAACAAAGTCTGGATGTTCAGCCAAAGTTTCTCCAGTTGCAGGGTTGATTTTCTTGACGATTTCAGTAATCTGGCACGCAACCTGCGCAGTGTGGATGTGGAACACCGGAGTGTAGCCAACAGTCACAACAGTTGGGTGGTTCAAGATAGCAAGAGTCGCGGTAAATTCAATTGCAACGGTTGGAGGAGCATCGACTGGACCGACAACGTCTCCACGCGCGATGTCCTTCTTCTCGACACCACGTACGTTGAAACCAACGTTGTCTCCTGGTTCTGCTTCAGTGAGCTGTTCGTGGTGCATCTCGATAGTCTTGACTTCGCCTGAGACTCCCTTGCCTGCGGGACCTGGCATGAAGATAACTTTTTGGCCAATTTTCAACAGTCCTGTTTCAACACGACCGACAGGAACGACTCCGATACCTGTGATGTTGTAGACATCTTGGATTGGCAATCGAAGCGCGAGGTTGGTCGGCTTGGTTGGAGGAACTAAGTTATCAAGTGACTCAAGGAGGGTTGGACCAGAGTACCAGGGCATATTGCCAAGTTTTTTTACAACATTCTCTCCCGGGTAGGACGCGATAGGAATAACCTGGACGTTCTCTATCTTGTAACCGACGCTTTTTAAAAGGTCTTGGGCTGACTTCTTGGTTGCCTCAAACTTTGCTTGGTCGTACTTGTTCAAGTCTTGCTTGTTGCACGCAAGAATAATCTGCTGGACACCGAACGTTTTACAGAGGAACGCGTGTTCTTTGGTCTGGGCCTGAACTCCTTCAGAACCAACGACAAGAACTGCCGCGTCCGCCTGCGCCGCGCCCGTAATCATGTTCTTGATGAAATCACGGTGGCCCGGCGCGTCGATGATGGTGAAATCATACTTCTTGGTCGAGAACTTCTTGTGGGAAAGGTCGATGGTGATACCGCGAGTCTGTTCTTCTTTCAATGAGTCCATGACAAACGCGAATTCAAAACCAGCCTTGCCAAGCTCCTGAGCTTTCTCCTTGAGCTTACGCATCGTCTGCTCGTCAATAACGCCTGCATCGAACAAGAGACGTCCAACTGTGGTGGACTTTCCGTGGTCGACGTGACCGACGAAGACAATGTTCATGTGTGGTTTTGTTTTGGCCATTGGTAATACCCTCCTTATGGAATATAATTGATAAATTGGAATGTCGAGGGGTGGTTTATAAATCTTTTCGTTTTGAAGAGGTAGTTTGGAAATGACTGCTTTTTTATGAAGTGTTGTTACTTGGGAGAGGTTATTGATGAAAAGGTTTAAATAGGGTTTCTGCCTCACTAAATTCATGGTCGTAACACCTGAAGAAGCGAAGAAGGGCGACAAAGGAAAACAAGTCTTACAAGGAGTCGCTCGTGTGTTCGAAGCTGACTTGGACGCTTTACTTGCAGAAGGGAAAGGGAGAAGTCTTGGCACTCCTGTAGAATATTTTGATGAGTTCAATGCCAAAGTAGAGTGTATTACGCGTGATTCCTACTCGCTGAATTATTTCAGAAGCATGCCGCTCTGCTCTGAGCAAACTGCGTGCGTATTATTGAAAGCGTATCAAACAGCAGGATGGAAAGTTAGTTATCATCCTTATGTGCAAGGACTTTTGAAGCTCCATTGTGATTGTTTTACTTTCGTACTTGTTTAATCACTTCACCCACTCGACACCTAACTAAACCTTTTTAATAAGCATTATCTTTTCTCCAACAACATGGATGCTGAACGGGAACAGTTTGTAAAAAAATGGGCGGAGTATGTTAAGACTCATTCTGATAAGGAGTGGAGCAGACAACAAAATGTAGTTATTGGGGGCCAATTCCCTTCTTCTCTAACCAAAGAGCAATATTTGAAGATGAAAGCTGAATTTTAATGATTACCCAACAATCCCTTGACTCACTTTTCGCACGCCTGCGCATCATCCATCGTGCACACTGGAAAGCGCCCGCACTTACAGATGTTGAACATGAAATCAAAAGAACTGGTTCTTTTATCTTTCGAATCGGTTCAAACCCATGGGTTGCGCAAATCATTATTTCTGATTTGGTGCGGTACGAGGTGAACCCTCAGCTGCCTCCGCGTATGCTTACCGCGACGCTTGAATTAAAGAAGAAGTTTAAACAGACAGTATAACTATTGCGTCGTTGTGAAACGGTCGTCCCATTCGTGGAATAACCGCTTATCCTCATGGTCGAATACGTTGGTAACAACCTTGCCGATGAATAGTGTGCAGTCACCTATTGGGATGACGTTGCTGACTTCGCACTCAAGGACACCGATGACGTCCTTTAATCTTGGACAGTCAATTTTCTGGCAGTCAATTGTTGCAAGGTGTAAGGGCTTTCCAGCCATTGATATCTTTACAGTGAGTGCCAATGAGAACGGAACGAAATTCACTGCGAACACCTTGCTGCGCTCTATGATTTGTTTTGCCGTCAAGTCATTTCTTATGAAAATCGCATATGTTGGCGGGTGCATTGAAGCGGGGGAATGCCAATTTAGGACGAGCTGTTCTTCTCTTTCTTCTTGTCTGCCGAAATGTTCATACACTCCTTTACAGGTGATGATGACTGTTTGTCTTGGGTTGTAAATTAACATAGTTGTTTAAGCCTTGAGTCTTGAAGGTCTTTGATGATTAGGTCTGCGGCTTTCAAGTCTTTTTCTTTAAAACTGTTCAGGACAGCGATGCAAAAAAGCCCTGCACGCTTTGCGGCTTCTACTCCTGCCACGCTGTCTTCGATGACGATGCACTCCTTGGGTTTAAGATTGAGCTGCTTGACCGCTTCCTTGTAGATTTCCGGGTCGGGCTTTGGTTTCTTGACTTGTTCTCTTGTGATGATAACATCAAAGTATTTTTTAAGAGATTTCAATGAAACGTCTGCCTCTGGAGCGGTTGAAGAGGACGCGAGGCCGAGTTTGTATTTTCCTTTTGCATACTTGAGAAAGTCTTCCGTGCCCGGAAATGGTTTTACTTTTTTCAGGGTCTGCATGACGATGGCACGCTTTTCATCAGCCCACTCTTTGATGGGACAGGTAAGACCTCGGGTTTTGCAGATGGACTCGATGTTGTCTTCCACTGCAAAGCCAAACGCGTTTTGTAATTCCTCTTTGGTTGGGATGATTCCTTTACTTTTGAGGAGTTTTTCTAACGCTTTAAGATGAATTGGTTTTGAATTTACGAGAACACCATCAAGGTCAAGAATGATTGCTTTCATAACTATGCCTGCCCTTCTTTGTTCTATAAATGTATCATATCACTTTCGGGGAGCAAAATGCTTAAATACCCTCTTTTTCTCATATTCTCTATGACTCAGGACCTTATTCCGCGGAATCAGAGACTCTTGGATGAATTAAATCAGACAGAGTATGGACGACCAGACTATCCTGGCATGGTTGCGTTTTTATTACGAGATGATATTACTCAGGCAGACCTGCAGAAGTTAGTTTATGTCTATACTCAAGGAATTGACCACGGAACACTGAAATCAGAATATGCTGAGCATCCTGTTTTCAGGTGGGTAAGTTACGTTGCATGTTTTGAAAGTAGAGGAACGATACTCTCCCATCTTTCTCGAGAGGAAATCAACACCCGTGTCAAGGCAAATCGGGCAAGTTTATTAAACAAGGACACTCGCTACTCACCTATACGATGATTGTCATAGATGCAAGTGTAATATACGACTCGTATGGTGATGAAAGTCTTCAGCGGAGAATTTTCTCTTGTAACCAGCCCTTGAAAGCCCCTTTACTCCTCCTCCAAGAAATTTGGAACTTCAAAGGGCGAATCATGGATGAATTCAATATAACACCTCATTAGTTTGATAATATCTGGAAATCCTTCTTGAAGAAAATTAAGTTTGAAGAAGTTGATCCTGTATATCTGCGCACTGCCTTAAGAATACTTGCTGAACTACGCTTGGATCTTAATGATGCGGACTATATTGCCGTTTGTTTGAAGAATAAGCCAGCGACATTTTGGACATACGATACTCTTTTCGTGCTTGGGCCTGCAGCACAAATGTTACGCAATAACTATGGCGTCTTTGGCAACTTTCAAGTTTGACCTATTTTGACTTTCTACAATCTTCAACCCTACAGCCGAGCACTGCAAGAATCATCATTACTGCGTAAAGAATAAGAGTGATGGCAAATAATTTCAAACCTAAAAATCGTATTTTTGGAATCTCAAAAAGGAAAAAAGTGGTGATTGCTGAAGCGATAACTTCTACTACTAATATAGGAGTGATCGCGTGCGCTGCCACGCTGATCATCTGGCGCCACTTCATCTTGTATCTTGTGAGGTCAGTGATGATGAAAAAGAACGTACCGAAGAGGAAAATTAGAAGGGCATACTTGAGCCAGGCACGGACGAAGAGAAGGAGGGCAACGCCAGGAATCATAAGTACAATTACCAGAGTAAAAAAACTGTCTGTTTCTGTTCTATATGCGGCCGGCTCTCTTAATTGCGCTTGCGGGATTTTCTTAGGGCTTAACAGACGATATTGAAGCGTGTCATGATCGATGACCAACATTTCATCTTTTAATGTGAGATTGTTGTTGAAATCAATTCTAATCCATGGTTTGCTTGTTGGTACAGCAAACTCGGCTCGCTGTGTGACTTTTGGAGTGAGCTTTAATTCGTCAAATACGCCTAACTGGTCTTGGATTGAGGAGGAGAGCATGAAGAGCTTGGGAACAAAGACCAGGCCTGCTAACAAGAACACTATTATTAACATCTTGGACATAAAACCAAAGCTCTTGTAAACGGGCTTATCAGCCAGTTGTCTGTATCGTGGCGGATAGAACGACCAAATAACCTCTTTTATGAATTGCGGGATTTGCATCTGGTTTTTAAGCAGAGGTTTGGATTTATAAGGTTTGTGGGACTTGGAGATTTT
>JAGVYM010000056.1 GCA_018303245.1 Candidatus Woesearchaeota archaeon | reverse complement strand
GGTGAAGTCTGCTAGTTTTCTTTGGTGTATGTCTGCTTGGTTTCTGACGTAGTTATCAACTACGTCCACAGTGTTGTAGCCAACACTTCCTGCATACGCTCCTGGACTCCAAAAATTTCCGCGCGGGTAGCGCAGCCTGAACTTAGGCTGCTCTCTAAAAAGAAGATAGCTCGATCCACCTTTGAGCAGTTGCAGAGCTTTACTCTGCGACATACTCGGTGGAATCTCGCATGAAATATGAACGTGCTCTGGCATAACGAATAGTTCACGAATCGTGATATGGTGTCGTTCAGCCTGCTTGCGAATAGCGTCTTCGCAAACTTTTTTATACTTCTCCTGCCGCAACATCTGATATCGATACTTCGTGCACCATTGAAAATGGTGAACGTTAATTCCAACCTTATGTGCTGTTGATGTGAATTCCATTTTGCTCGCCTTCCGGCAAGCACAGCTCACGCTATCCTTGATAGATAGATGCGTGGCGCAAATTTTTTCGCTCGCCACGCATTCTTTACTTTACAAGTAGAAAAAGCTAAGCCATTCATCTCACGCACTAAAGTGCGGAGCCCCTTTTTTTCATTACAGGCAGCAAGTAGAAGAAGACTATATAAATGTTGCTTGACGACAGCGACGAGAACAATCAACATGTACTGGTGTATTCAAGAACTGCATTCAGTATGTGGCGCTTGAGTACCTTGTCAACTCGAGCAGTGAACTTATCTTCACGTGCTATGGAAAACTCGCAGGGCTTGGTAAAGTTACGTAAAGAAAGATGAATAAAAGTAAGAAAAACTAAACGCCCGCACCAAGCTGGGCTGCGGTGAGGCCCTTTCTTTGGACAATTTGGCCAATGATTTTGGGCTGCAGTTCGGCAGGCAATTTCTCAAAGGTTTGGTCGACAAGAGATGAAACACCTCGACCTGCAGTGACTGAACGCAAATCGCTGCTCCAACCAAGCATTTCACCGACTGGCAACTTCGCCTTTACCATTGTTTGGTTGCCTTCAGAGGTCAACTCAAGCACTTGTCCACGCTTGTTCATGACGAGCTTTGTAACCTCGCCAGTATAGTCAGTTGGCGCCTCAATCAAGTGCGTCTGGACTGGCTCGTACATAACAGGGTTTGCGTTCATCATGGCCAATTTGATACCTTCACGGACACAAGGGTACATCTGCGCCGGACCACGGTGAATCGCGTCTTCGTGCAGTTTCGCGTCCTTGAGCGTGACTTTAACACCGACACAGGGCTCACGCGCAAGCGGTCCTTGCTCCATGACTTGCTCAAAACCCTCCATGATTAGCTCAATAGCCTCATTGAGCTGGACAATACCACGGGTGGCATCTAAAATCATATTCCCTTTGAAAATGTGTTTGACTGATAATGCAGTATCATTGTCCCAACCTGCAGCGACAAGCTTGTCACGCATTGCAAGATCTTTCTTTTTCACACGACCCTCAGGAATTTCATCGTTCTTAATCATCGCTGCAATCTGCGGCTCAAGAGGCTCAACAACAAAGTAGAGCTTGTTGTGCTTGTTCGGAGACTTTCCTTCAGCCTCAGGAGACTGCTTCATAATCGTCTCACGGTACACGACAATAGGAGGAGAGGTCTTGATTTGAATACCCTTCTCAGTAATGATACGATTCTCGATGATTTCAAGGTGCAACTCACCCATTCCATGAAGCAAGTTCTCGCCAGTTTCCTGGTTAATCTCAATCTTCACCGATGGGTCTTCCTTTGCAACCTTCTTTAAAACTTCAACAAGCTTGGACAAGTCCTGCGGCTTTGCAGGCAGGATTGCCTTTGTGATAACTGGCTCAAAAATGTGCTTGAGCTCTTCAAACGGTTGGTCGGGCTTCTCAGTGATTGTGTCACCCGCATTGCCTGAAATACCCGCGATCGCAAGAACGTTTCCTGCGCCAATCTCTTCCATGATTTCCGTCTTGATACCCATGTACATAAAAACGGTTGAAAGACGCTGCTGCTGCTTTGCATTGTTGAGCCAGACCTGCATTCCATCTTTGACTGTTCCGCTGTATAAACGTCCTGCGCTAATCTCACGACCGGACTTTGGCTCGATTAAAATCCTGGTGATAACGAACGCAACTGGACCTTTTGGATCGCAAGCAAGCAAGGATTTTCCAAGCTCGGACTCCAAATCTCCACGCCAAATCTTTGGAATGCGGTATTTCTGCGCGTCCACCGGGTTTGGTAAGTGCTTGATGACCATGTCCAAAATCACATCGTGAAGCGGGCACTTTTCCCAAACAAACTTCTCGCGTTCTTCATCTTGAAGCTCATAAATTTTGAGGATGTCTTTGAAATTAACCCCTTTCTTCTGCATATACGGCAGACTAAGCGCCCAGTTGTCACGCGCGCTTCCAAACGCGACGCTTCCATCCTGGATGTTGACCTTCCACTTCTGCTTAAACTCAGTCTCTGCAATCTGCTCGATGAGCATGTTAAACTCGGCGATGATTTCGATGAAACGCTTCTGCATCGCTTCGGGAGTGTACTGCATCTCCTTGATAAGACGGTCGACCTTGTTGATGAATAGAACCGGCTTGACACGCTCTCGCAAAGCCTGCTTAAGAACTGTCTCAGTCTGTGGCATGATTCCTTCAGAAGCACACACCAGAACGACAGTTCCGTCAATAGCTCTCATCGCTCGCGTAACGTTCCCACCAAAATCGATGTGGCCTGGAGTATCGATAAGATTGATGAGGTATTCTTCGCCATTGAATTCGTGGACCATAGAAACGTTCGCCGAGTCAACAGTCATCAAACGCTCCTGTTCGTCCGCGTGCTGCCAGGTCGCCATACCCTTATCCAATTCTCCTGCTGCAGCCTCCGACATGAATCCAGCTGCCGCGAGTAAGTTATCAGTAAACGCAGTTTTGCCGTGGTGGATATGCGCACTCGTCGCAATATTACGAATGCTTGCTTGCTTCTTCGACATTCGCTTCATGCGCTCAACACGGGATTCTTCAGCCATTTTTAATTCACCTTTCGATTTTGCTTTACACTTTTCTATACAACAACGCGTCTTCAACACGCGCATAGGAACACAACTCGTTTGGTTTGAACCATACCGCAATCTCACGGCTCGCTGACTCTTTCGAATCGCTCGCGTGGATCATATTCTGGAGCGGTCTTCCGGACGTATCCGCAAGACCATAGCTGTCAAACGCGTAATCACCACGAATGGTGCCAGGCAACGCATTGTTTGGAGCAGTACCACCCACCATCAAGCGAACTTTCGCAATCACATCATGACCTTCAAGCACAATAGCTATGCTCGGAGCAAGCGTCATGAATTCTATGAGCTGCTGACGGACGCGCTTTCCAATCGTTAATACATCATCCTTGACAACAACACCTTTTGATTCATATGACTTCTTGGTCTTCTCGCCCAAACTTTTCATCCATTCAACATTGTCTTCGTAATGTTTTCCCACTACTTCATTTGTCGCATGGATGAGCTTCATGCCCACAATCTTGAAGCCAGTTCGCTCAAAACGCGCAAGCACTTCTCCGACAATCCCTCTTAGAACAGTGTCGGGCTTGAACAGTACCAGTGTTCGCTCAATCATTGGACTCCTTTTGCTCCACCTTTCTCAAACGATTTGGTCCACTTGACATAGCGTGGAGTGCGCTTGAGCTTGAGCATGTTCTTCTCACACTTCATTGCACAAAAGTACAAAATCTTTCCATCAGTCTTCACGTACATGGTGCCTGTCGCAGGCTCCATCACGCTTTTGCAAAATGAGCACTTGGTCATTAGCTTCCTCTGCCGCTTCCCTTGTCGAGCGGTCTTGCCTCGATTTCAGTCTCGCGCAGCATCAAAATGTCATCTTTTTGAATCGGACCCTTGACGTTTCGGCGAAGGATTTTATCTTTGTCACGGCCATCAAGCACGCGGCATCGCACTTGAATCGCGTCACCACGGGTTCCGGTCCGTCCAATAACTTCCTCGACACGGGCAGGAACAGCTATGGTGAAACGGATTGCTCCACCCTCTGACCTCTGCTGCTGTGGCTTCTGGCCTTGTGGCGGAGCTGCCGGCGCCATATCCTTAACTTTGTTCTTTGATTCGCCCATGTTCCTAACCCAGCTGTGCTTTCAATTCTGCAATCACTTTCTTCGCGTCGCCTTCAGCAATCACTGCAACTGCGCCGGTCGCAACGCCGATTCCGGCGGCTGCACCAAGCTCTTCTTTGCTGTTGACTTGGACACACGGAATTCCCTTTTCTTTTGCAAGGATCGGGAGGTGTAAAACGATTTCCGCGGGCTGGACGTCTTTTGCAAATACGACCAATTTTGCGGTTCCTCTCTCAAGAGCCTTGGTGGCCTCGTTGGTCCCTTTCTTCAATTTACCTGTGTTCTTTGCAACTTCAATCGCTTCTAACGCTTTTTGTGCTACATCATCTGCCATAAGTGCCTCCTTCGAGAGAATAAAACCCTCGTTCAACCCCGTAGGGTATCATAACTCATTGGTTAACCAGAAAAACAAAGGAGGTTGTTTATAAAGGTTACGGTTTAAATCAGTTTGTTTTCTTAGCGCCGTGGAACCGCGCTCAGTCTTGCGGCGAGACAGAAGCGCAAGTAAAAATCCGTTCCGCTATATTAATAAGTACAACCTCTCTTTTCCAAGCCATGCTCTGGTTCGTCCTCTTCATCTGCCTTGCCATGCTTCTTATCGCGACCTTCACTGACTTGAAATCACTTGAAGTCCCTGACTGGCTAACACATGGTGGAATTATTCTTGGAGTGCTTCTTGGACTTTTCTTTTCTCTTTTGAATTGGAGCATCTGGCCTTTGGCTTTAAGTCTTGCAGGACTTGCCATCACGTTTGCCATCGCATGCCTGATGTTCTACACCGGACAATGGGGCGGAGGGGACGCAAAACTTCTCATGGCAATGGGAGCGCTAATCGGATTTGAACTAAATCCTTTTTCATTTGGAGTGAGCTTCCTTGTGAACCTCGTTTTTCTTGGAGGAATCTGGGGGATCGCGTGGAGCGTCTATCTGGCGCTACGCTCACGAGCAAAAACCTGGAAAGTGTTCAAAAAGATACGGCAGGAACCAAAGTACAGACGCGTTCGCGCTGCAAGCGTGGTCACCACAACCATCCTTCTTGTGCTATCCTTCTTCTGGACTGAAGTCCAGGTTCCGCTTGTCGTACTTGCAATACTCGTTTATTTACTTGCGATATTAGTCATATTCACTAAAAGCGTCGAGCTTTCTGCAATGGAACAATGGGTGACTCCTGACAAACTCACCGAAGGAGACTGGCTGGTGAAACCTGTCAAAGCAGGAGGGAAAACCATTTCTCCACAAAAAACAGGACTTGCCCAAGAACAAGTTGACCTACTCAAGAAAGCGTACAAGCACAAGAAAATCGACAAAGTATTGGTCAAATACGGAGTCCCATTTGTCCCTGCGTTTTTACTTGCGTTTCTAGCAACCCTTGGAGTCGGAAATATCGCACTCCTTCTGCTTACAGTTGCGCCATAATGATGTTTTAATCAGTTAGAACAAGAAAGGAAGTTCTGTGAAAACTGCGGCTTTGCACAAATAATCATTTCTGCACAAGTATTCCGTAAACTGCACAAAAATAGAAGCAAATGATAATAACCACTATAAAGTGACTAAATATAGAAA
>JAGVYM010000055.1 GCA_018303245.1 Candidatus Woesearchaeota archaeon | reverse complement strand
AAGCAGAATGCTCCTGGTCAAGATGACGAAAGACAGATGTGGCTGGATGAAGCGCAATTTTGGCAGACATTATATCATAGATGTGTTTATAGATGCGAACATGGCTCTGGCGGTTATAGTTTCAAGATTCAACAATGCAATGACTATCAAACCGATGCACAAGCTAGAAAAGAGTGCAAAGAGAGGGCTCTAGCTGAGTTCTTCGAATGCCACAAAGAATGCACTGTTTTTAGAGACGAAGCAGATAGATCGAGAGAAAAGGCTAAACAAGTACAGCAAAACAATGTTCCAAATAAAAAAGATTAAGGGTTTTCTTTAATTTCACGTTAAAGTTCAACTGTCAAGAACCACCGCTATTGTGGCGTTTCTGGTTTCAGAACAAGAGCAAAAGCCTATCCATAAACTATATAAACCCCTGAATCAGTTTACAAAAAAGTATACTGATAGTCGTCGAGTAATGTAAAAGTTGTGATATGGCAGGCTTTAGTGTAGGTAACATTGCAGGACTGTGGGCACTTTTAACACTTGTACCCTTAATCATTCTGTATCTTATCCGTCCAAGGCCCACGACGATGTCGATTCCAAGCTTGATGTTTTTTATTCAGTCGTCTGGCTCAAGAAAGCTCACTAGTTTCTTGAAACAAATTACAAGAGACTGGCTGTTTCTCATCCAACTCCTGCTCCTTGCATCAGTAGCCTTGACATTCGCCCACCCCTACAGTACATACCAGTACGACATCACCTCGTCAAATACAGTAATTGTCCTTGATGTGAGTGCGAGCAGCCAAGCGATTGATGGCGGACGGATGCGCTTTAACCAAGAAATCACCCAAGCAAAGCGCTTGCTTGGTTCCACAAACACCATTATATTAGCAAAAGATGTTCCCTATATTGCGATGCAGGACGCGTCCGCTGATGAGGCCACGAGTTTCCTCGGAAGTCTCGAACCAAAAGACACGGTCTCAAAGATTGGTGATGCAATGATTCTTGCGGGTGAAACTCTCAAAGATAAAGGTGCAGTGATTGTCCTTAGTGATTTCATCAACACTGCCGGCCAGCTTCCTGAAGTCGCAAAAGCCGTTCTTGAAAGCAAAGGCCATGCTGTCCAGCTTATCAACGTCGTGCAAAACAAAGGCAGAAACGTTGGAATTGTTCAGGTGGACGCAGGAAACGACCAGACCACTGTTTACGTCAAGAACTACGATCAAGGATTAGAAGCGGTTTCGCTGAAAATTGGCGGTTCGCAAGTAGCGTTGAACATAAAACCACTGTCCATCGAGACGTATTCGTTCAAGACTCCGCCTGGTGTCACAATGGTAGAAGTTCAGAACAAGGATGATTTCGCCGTCGATAATACTGCGTACATCAGCGCTCCCCAGAAAGGAAAAGTGAAAGTTCTTCTTATCGCGAACAACGCAAGCACGTTTATGAAAAACGCGCTTCTTGCGTCAGGCGAGTTTGAACTTACCATGACCGAGCCTCCCGTCATCCCGCCTGGAGATTTTGATGTCTACGTCGTGAGCGGAGTAAATCCAAAGCAGGTTCTTCCAGGAACGTATGAAGATTTGCGCAAGAAAGCTGAAAATGGCGCGACCGTCATCGTCAGTGTCCAACCAAATTCGCAGTTTATTGATTACAAGGGAATTTTACCTGTGAAAATTGCCGGAAAAGCAGATGGTGGGTTTGTGAGCATTGAACAATTGAACCGTTTCACCAAAAATATTGACTTTGGGAAAGCGAACGTTGTCTACGCGAGCGAACAAATAGGAGAACAAGCCATCATCGCGTCGGTCAACAATATTCCAGTTATGACTATCAAACCGCTTGGAACCGGAAAAGTAGTTTACTTTGGTATTTCAGAAGAGAATGACTTCAAGTTTTCACCTCATTACCCAATTTTTTGGACCGAGTTTATCAAGTTCGTGACTGAACAGCAGGATGTGAAAAATCTTAATTTCAAGGCAGGGGAAAGCTTGCTTCTTGATGAAGAGCAAACGTTGAGAACCCCTCATCAAAAGATGGTCAAAAAAGCAGCTTTGGTTCTGGACGAAGTAGGAATCTACGAGCTTCAAGACCGCAAAATCGCGGTGAATTTGGCAAGTGATCTTGAGTCAGATATTAATCGCGTCGAATCCGTTGGAACGAGAAGTAAAGATTATGAACTTCAGCCAGTGAGAGAAACGCGCAAGTTCTCGCTTGAGACTGCTCTGCTTGCCCTCGCATTGTTCTTGGTTCTGTTCGAAGTATTTTTCGTTAAATATCGAGGTGACTTATGAACGCGACCGAAATCCTGCGATGGGCGTATGCTCATATGGAATATCCTTGGGCGCTTGCGTTCGCGGTTATTTTCGTTCCGTTGTTGTTCTGGCTCCTGCGAAAAGAGTTTCTTCTCCTCAAGGAATCTATTGATGTCAAAGTCCAAAAGCGCAAAGTTAAGCGCCTCATGTATCTTACAAGAACCCTTATCATTCTCTTGTTGCTTGGCGCCATTGCTTCGCCGTACATCCAGCGCCAGCACATTATTGATGGTGACGCATTCATTGAACTACTTATCGATAACAGCACATCGATGGCATTATTCCAAGATGTTTCGCAAAGCTTGGCAAGCAATCTGGAGAAGAAAACTACAACTGAGGTCAAAGTTGTGGGAAGCGATACAACTTCAAATATCGGCGACTCTGTTTTGAGCAATATTAAGCCGCATGGAAGCGTTCTTCTTCTTTCAGATGGTAACGCGAACACCGGCGCAGATTTAGGCGATGTCGCATTGTTCGCGGCAAAGCTCAACGCGACCGTGAACGCTATCCGCCTGGCTCCAATCCATGACGATGCGAGCGTGGAAATCATTGGTCCTGCAAAGACTTTGGAAAACGCGGACAACAAGTTCACCGTTCTTATCAACCGAGTCGGAAATGTAAAAGCGGTGCACGTGACTCTTACACTTGATGGCGAGTCAGTCTATGATAAAGTGACCCTGGAAAGTGTTGTATCAGTGACGCGCCAGTTGCCGCAGGGAAACCACCAGCTGACTGCGAAAGTTGAGCTCAGTGACTATTTCCCTAACAATAATGTTTTTTACAAGACAGTTCGTGTCGTTCCCCAGCCTAAAATCTTGCTGTTCACCGAAAAATCAACCCCTCTTGAAACCCTTCTCAAACAGCTCTATGTTGTCGAACCTACAACCAGTCTTCCTGGCGATTTAAGCCCGTATTATGCAGTGGTTGTCAACGATGTGGGTGCCGCTAAGCTTGACAGCAGTACTGATGTGCTTAACGATTACATTGCCGATGGTAACGGGATGGTTGTTTTTGGTGGTGAGGCTTCGTTTGAAAAAGGAAGTTATCGCAATTCAGTGTTTGAAACCTTGCTTCCTGTTCTTGTCGGAAATCCTGAGAAAAAGCCAGGAGATATCGCGCTTGCGATTGTTGTTGACGTCTCAGGCTCACAAGGTGCTCCTTTTGGAAAGTTTACCAACACCGCAGATTTTTCCAAGGCAGCGACGTTGGAAATCATGAGAACTGTGAAACTTGATACTCCTGTCGCACTTGTCGCGTTCAACACGCAAGCGTATCTCTTAAGCGATGCCACTCCTGTATTTGGCAAGCAGAATGTTGAGGAGCTTGTAAGCCGTCTCAAGTGGGGCGGCGGTACAAATATCGCTGCTGGCCTGCTTAAAGCTATGCAAGTTCTAGGTGCAGTGAGCGGAAGTAAGAACATTGTTCTGATGAGTGATGGAAAGACGCAGAATGAAGGAGCTGCGTACGAGGCTGCGCGTTACGCCGCGAACAGCGGAATCAAGATTTATACTGTTGGTGTCGGTCCGACAACGAATGAAAAAACCATGATGGATATCGCAGAGCTCACCAATGGTATCTATTTCCGCGCGACAGATGAGAGTCGGTTGAAAATTTTATTCGGTCCGGTTGATGAGCAAGAAGCGAAGTCAGGCAAGATGGACCTTGTTGTGCTGAACAAGAACCATTTTATCACAGATAACTATGAACCAAACGCGACATTGTACGGATTCAATCAGGTCTCTCCCAAAGGTGCGGGAAGGCTTCTTGCGACGACCTCAACTGGCCAGCCGATTCTCACCGTGTGGCGCCTGGGGCTTGGCCGTGTCGCTGCCATGTCAACCGATGATGGGAGTAAATGGGCGGGGAATATGCTTGCGAGTGGAAATTCCCGCATCATCACAAGAACGGTCAATTGGGCGATTGGTGACCCTGAGCGTAAGAGCGAAGCATTTGTGGACGCGAAAGATACCCGCTTGAACGAGCCTGCGCTGGTCACAATCAAGAGCAAGGTTCCACCCAGCGCGCAGGACGTCGTGTTTTACAAGATTGATGAAGATGTATACACGGGTAGCATCCTGCCTAAACAAGTCGGCTTCCAACAGACTGCCGGAGCAGAGTTCGCAGTGAATTACGAACAGGAGTTTGGCGACTTGGGTGTGAACAAGGAACTTGAGGGGATTGTGAGTTCAACCGGCGGGCGGATGTTTGACGCAAATGACGTCAAAGGCATCGTTGAACATGCAAAGACAAGGGCAAAGCGCGAAGTCAATGAGCGAGAGTACTTACGCTGGCCGCTTGTAGTGCTTGCCATCGCTATTTTTCTACTGGAAATATTTATAAGGAGAGTTATCAGAAAAGAATGAGGGACCTATGAGCTTTATTAATAAGAATGCCAATCTGATTTTGCTATTTTTGATTATTATTAGCGCAGTGACGTTAGTCGGCGCGACAGTCTTTTTTCAGTTCAAGTTTGAGGAAATTAATACAGAGTATAACCAAAAGCTCCAACAGCTTCACACTGTTTCAGCTGAGCTTGACAAAAAACAGGCCGCGCTTGATAAAATCCAGTCTGATTTGAACGTCAAGAATGAGCGCGAGCAGGCACTTGGTGCTCAATACTCCGAGGTCAAGCAAAACAAAGACCAGCTTGAAGTGAATCTTGAGGAAAATAAGCGCAAGAAGGCACAAGATGATTTGAGCGCCTGCCAGACTGCGAAGGCACAGTGCACATGCCCAGCATAAAACCAAAACCTATCTCAATCGCGTTGCGCGAGGCAAAACAGTCCATTTTACAGCTCGTGCTCTTCCATAGCGTGTTTGATGCGTTAGTTATGTTCTTGCTGATGGTGCTCGTCTGTCTTTTGCTGTCGCTTCCCAAGTGGTATGCGCTCATCCCGACTGCGGTGTACGCAATTATTCATACCTACGGCAACCTCAAAGATGTGAGCTTCCAAGCTATCGAGGAGAAATATCCGAATCTCAAAGAGCAGTTGATTACGGTCGCGGACAATTGGAAAGAACAGAACGAGATTGTCGAAGAGCTCAACCAGGAAGTATTGCAGAAGATGAAGGAAATTCGCACCTCCTCATTTTTGAACTTCGGAAAGTTGAGTCGTGAAATTCTCGTCATGGCGGTTGTTTCATTTGTCATCATCGGTCTTGCGGGCTTCAACGTGAAGTTCATCGACCTTAAAGAAACAGTCAAGCAAATCCGCGATTTCCGCGCGGTGGACGAGTACAATATTAATAACGAGCTTTTGCAGTATGAGGAATCGCAGAACTTGAGCGAAATTCTTGGTGATAAGAGCATCGCAGAGTTAGGAAAGCAACAGATTGACCTGCAAATTAATCCGCTCATGAGCGATGTTGATATCGGCAAAGTCAGCAATCCTGCTGAACAACAGTTCCGCGAGGTTCCACCAAGGCAGATCCAAGCGTCCACAGATTCAAGTTTTGAAGAGGAGATTCCAAAGCAATACCAGCGCATGGTTAAGACATATTTCAAGGAAATTACTCGCTCATGAAAGGCAATTATTATCAAAAGGAGGTTGTTGCAAATGAAAGTTGAAGACGCC
>JAGVYM010000054.1 GCA_018303245.1 Candidatus Woesearchaeota archaeon | reverse complement strand
AACAGTTCTGGGATTACAAATCGCAATCGGACTTCTTGCAGTAATCAAAATCCACGGAGTAAGCCAAGCTCTCAAAAGCGGAGGGGGAGGACCGGGACTGGGAGAAACGTGGTTCCACAGCATATTCATCGGAGCACTCATTGTTGCGGCACCTTATGCATATCCTCTTGTCAAGCCAATGTTGCCAACCTGGCTATTGTTTTAACTTTCATGAACATCTCTGAAGCAATCGCACGGTTAACGCGCGCAATGTTACTTGTATCTGCATCCGATAATTTTGATAAAGATGAGTTCCTTGGACTAATCGAAGATGTTATTGATGAAAAACACTGGAGCTACATCCAAACTGGACTTTCGCGCAACGACAAAACAAGCCTTTTGCGTGGACTGATGGGAGCACTGAGCCACTATGAAGCAGAACAAGAAAAAGAACGCAATGACAAAAGACTCAGTTCTTTCACCGACTGATTTGAACAACGCACTGTTCTTGCTTGAAAGCGCGAAGAATGCCGTTCAGTCACACAAGAACATCAACCTCGCTGAAGTTTTGGTGAATGAATATTTTGAGCTTGGCGGACGGCAGGACAACGCCATCCACCGCAACATCCTTTCAGGGATTGTGAATAAAGATGCATTTTTACTTTTTGCAGTGATTGATGCAGAGATTGAACGGTTACGGGTTGAGAAGGTTAAACAGCTGAGGGCAAATGTCATCAAAAAATCTCATTAAAGGAATGGGCTTTATTTTGCGCAGGGCAAATCCAAGTGACGTTGCACCACATCTCAACTATTTACAAGATAAAGAAACCAAGCGAAACTTCATGAGCGTGCCAAAAACTCTTTCTGAGGCGCGCAAGGAATTATTCAACAAGAAAAACGATACGTTTGTCATACAAGTCGATGGAGAATTCGCAGGCACAATCGGAATGCACGATATCATTCCTAATCACAAGGCAATCCTTTCCTACTGGCTTGCACGTAAATTTCGCGGGCAGGGCATCATGACTCGAGCGACGAAACTGTTCACCCGATATGCATTCAAGAAATACAAACTTCGAAGAATTTATGGATTCGTGCGAACATTCAACAAAGCATCTTGCATCGTCTTAGAACGGGCAGGCTACCAGCTTGAAGGAAGACTGCGGAAAAACAAGCTTCGGAACGGAAAGTACATGGATGATTTCGTGTATGCGAAAGTACGCTAGAACTACTCAATCTTAACTTCTTCGCCAAGAGATTGGCCGGGAAGACCTTTCTCAAAAACGATACGAACTGCACCTTTGTTGCCATGAGCGCTAGAAATCTTTCCTGAAATGACTTTCTTTTCTTTTCCAGGAGTGGTCCAAGATGCTTTCTTGCCGATCAAAGTTTTTGCCTTCTCGCGAGTGTCCATGCCAGGAACAACAACGATGAGATGGTTTCCCTTCTTACGACGGAAACTGCCTCTGAAATGGGAGATGATGCCGTTCATACTCACTGAAAAGCAAGGGAGGGGTTTATAAATCTTTTCTTACCAAAGTGCAACCAGCGTAGGAATCAGCAGACAACCCATCGCGTGACTCCTTCTCACTCCTTTCAAAGGCGCAAGCGTGCCAAGCGCGGTCGCGGTGACAAACACCAAGATTCCCCGCCAGCCAGATAATGCCATCACAAGAACAAACAGAAACGCAAGCACAATGCAACAGAGCACTGAGTAGTCAAAATATTCAAAAAGGCGCGCATACACGGGGGCGAATAGAAGAGCGCCGATGGTCGCAAGGCCTGCAGCGGCAAGGCTGGCACCGAGCAATGTGGCAGTGGTTGAGAACGAAAGCGTTCCCAGCAGGGATTGTATCATGACCACTGCTCCATTTCTTGCTTTGCCTGCAACCGCAAGTGCGGCAAGCGAAAGCACCACATCTGCAGTCCCCAGCGCGCCGGTAAGAACTAGAAACGAAGACGGACTTCGCTTTCCTGCAACAAGCGATGCTGCTTGCGAAGGACCAAGCCCGGGAAAGAGCAGCATCACCGCAGCAGCACCTGCTCCGACCAGTGAACTCAAAAGACTCTTTCCTTTCACCTTTGAACGCTCTCTTTGAGTCGGAATCACGGAACGGTTTTTGATAGAAAGTACCAGACCACTTGCGCCAAACAGTCCTGAAAGCAGTGGAAACAACGGGTTCTGAACACTTGAAAGCGTAACGATGCCAAGAACCCCTGCAAAAACGAAGATTATGACTCCCCATATCTTGCGCTCTTGCAGGAAAAGCACAAAAATTCCTGCAAGCAAAAGCCAGAACAATACTGGCTTGACAAGCATGACTAGAAACGGGAAAGCAAGCACGAACAGTGGAAGCAGTGCGACGCTTGCCAGGCAACCAAACAAGCTGCCTGCAACAGAAAGAAAAACCGCCTCAAGCCCCTTTCCTTTTTTAAGAAGCTGGTGACTAGGAAGAAGCGAAAGCACGTCATCTGAAGCACCCAAAAAAATAGTAGGAAGAGTATCAGAGATTGAACGGGAGACTGCGACTGCGACCAGAAACACACTGGAAAGAAACCCGTCAGCTTGGAACGAAACCACCAGAACTGCAATAAGGTTTGTGTGAATCCCTGGAACAAGCCCTGACAGAAACCCAATAACTACACCGAGCAGCGCAACTTCAATCATATGATTCCACCACAAACTCCACTTTCCCTTTGTATTCCTGTAATCTTCCGTGCAGTGTGTGATTCATCGGCTCAAAAGAAAGTTCGTTGAACGAGACAACGATGAAATCATTCGGAACAAACGAAATAAAAGTAACTCCTTTTGCCGTCCTCACAGCAGTGACCTCACCTGAGATTGACACTAGATTGGGAGAGACTTGTGGACGAATTAGAAATAATGCAAGAAGTCCCATAACTGCAACACTCGCCGCAACAATAAGCATTGTCCGCTGCTCCATACATTGAGAATCCTGCTGCTCTTAAGATAACTAATGCTCCAAAACCCGCAATTGCTCCGTTCCGCTTTGAAGATTTTGCAGAAAAAGAACACAAAATGCGCAGTTTCTCCTTCTTGAGAACCCAAAACCATAAAAGGGAGTTGCCACTTTTATTTTACAGAATCTAAAAAAAGGTGAGTTTAGTGGAAAAGCGTGTTCAAAGTCCAAGTTCGATCAAGACATACAAACAATGCCCGCGGAAATATTACTATTCATACATCTTAAAACTTGAATCACCTCCCAATGTCCACCAAGTGCGCGGAAACATCACCCATAGCGTTCTTGAAGAATTCTTCAACATTGACATGAGCAAAATCACACTTGACAACTATCCTGCTCACTTGAAACTCGTCGTACAACAACTCTTACTTGAACAATGGAAGAATTACAGAGAACGACTGGAACTTGTTGAATTGACCAAAGAACAAGAAATATTCTACTTTGAAGATACACTACATATGCTGTTCAATTGGGTGGACTTGTTCTGTGGAAAAATTCAGAGAAAAAAAGGAACGTTCCAAGAACGATTTGCAGCACTCACACCGATGCGCGAACTTTTGTTTACTTCACAAGCATACCATATCAAAGGAATCATTGACGCGATTGAAAACAATGAAGACGGTTCGGTGCGCATCATGGATTACAAGACGTCTTCTTCTCAAAATATAAACGAGCACTTACTGCAGCTCGGGATTTATTCGCTTCTTTATCACGACAAGCATGGAGTGCTCCCCAAGCAAGTCGGAATTTACTTCTTGAAAGGACGCGAGTCCTGTGTTGATGTAAACGAGAAACTTCTCGAACAAGCCAAAAAAGAAATTGAACATGTACACTCGCGTACACAGACAGAAGATGTCAACCACTACCCAAAACAAGTCAGCGGTTTATGCAAATGGAGCACCGGACAATGCGAACACTATGATGTATGCAGGCCGCACGACTAGATTAATTTTTAAAAGGATGCTATTTCCAAAAACTACACCATGCGCATCAAACAACTCATCGAAAAAACTGTTACTGCTGGAAAAGGTTATTATGAATTCGGGAACGACGCTTGCCGCTATTCCGCATCCTCCCGCTGGAACCCCACCGACAACAACTACGTTGGACTTATGCGAAAACTATTCAACATGGACAAAAGCGACGGAAAACTCGAACCTTCTGCAGCCACAGCCCTAGAAAAAATGTTTGATGAACTTTGCAATCCCTTTGGAAAAAATTCTGCTAATGTTGCATACGTGACCACTATGAACCAGTTTTTGGTACTCGCACCAACTGAAGTTGAACACGTTCACAAAGAATGACTTACTGTTTGGAATAATCCAACAACTTTTTAAGTACCGCTATCCAGTTAATGCCTAAATGGCCACATATAAAGAGGTGATTGCGTTATTGGCAGATTTCGGGCTTGTTGACGTAATCTTGCCATTCATCCTTGTTTTTGTAGTGACCTATGGAATCTTGCGCCGCACCCAAGTGCTTGGAAAACAGAAAAACTACGCAGGAATGGTCGCGTTCATCTTTGGTTTTCTCGCAATCCTTGTTACCAACGTAGTTACCGGAATCAACATCGTGTTGTCCTCGCTCATCCTCGTTCCCATCTTTGGGCTTTTGCTCGCACTCATCATCGGCTTCATCGGCGGAAAAGTAGAAAGCAAAGCGTACAAGCTTGCAATGGCCATTGTTTTCTTTTTAGCAGCAGGAGCAGGAATCAAGCGCGCGGGCTTTATCGATCCGCGATTCGCAGACACACTCCTTTGGCCGCTGTTCATCCTCGGAGTACTTATCGGCGGCGGGATTTATCTGTTCGGACCGAAGAAAAAAAATGAAAAGAAAGAAGAAAAAGGTAAAAAAGCAGAACCTGTTGCACCAAAACCTTCTGCAGTTATTGACAAGCCCCAAGAAAAAAGCGGCGTGCTCTGGAGCGACAAATGATTACGCTGCGCGTCTACGATACTTTTCTTGCGGAATTTGGTACAGCTCAATACGCTCTACGTTTTTTCCATCACGAAATACTTTCGCAACGTGCAGTACACCTGGGCGAATGATCAGCACACCACTTTCTTCATCGTGGTAAATCAATCCCGAATGAATATGCCCCTCATATACAACAAACCCGTTCTCTTTCCCGAGCTGAGTTATTCCTTTTCCTGCACGTCCTGGAATACGCTTTTGTTTTTTCAAATCTCCCCACTCGCCACCGTTATGAGTTAAGAGCAAATCGATAGGCTGGCCCGTTCGCTCT
>JAGVYM010000053.1 GCA_018303245.1 Candidatus Woesearchaeota archaeon | reverse complement strand
GGACAAGAAAACCTCAATAAGCATCCGACTGGTCCCACCTCGAGAACATGCTCCTGCTGATTTGGAAATGATGCTCGGGGATACGTTCCTTAAACTCAGCGCAAATTACGGCACACGTTCTGATAATCTGGCACATGTCGAACGGAACAGAAAAACACTTATCCGTCTTGGAATCAGAGCAGAAGATATTTTTTACGCAAACAAGAGAAATCTGCGCAGTGCGCAGGTCCCTTCAGGTGAACAACTGGTGGCAGATTTCTGCAAAAAATGGCTCATGTGTCCCTCACAGTAAGTTTTATTAAGGGTTCTTCGTGAGTTAATCCTGTGGCAAAAGTATTAATTGGAGTTGTGACGAACGGAAAAAAACGCTACTGCCTTGACCAACTCTTGCAAACCTTGCGCGGCCAAAACGTCCCAGCAGACCTCTTGTTTGTCGTTAACAATGGCGAGTCAGCATACGCAACCCTCCTTCGCTCCATGAACGTCAAAGTGGTCGAAGACCCAAAACCAGCCACCACACGCATCGAAAAAAACCTGAACGGGCGCGCATACTTGCGCGAATACGCCCTACGCAACGGTTACGACTATCTCTTCTTTGTCGACAGCGATGTCATGGTTCCAAAACAAGGACTTCAATTACTGCTTGAACTTAACACCGACATTGCGTGCGGTGCCTTCTTGAGCGAGTTTACTATTGATGGCAAAACCGTCATCGCACCAGTTTTATTCAAAGATTTGGGCAATGGCGAATGCCAACTCCATACTTATGAAGGAACCGTTGTCCCGAAAGTCATGGAAATCGGAGCGGCCTCACTAGGGTGCACACTCATTTCGCGCAAGGCGCTTGAAGCCGTACCCTTCCGCACTTTTGGAAAAAGCCAGACTGGAGGCGAGGACATGGCATTCTTCGTTGATGCGCGAGCCAAAGGATTCAAAGCCTTCGTGCACACAGGAATCAAATGTCTCCACACCCCCTATCCACTTTCTGACCCGCGAGCAAAACTCTTCCAATGGAAACACGGAGCTAGCATGGACTTTGAACTAAACATGGATTAATTCCCACAAAACAATCCAGACCTGCACAAATATGATTACTATTTTTATAACGCTGGCGAGAACTTTTTGAAACAGTAAACTTTTCACGTTGTTCCAAGCAATTTTTGCGCTTTTACCGCTCGCCCACTCCCCTAAAAATGTTCCGAGCACGCCACCAGCAAGCATCCCGCCAAACCTCCAACGCTTTTTGGTGAACAACTTTCCGATAAATATTGCTCCGGAAAGCATGCCTTCTTTTCCGAGTGGGGAAAGCTTTTTCCCGGCGTGGTATAGAATGAATGCTTCGATAAGTTCACCTGCAACTGCGAGCATAAAAACCAACCCAATAGACCAGAATGAGATTGATTGTGACCAAGTTATAATGTCAAACATCACTGCCCCAATTACTACTAGAAATGGCCCACTGAATCCGATGATGGATGTCAGAATACCCACTATGACGCATAGGACGAACAAGATGAATGCAAGATATTCGAGCATGCGATTGCAAATAACCTCTGGAATAAATATGCTTGGGTTGCGCACTATTTATATAGTCACTTTGTCACAATGGGGGAATGGAAGACTTTCTTGCCATGGACGAGCAGGGTTTTCTTTTAAATACTTCCAGTGAACAAAAAATAGTCTCGCCATGGGATGTGGTCGTCCGTGAAATCAAACTTGCCTGTCTCACCAACCTAGGCGGAAAACTTCGTAGCATCTATGTCGCCGGCTCAGTCTCGCACGGAACAGCGGTGATGGGAACATCAGACATAGATCTCTACGTAGTAGTAGACACCCCGCTTGCGGAAATCAACACGACTTGGTGGAACATCCTTGCCCGCGAACTTCGTTCTCGATACCCCTTCATCCCTAAAATAGACTTGTTGTTTGTCCCTTACCAAGACTTTTTATCACCCCATCGGCTCTCCATGGCAAAGTTCGTCATCAAAACCCAAGCAGCATGCGTTTTTGGAGAGGACATCGCCCAATTCATCACACCCTACCAACCAGGAGAACGCACCCTGTTCCAAGTCTATCTCATCAAAAAACATATTGCGAAAGCGAAAACCGCGCTTGAACACTCCAGCAGCGTCGAACACACCCAGGGCTGGTGCACTTGGATTATGAAACGCATCCTTCGCGTAGGATTTGAGCTTGTCCTTGAACGCGAACGAAAATACCCATTCACACTTTCCGCGTGCTATCTTACGTTTGCCAGGTACTATCCTGCACAAGCCCACGAGATGAAACACGCGCTTGAATACGCCACAAACCCGCCAACAGACCCAGTTCCTGTGCTTTCATTCCTCAACAAGTTCGGACCCTGGATTGTCGAACAGTCGAACGCGTTCGTAAAGCGCAAAACAGCGCGAGTTTCTTGAGCTGGTTACTTACTGGATAGCGAAGTTAGCAAATATTTGGTACTCTTGACGTTTTCCACCGAGAATCAAATTTCTTTGAACTGAGTCTGAACTCGCGCATAATTCTACCTTTTAAATTCAAAATCTCTTGCGCGAGGTATTCTGGCGCCTTGATCGTCCTTGGAAATGAAAGGATTTTTCGTAACAAGTGCGGATCGCCAAAGGAATCAAAAACGACACTCGCGTCAATGATTATCATCTTGAAGGAGCATATTTAAGATATTTGGGTGGGTTTGCCGCTCTCCATTCTTTGCTTATCTTAACCACTTCTTCTTTTGAAAGAGTGGAGAGAATGGTCTCATTTCTCTCAAATTCTTCAATGGTGATAATGTGGTGGAAAATAGGATCTCCGTTGTATTCTAGAAGGTCTTTATCCGCTTCAATTCCTTGGTTATAATACTTCACAAGATCATCAATCTGGACTTGCGGAGTAACTGCAAGAAACCCGCGAAAACTTTCTATTTCTGCACGGGCTTCTGGAGTTCCATTATCTAGTTCTTTACACGCTGGCGCGTACCGGCGAAGTTCTTCATCAGGCACGTGAAATAAGACGGAAAATGGCTTTTTAAAGCTTTCTACCTTTTATTGTTCCAAAGATTTATAATTCGGTTTGATTTTCTTCCTATCATGAGTTTTTTAAAGTTCTGGAAACCCAAAGAAGAGTCGCCTGAGCCCCAGCTTCCTCCTGAACCTAACGAGCCACTTGGAATGGGAATGAACGCGGCGATGGCAGGGCTCCCCCACGAAAATCCCGCGTTTGCACCGCAAGCATTTGAACAGCGGACTGCATTTGGTCAACCTTCCGCAGCGCAGGGACCTTCAGTCGAACAACAAATGCAACTCCTTTCCGCAAAAATGGACACCATAAAAGCCCAGCTTGAGACCGTCCTGCAGCGACTTGACAGCATGAGCCGCAAAGAAGAAAAACCAGAACCAACACTCTACCAGCAGCGATGGCGGAACGTTTGAGAAATCCAGACTCTCCACATGAACAAACGTCTCATATTCTTTGGAACAGCCGCACTCGTGTTTCTGCTTGATAGAATTACAAAACTTTTGATTGTCCACAACATATCGCCTGGAACTTCGGTGGAGGTAGGGCCGGTTTCACTTGTTCACATTCTTAATACGGGAACCGCATTTGGATTGCTCAAAAGCGCAGGGCTCATTTTCACTGTTGCAGCCCTTCTTGTGAGCATCTATCTTATAGTGCGGCATCAGAACTATGATTCACGGATGCAGCTCCCCCTCGGACTTGTGCTTGGAGGAGCACTTGGAAACGTTGTGGACCGGTTTGTGTATGGAGCAGTGATTGACTTCATCGATGTCCACTTCTGGCCAGTGTTTAATGTAGCTGATTCGGCGATAACGATTGCGATTGTGCTGTTTATTATTATGGAATTGAAGAAGTCAAAGTAATCATTTTTTTTAACTTATACTTTCCCTCAATGGCAAGACTCGCTTTTGCATCTGCCGCCAGGTGTTCATACTCCTTTCGCTCTTGAATCTGCCATTCAACTTTTTGGAGCCACGCAACGCGGTCTTCTGTATTCATAGTGACGGCAATTCACGCCCCCTTTTAAAACCCTTTCGACCCACTTCGGTGGCAAAACCGCAATGTTTAAATATCACGATACGATTCCAGTATACATAAAACTATATTACTCAGGTGATAGTTGTGGTTAAAAAAGAGGTGAATAGAATGGATAATGGACACAAAAACGTTGCCCTTGTGTTGCTTGGAATAGTTGCGGTTACCGCAATTGTGGGACTTGTACTCATGTTTGTGCAAAGCACAGCAACAGGACAAATCTATGGCGGAGCGATTAAAGGAGTACAATACCCCTACTGGGAAGGAAACAGCGGCGCATCAAGCCCATGGGGTGACGATACTTACCTAGGTCATGGTGACCCTGCAAAAGTTGACGGTGCACTTACTGGATGCCCTGGCGGTTTTGAAGTATCAGGCGACAAAGTTTACATGTACCAATCACGCGGATACAAAGTGTTTGACGTTGCAGATCCTGATGGAGTACACGTCCTTCACTGCGTCTATCCAACTGAGCAAATGGTAAACAACAACTTTGGTTAATTTTTTCCTTTTTATTTTAAAGTACGATAGTACGGCAAATAAAACGAAAAATATATAAGCCAGATATCGTCAATAGTTGATAAAACTAGATAAAACTAAACAAAAAAACGAGGTGAGTTATAGTGGCAGAAGAACATGGTAAAGGCGTAGCCTTAGTGATTCTTGGCATTGTTGCGATAATAGCCATTGTCGGTCTTGTACTCCTTTTCACAGGAGCGAGAAAAGCGGCAACCGGTGATTTTGTTGCACCCAGTGTCAAAGCATACGGTGGCGCAATATTAGATGAATCGGCAGTTGAAAGATCTGCGCGAGCAGGTTATGCCGGAAGCGCGAGTCAGTTCTACGCACGAGGTATAGGAAGCGCAGGAGTAGGCGCTGGAGGACAGTGTTATGGTGACAGTTGTACACCTGAACAAGTTATATCCTCTCAAAACACGCTCTACAATGACGAGCAGAGAAACAATCCCGCATCTTGGACTTGTACAACCATGGCGCGACTTTCGGGTTTACCCCAATTAAGTGAGCCTTCAAGTGCGCAAGAAGCACAAAATGGAATGCAAATGGGCCGACAATGTGTCGCAATTCAGGACCTTGTATCTGTTGCAAACCAGGTTGACGAAAACTCGTACGGAACCACAAGAGATGCAGTTGAATACGCCAAGTCCCTTGGTGTAAGCCACTGCTGCGAAGCTCCAGGTTTGTCAGGAACTGTCTAAGA
>JAGVYM010000052.1 GCA_018303245.1 Candidatus Woesearchaeota archaeon | reverse complement strand
CCAGATAAGGTCGTAGGGAAACTCAAACGCGTGCTCTTTTCTTCCTTTGAATAAGAGGAGAAGCGCGCCAAGCATGGAGATGAAGAACACCAGCAATCCTCCAGCAGAATTCACCACTTCGCCCAGCGATGATGCATTTAGCTCGGCAACCGTGGTGAACACGTTAGGCCAGAGCGTCGGGAGACTCGCGTTCTTAATTGCGGTGAACGTGATTGCCCCACGCGTGAGCCCCACAATAAAGTTATTGAAACCACCCACGATAACAGAAACAATACCGGACGAAACGAGCAAGATTGTCACGATAATCCCATATTTTTGAATGTGCTTGTCTGTCTTTATTCGACCAACAAAATTACGCGTGTCAGTCACCAAGTCACGCAGGATTGCGATAGGTGCAAGTAAAACAATTCGAAGCAAGAAGTCAAGGATATTATTGTTGGACCATTTTCGCGTGTTATGTACAAGCTCGAACACAAGCGCAATTACTAGCGCTCCAATTATAAAATCGAGCACGTACCACCAGCCACTCCAGAATTTGATGTAGATTCCAATGGATGCCCCGGTTAACCCTGCGAACAGCACCCTTTTCTTGAAACTGTCCGCGAAAACCGCTTCAATAATAAGGAAAAAAGCAAGTGTTGGAAAGAAAATATTGTAAGCGTCCGTATCAGCATGACCCCAAGGGGTTCGTCCTAAAATTGAAGGAAGAAGAGAAAGCAGCAGCGCAGCAAAGAATCCTGCGAGGTTTCCCGCAATCCTTCGTGTAAGGAAAAAGATGAGCACGGTTGAAATGAACATCAAAACCAGCCCATAGTACGCAGCTCCCTGCATCAACGGAATCTGTGGATTGAAAATGGACATTAGTTCATAGATGCCTACAAGAACATACGGATGCCAAGTCTCTTCCACACCAGTCCCAAACGGAGCAGACATATGGTTATCCCACTGCTTACCATTTTTGAGCGCGTCATAAACGTGTCCTTTCTCTATAAGATTCCGCGCGAAACGCAAGTAATAATAGGGGTCAATGTCAGGCATGTATGTATACTTCTTGCCCCCTTCATCGTATTGGAAATGGTCCCGCACTTCCTGGGCGAGCGTGCCATGCTGGGAAGCAAGTTCACCCTTTTTTTCAGTAAAAATCTTTTTGGTGACATCATCCACCAACTTTTGGCGGTTGGCATCAGGCAGATTCGGATACTGCTGTGCCACAACCTGACCCGCTTGTTGACGCACAAAATTATCAAGAGTTGACGTGGCAACCTGGTTGGCAAATAATAAGTTCTCGGACTGCTGGCGAATCCACAGCCCACCCCAAGGATAGGTTCCTCCAGGGTTTGGAAGGACTTGCAACAACAGTACAAGGAGAAGAGTGAATACGAGCGAATGCTTTCTAACAAACGAACTTCCTTGCAAGAATCTGTGCTTGGCTTTAATATAATAGTCTTTAACGCCAGATTTCTCCTCCTTTGATTGTTCGTCCATTATTAGAAGGAGGACAGTGCCCGACTTAAAAATGTTGCGAATCTCACTCAAACTTTTTATCAACAACTGAAAAACTTGCAGCAGACCACGCGCGCATCCCGCCATCAAGGTGGTAAATATTCGTGTAGCCCAATTTTTTAAGTTGTTCGACTGCAGAAATGCTCATCCTTCCAGAACGGCAGTATGCAAGAATAGGAGTTTGTTTATTCTTTGGCAGCTGGTCATGGTGCACGGATATGTGTTCCCAGTCTTCAATAATTGTATCCGTGCCCTCCAATTTTCCTTCGTACGGAGTATGCACGTTAAGGACGAACAGGTTAAGCTCTTCTTTACTATCCAGCAATTCTTTTGCCTGCTGCGGTGAGAGGTTATGCACTTGTACCTCCTGCGCGCAAGCCGCTAATACGATGAGCAAAAGAATTGCGGTCTTCATGAGCTTTTCAAGAGTGTCAATTTCTATAAATTTGTTTCTATTACGCAAACGCATACTTCGCAAACGCTAAAAACTTGGGCTGGGCTAACAGCAATTTCGAGATAAACCTTGAAGGGTACTCGCGCGGGTGCGCTTCAAGGAGTTGTTTGACTTTTGCCTTGGACATCCAATCCACCAAGTTCTCGTAATCCTCATCGCTAAACCGGTCGAGCATGTTGCGCAACTTTTCATGAATCCAGAGTTCCCTGCGAAGCGGGTTGAGCGCTTTCGAGTAGTCTTTCTTTCTTAGAATTGAATCTGCGAGTATCTGCGCAGACCACATCCCGGTAATGATTCCTCCCCCTGTTGTGTTCTTGCAAACACCCGCGGCATCACCTGCAAGATAGATATTCCCTTTCTGGACATTTTTTGCGCCGTTGTAAATGGGAATCGGACCAGCTTGGCGCTCGACAATTTCGCCATTAAATTTCTGTCGCAACAATTCAAAGTAATCATGCACCTTTTTTTTCGTTGCGACACCAACACGCGCGCGGTCGCTTCCTTCCGGCACTGCCCAAGCGAAAAAACCCGGAGCGCACGCACCAAAAAAAGTAAGAAACCACTGCGGGTCGAACTTACCAGTTATGGTCGCCTGCGAGCCAATATAATATTGGCGGTCTTTGAGCAAACCACTTGCGCGACCCACTGCGGAGAATGGACCGTCAGCGCCGATAAGAATGTCAAACTCTTTTTCAATCACTTGATTTTCTGACTGGAAAATTGCACTATTGCCTTTGACTCCGGTGAATTTGTGGCGGACATGATACGCTGCCCCTTCTTCCTGCGCGCGTCCTGCAAGGAATGAATCAAACTTTTCTCGACAGATCACCCATTCGTGCAGTGGAATCTCGAGCGTCTTTCCTGATGGAGCAATGATGCGGACTCCTTCCAACTCGTTAGTAACGTAGGAATCGTCTTTTGGAGCGAACTCAAAGAGCGCCTTGGTTACAATCCCTGTGCATTGAATCGGCCTCCCTACTTGCGGATGCTCTTCAAAAACATCCACGGAATGTCCAGCTTTAGCGAGCTTTTGCGCAACAGTGTTTCCTGAAGGCCCTGCTCCCACAACCACAACGTTCATCTTTTCTTTTTTGTTTTGCGTGCTTTAATACTTTGTGAATGACTTTTTTAACTTCTTTTGAATAGTAACTAACGAAATGTTTAAATAGTATTTCTCCAGAGTAGTAACAAATATCCAAATTGCGCAATATGTGCGGTTTGTGGGGGAATATGATGAACAACTATCAACCAACACCAAGAGTTTCTCGGTCAAACGCTGGAGTCATCGTGGCCGCGACTATGGCATTGCCAATTATGGGTGCAGAAGTACAAGCACAAGATACGGCATCTCCTAACTCTTCTGATTCAGCATCGTCAAGTGCATTCGACGGACTTTTGGGTCGCAAAAACCCTAATACTATTCAGCTTGGCGGAATCTTTGGCGAAGAAACACTCGCAGTAGTTGGCCGCGCAAGAGCATTTGGGTACGTGGGGCCAGTGGTAGTCAACGGCACAGGAGTGACCTCATATGGGCAATTTTTCCGTTCTCAGGATGGCAAGTTTACGCAAGGGAGTGTAGATGTCTCAGGTTCAGCAATGGTTGACAGGTATCGTATCGGTGAGGAAGCACCAGCTACTGCTGTTTTCAACGACAAAGTTCTCGCACTTGGTCCTTACCTTGGCGTGTCTTCAGTTGGTGGCGATGGAAATTTGCAGCATCAGAACATTGGTGTCGCTGGAGCAGAAGGACTGTTCATGAACGGAAGATTCCAAGCGAATGTTAAGGGTGGCGCAATATTTTATGGCAGCCTTGACGCAAAACAAGGTTTAACTGGTGATGCTCACGGCGGATTTGTCAATGCAAGCGCGTCTGTGGACCTTGTTGATATTGTTGACTTGCCAATGGGTGGACATCTTGTCGCGATTCCCCGTACTTCTTGGTCAAATGTCGACCGCTCACTTGATGTAAACGTTCAAGGAAGAAACGTAAAGCTTGGCAGTGACGCAACGACATTTGGTAGCGGGCTGACTCTTGTTGGCGACTTTGGTAGATGGTACGCGGGTGTTGCGGGACAAGCCAGCACCACGAATGTACGTTCAACAAGTTCATTTGGTCCATCAGATAATAATTCATTCACTGGCTGGGGCGTAGGCGCGGTCGGTGGATACAGAATCAGCAATCAACTCATGCTTGACTTGTCTGGTGGCTATGAACAAAAGGACAAGATAGGTGGAGTAGTTGGCGGTGTCGCACTGCGCTATATCCTTAGGTCTTCAAAGACAGATTAATCCATTTTACCTTTTTTTGAGTTTGTTACTACTCATTTAGATGAGATTGACACTACTCCAGGATAGTTAAATTTAAATAACACTTATGCTTTAAACCAGTTTTGGGGGATGCAATTGAATCTTAAACACATTTTGGAAAATGATTTCTTACCAGGAATCACACTTGCAGGAGTACTTAGTGGCTCAATGCTTCTTGGCTGTCGCAGCCCCCCTACAAAAATTGATGACGCGTCTCTTGTAGAAGTAGAAAAAGATGCAGAAAAGAATGTTGATACTCCTGCACAACAACCATCAAAAGTCGCAGAACCAAGTAATACATCACCATCACCAAAACTATCCGCGGACGAGGCACCATTTGCACTCTCTATTCCTCCACTTGATGTCAACTTGAAACAACTTGAAGGAGTCACTGGAGCAGCACTTATGAAAGTTACTATTTCGCCTTATACTGCGCGAATGATAGGCGCTCCAAATACGGGAGTAACACTTACCGCTCAAGGTCTCTATGACTTGCGAAAGGGCATTTATGAATCGAAAGCGCGCGATGATCAACTCACTCAAGCGTTAAGCAATACCAACGCAACAGTTGAACGATGGTACACGCACAATCTTGAACTCATCAAAGCATTACAAGATGGAATCAACCAACAAAATAAGACTTTGTTTGAAAACGACAAGTGGTTAGTTGGCCAGATCAATAAAGCAACTACAAAGGCTGCAAATCTGCAAACGCAATTTACTACATACATTACAGATTACGCAAAACTGATGGAAGAAAAAAACGCGCTTGTAAAAACACTTGGTAATGAAACGTCAGCACGCGAAGAAACGTCAGCACGCGAAAAATTGGAAACACGTGTTGGAGCGCTTGAATTGGCAAGAGCACCCGCGCCAGCCTCACCAGTTGTTCCAGCACCAGTATCACCTGCCGCGCCATCTCCTGCTCCTTTGGTTCCACCAGCGCCAGCCACGCCCGCAGTTTCCACAGCACCATCTGTTCCAGGCATATCAACAGCTCCGCGTGAAGCACGTGAATCTTATGATGCAATAATCAAGGAAGCGCGCATTGCTTATTTTCAATCCAAAATCAGTGAAGACAACTATCAAAATTTGCTGCGCGGAGTTAATGAAGGCAAAACACC
>JAGVYM010000029.1 GCA_018303245.1 Candidatus Woesearchaeota archaeon | reverse complement strand
TTCGCCTTTGATGACGTGATCGATAAGCTCGTATACTTTTTCTTTTGGAAGTGGACGAAAACGAAAAACTGCGCAACGGCTTTGGATAGGGTCAAGGATTTTACTGCTGTAATTTGCGGCAAGCACAAAACGACAACTACTGGTGTAGTTTTCCATGGTACGGCGCAACGCCTGCTGGGCTTCTTTTGTAAGCGCATCACACTCATCCAGGAAAATGATTTTAAACGGAACGTCACCCAACGCTTTTGTCCTTGCAAAGTCCTTAACCTTGTTTCTGACAACATCAATACCGCGCTCATCACTTGAGTTCAATTCGAGAAAGTTATCACGGTAATTTTCTCCGAAAAACGAGCGGGCAAGCACTAACGCGATCGTGCTCTTTCCCACACCTGGCGGGCCAGCGAATAGCAAGTGTGGAATGTTCCTCTGCTTTACAAACGCGCTCAACTTTGCGACAATTTCATCCTGACCCTTAATATCTACAAAAGTCTTCGGGCGATACTTCTCAGTCCAAATCGAGGTTGACTCTTCCACCAATAAAACACGGCGTTGGACAGTATAAAAAGATTGTTGTTAACTAATTACGAATTGGCATAAACAATCAGTTTTGCTGAGCTCATTGCATCTATTCACCAAAATACCAATAAAACAAGAATTAAAACAACAAAAATAATGACTAGTGTTTTCAAGCGACCCTTCATACGATATCTTCTTCAGAAATGACTAGGAAATCGCCCATCGCGATGACCGCACTGAACGGAATCAAGAGCTGGCCGGACTTGTTCTTCTCAAGCTCAAGCTTTTCAGTGTATTGCGTCGGGTTCTTCAAAACCGCGTTGATAAGCTCACCGGATTTTGCTTCAAAAATAATGTCACCGAGCTCGCCAAACCGCTTGCCGCTCTTGCTCACAACTGTCTTACCTAGGAGCATTTTTGAGAATTTCTTTGCTTCATCTGCCATCAACATCACCTTTAAACACAGTACTTTTTTCCATGAGTAAAACGTATTTAAGCTTTTCGCTCCTGCGCAGCTAGCATTGCGAGTGCTTTTTGCACATACGCTCCGTCATCACACAGGCGACAAGCTTCGCAACCATCCTCTCCGCACCCTTTGGGAATAACTCGGGACTCAAAACATGCGCGCGCGTTCTGCGCAAGCAGCACGATTTCCTCTTTCAAAAACGCGTTAAGCACCACATCCCTGCTGCTCTTCGCATCAAGATAGCAAACTACTGCACGCGGGACACTAATTTGGAACATCTCCTCAAGCAGCAACGCATAACAGCCTGCCTGAACACGGTGACCTGGCCAGACACCTTCAGTTGGAGCTTTGCCGCTCTTGAGCTCCACCGGAACAAGCCCCTGCGGATGACACTCCAAGCGGTCGATACGGCCTTTGAGCCCAAGAACTTTGCTTTGAATAGAATACTCTGTCTTTATTTTCGGCGTAATCGCCGCCCAAAGCACCTCCCCTTGCAAACCTTGAGCAAGAAGAGGAACAACAATAGCTGCGTCCTGCACCGCCTGCTCCTCCACGAGCGGAACTGCAGATTGGAACGCCTCAAGAAGTGTTGTAGTCACCAAACGCAGCGAATTTGAATACACAACCACTGCTTTTCGCAATAGCGCAGTGTACTCATTACGCAATATCTGCACCACCACATCTTCTTTTTTGAGCTTAGAAAAAATATCTTGCTGCTGTTGGTTCACCAGCTCGTGCACTTTATGTTTGACCGAGCCAAGCACCATCGCGCGATTGAGCGGCTCTTCTTTACCCAACACATAACTAACAAAAAACTGACACGGACACCGCAAATAAGTACACACGGCAGTAATTGAGAGCGTTTTCATCAGTTCACCCTTTTCAAACACCTAAAAACCCGTTACCTTTTTAAATACATAGGTGTACTCCTACGACTATGAGCGAAAAGGACAGCATCAGTTTTGGCTACCAAACAAATGTAAGCGGTCTCGAAGAAGAAAACCGATTCCTACGCGAAAGCATAGCCAATCTGGAACGGGAACTAGAAAAATTCAAGCGCTCCCCCCTCATACTTTGCGAAGTCCGCGATATGCTTGATGACAAAGCACTCATCCGACTCCCTAACGGAAACGAATTCTTAGTTGATGTTTCAACCGAATCCAAAAAAATTATGCCAGGAGACATGGTGCTTGCAGAACAGAAAAACCTCACCATAGTCCGCAAAATCAACCAACTGCGCAAGTTCGACGCAGACAAGTTTGTCATCATCGAAAAACCAACTATTTCCTGGCAACAAGTCGGTGGTTTACGGGAACAAGAACGGGAAATCAAAGAAGTCATTGAATTGCCTTTGCTCAAACCTGAACTTTTTAAGAAAATCGGAATCGACCCCCCAAAAGGCATCCTTCTCTATGGCCCACCAGGAACAGGAAAAACACTCCTTGCAAAGGCCGTCGCAGCAGGAACCAAAAGCACCTTCATCGAAGTCGTCGGAAGCGAACTCGTCCAAAAATTCATCGGAGAAGGAGCCAAGCTCGTCAAAGAAATCTTCCAAATTGCGCGAGAAAAAGCACCATCCATAATTTTCATAGATGAACTTGACGCAATCGCATCAGTACGCGTCGACATAGGAACGAGCGGCGAACGCGAAGTCCAACGCACGTTCATGCAACTCTTGGCTGAAATTGACGGATTTAACCCACTTGACAACGTCAAAATCATCGGATGCACCAATCGCAAAGACATCCTCGACCCAGCCATCATCCGACCAGGACGACTAGACCGATTGATTCACGTGCCATTGCCCAGCGAAGACGGCAGACGCGAAATCTTCAAAATACACACGCGCAACATGACTGTTGGAAAAATTGACATGAACTTGCTCCTCAAAGAAACCGAGAACTTCAGCGGAGCAGAAATCAAAGCAGTCGCTACCGAAGCAGGATACTTCGCAATCCGAGAAAACAGAACCAAAATCGTTGAAGACGACTTTTTGTGCGCAATTGACAAAGTGGCAACAGAAGTTGTTGCTGAAGGACGAGATTACTTGAACATGTTTGGGTAGAGCTTCACATCAACACAAACTCTCAATCTTCTTACACCAGGAGTGCCTGTTTTTATTACTCCTAAAATCGTGCAGGGACGCTTCTTTTTCTCGCAAATTTCTCTGAGCAATCTTGCAGGAGCTTCCCTGTCAGACTCTTCTGCAAAATCCAGAACGTGCAGGAACGCACCATTCTTTGCAAATTTCAAAAGTTGTGGAACAAATTTAACTCCAAAGGTTGGCATGGCAAGGATAATGCGGTCGAACTTGCCCAGCTTTAACTTGAAAACATCTCCTTTTATCGCTTGAACTTTGTCTGAGACTTTGTTGAGTTTAATGTTCTGGAGCGCAAACTTGTGCGCGACAGGATTGATTTCAACCCCGACTATTTTTGCAGCAACGCTATGCTTTGCGAGCACAATAGGATAAACTCCCACACCTGAACCTGCAACCAGCACTTTTTCTCCTGGCGTGATAAGGGACGCAACACGCAAGCGCTCAGAACCAAGACGAGGAGAGTAATAACACTTTTCAACATCAAGCGCGAGAACAACACCACTTTCTTTGTGCGTCGTAACAAGCCGTTTTTCACCAGCCACAACTTTAAGCTTTTGCCTTCGGAACGCTCCTTTGTGCTCTCCTTGCTCAACCGCCACCACTTTGACATTTGAAAGCAGTTCTAGTATGGTGTTTCCGATGAGTTTTTCTTTTTTCTTCAATTCATCTGGGACTTCAAATATCGCAATATCGCCAACGACGTCGAAACTCCGCCTGAGCAAATTCAATTCCTTGGCAGACAGTTTTCCTTTCAGCGCGTCTTTAAGCATTTAGAAATCACCAAGCGTACTCTGAGCTTTTGCTGGAGCGATTGCATCAAGCACTTTTTCCACACGCTCAAGACTAAAGTCGTGCTCTTTCACCAAAAAATCAGTGATTCCCTGACGGTCAACCTTTTCCCAGTGCAACTTGTACGTATCAGTAACGGGCATACGCTTGAAAACATCAAGAACTTCTGACCATGCAAACTCAACAGGAATTGAGTCAAACAACGACTCGGCTGATGCGTGCTGTTTCACCAGCGCAAGACCTTTTTTGGGACCAATCCCTTTCACTCCACCAGGAGCATAATCTGTTCCCACCAGAATGCCCAACCAGATGAGTTGATCTTGTGACAACTCAAGCTTGGCGAGATTCTCCTGCAAATCGAGAAGCAACGGCTCAACAGTCTTGTACGCAAACTTGCCAGGAATTTTCCTTTTACCCTCAATCGAAAGATTCTGTACCAAACGCGGAGCGCCAAACAATAGACTATCATAATCTTGAGAAGACACTGCCCAGGCATGACCTTGCTTGACCATAAATGCTGCCTGCGCCTCCCCCTCACTTGGCGCCTGGATGTGTGGAATTCCTAAAAATGTCAAAAGCTGTTTTGCCTGAACAACCATCTCCTTAGTCAAGCGAGAGGTGCGCCCCGCATACTTGGACATACTTTCCTGGTCGCCTGCCGCAAGAGCAGCCTCATATTTTTTTTGCGCATCCTTCTTTGCCTCTGCACGCTTGGCAAGCTCCTGATGCTTGAGCTCAGGAACCATCCCGTCAAACACGAACGCAAGACGAATGTTTTTTTGCGTCAAGGCAGTGACTCGAGAAAAAAGACCAATCAAATGACTTGTGACTTCTCCCTTGTGATTTGTAAGAACGCTTCCATCGCGTGAACGAATTGTTGTAAGAAACTGATAGAGCATGTTGTAGCCATCAACCACCAATGTTTTACCGCCGAGCTCTTCAAGAGTAACGGGTCTTCGTATCAACAAGTCCTTCAGGTTTACGCCCATATTACACCTGTTTCACCGTGATTCCTTTCACCCGCACAAGAAAATTCTTAGCACTCTTGGCAAGCTCGCCATCCGTTAAAAAAATAACGGGAAGCTTACGCAGCTGACCCTGCACGAACGCAGCACTCAAGTCCGTATCTGCAATTTTCTTCTTACTTTTGACCTTACAATAATAGGATAATACACCCACTGGAGAAGAAAGTTCCAGCACGACATCAAACTCAGTCTTCTTTTTGATAACCGCTGATTCTTGAAGCACAATACTATTCGCTTTCAAAAAAGACTGCACTTTTTCCCAGAACGCGCCTTCAGCAACAAGCGGTTCTTTTGGCATTTCTTCACTTTGCTTATTTTCCTCTTTGGCTTCTTTTATTGGTGATTTTAGCGCGGTCTGCTTTTCCTTCAACTCCTTGGAATGTTCTTTGAGCACTTTCACCTGCTCTTTAACCGGCTCTCTCACCGGTTCTTTAGACTCTTTTGGTAAAACTTTCGCTTGTGAAACCTGAACCTTTGGAGGGGTGAGCATCTGGCTGATACGCTCATTAGCCTCATCTTCTTTGAGCTCAAACCATTTCCAGAAACGTTCTTGCTTGTCATCATATGAGACAACCAACGGATGGGCAAAATCCTTAACTTGCGCAAGCTCTTCCTTACCTGGAATGTAATACAACGGAGAACCACCAACTCTTAAGGCAGAAGTCTTCAGCATTCCTTTTGAACACATCTCGGAAAGCATCGCACCAGCCATAATGCTATCAGTATTCAAATTCTTAGCAACAGTGGTTGGCAACAATGGAGTTGCCTGCGCGAGCGCAAGAATAGCAGGGCGATAATCCATGAACTTGTTTGCGGTAGACTGGGTTTAAAAGAATTGTGCTGAAATGACGGTTCAGATGGTGACGTGGGTGTGAGCTGGTCTAAACTGGAACAAACATCAAGGTCTTAACCAACGAGATTCCCAATAGGAAACGTCGCATTCATCGTCAACAACAGCAATAAGCAAGCGCTTCTTCGTGCTATGGGCGACGCGGTTCTTTGCCGCAAAATCCTGCCAAGTCATCTTTTCTGACTCTTTCACTGGAAAGATAACCCACTTCGCATGATCTTGGCCCGGCTTTATGCCCTTATCGTAAACACGGAAATCAGCACCGAATTTTAGCGCAGTCTTGATAACATAGCCACGGTTGCGAAAGTCCCTGAACACCGCATACCTCAACCAGAAATCGCTTTCTTTTGAAGCCTTACGCTCCATTTCGCGCACGGAAATGTGTTTGTTTCTCCCATCCACCACACTGATGCGCTTTTTCTCAAGCAAGTAAACTGTTTCGAGCATGGAAAGCTCGACACGACCATCGGAAAGAAGCACGCCGTAATGCGAACGGTCAAACAGTTCCTTTGCTGATGGACTATTTTCCGTGCTCAAACGTCCTTTGTTGAACAAGACAATTACATCATCATACATATACTTGAGAATACAGATATAGGTTTAAAAGGTTTTGTACTGAAAATTAACTTATTCCCTTGCATGTTCATCCAAAGTCATACTCAAACACACATGCACACCACATACTAATTTATTGACACAACATTTAAATACGCACTTTCGAGCGAATCCTTCATGCAACTAACCATGCTCGGCACATCTTGTATGATGCCAACAAAGGAGCGCAACCCAAGCGCAGTCTACTTAGAGTTCAAAGGAGAAGGTATCCTCTTCGACTGCGCAGAAGGAACACAACGACAGATGCGCATCGCGGGAATCAACCTTGCAAAAGTATCTAAAATCTGCATCTCGCACTGGCACGGAGACCACGTGTTCGGACTGCCCGGATTACTGTTAACTATCTTCTCACTTGACTTAACACGAACTGTTGATGTCTACGGCCCACGCGGAAGCAAACGCGCATTCAGCACCATGTTCGGCGAAATAGAAGTTGAAACCAAATTCAACATGCGCATCCACGAAGTACACGAAGGTAAATTCTTTGAAAACGAAGACTTTTTGCTTGAAAGTATGCCGATGCAACACCAAGTCCCCTGCGTTGGATTCGCGTTTGTCGAGAAAGACAGACGACGCATCAAAGTTGACTATGTTAAAAAACTCGGAATTCCTGATGGACCTTTGCTTGGCGAATTACAGCGCGGAAATACTATTATTCATAAAGGGAAGAAAGTTGATGCTGATGATGCAACCACTACTGTGCATGGCAAAAAGATTGCGTTTATCACTGACACGATTCCGAACAAGAACTGCCTGACCCTTGCGGAAAATGCAGACATTTTGATTTGTGATAGCACATATTCGAGCAAACTGCATGATAAAGCAGACGAACACGGACACATGACTGCACTACAAGCAGGACAGATAGCATCACAAGCAAATGTTAAGAAGTTACTTCTTACACATTTTAGTGCTCGCTACAAAAGTACACATGAACTAGAAGAAGATGCGCGCACCGCGTTTGATAACTCCCACGCGGCGTATGACTTTTTGAGAGTTAATCTTTAGTTTCGCCAATTTCTCGCAGAATATCCTGTGCAATAGTGTAGAGTCTGTGAAGTGCATACACACAAAAAGGAAGACGTGCTGTTGTATTTGCTGACCCTCCATCAAATGAGTAAATTCTTTCACTGTTCCTTCCAAACGAAACACGTAACTGAGATCCAGATTCAAGACGCTCTATTCGCGCAACAGCATTCCTCAGTCTTCCAAGTGTGGTTTGTGGTATAACTGCACCATCGCTTTTTCTCCAAACATATGCAATTTGATTGCCCGCATACGCGTCTAAAGTGGCCGCAAGTTTCCCAAATTCACTCGGTGCAATTTTAAAGGCAGTATCCTTAACTCGAAAGCCACTTTCTCCCGCGGTCTTGCCCACCATCTTAAAACAATAAGCAAGTGTTTCAAATAGTTCTCTCTTGACATCGATAGGCTCGTACAAACTTTCCAGTTTTTGAGCAGCTTCAGGATCACTCGTAATGAAGTTGTAGAAAGTAAAGTCTCGCAACGAGTACCCTCCCACGTGCTTAACAATACCCTTAATTGGATTCCATGCCTCTTTGCCAACATATTTTGTAATTTCTCCTATTTTTTGCACAAGCTCAGCGGAAAACAATGACGCAATGTTTATTGCAATGGTCCGGTTTAGTTCCTTCTTCAGTTCTCCTTGAGTTTTGTAAACCAGTTTAAATGGAACATTCACAAAAAAAGTGGCATTATCTTCCAACGTCTTAAACTTATCAGGGTGCTTACGCAAGACTTCAAGAAAGACCATTGGGCGAACATATGAACTGGTTTTCCAGCCAAAAAGCTGTCGCTTATTATCTATGAATCCCTGTATAAATTCATCTTTCGTAATTTTCTTTCCTTCTTTTTCTTTCACACCCCACAGTTCGAAAGCAGTATCCAATAATGGATCTTGAACAGCTGCACGAACACGTTTAAACAACACCTTTTCTGTGGAATAAATATCGCGTAGCTGCACATATAGTTGTTCCAGCAGACAACGAGCGCGAGTTTCTACAAAGGAGTGTTGTGCTGTTATTTCCGGAGTTGGTTCAAACTTGTTGTAGCCTTATTGGCTTTCCTGTTTCTACTATCTGCACGTTGTCAGCAACAAGCCCTTTGTAAAATTCTACAAGTTTCTCTAATCCCATATGACGACGGTGACTTTTCCGCTTTAAAAATCTTTCGTTTGTAATCACTAGCTAGTTACTTCACAACAATTAGCTTAAGCTGACAAGTCGTGCCAGTATTCAACGTCGTAAAATCGAGCAGTGACTCCTTGCATCTTAAGCTCCGCATACCACTCCTTTTGCTCAATAGGTGACAATTCCTTTGTTTGCAAGTATTGTGCCAGCTGGCGCGGGTCAAATTCGGATTGCAATGACACATCAACGTAAACTCCATGACACGCGTGCTCAACATCCATAAAAGAAACAAAAACTAATTTGTATTTATAATCTAGCCCCAGCCGCCCCAAGGGGCGGGGTAAAGACTAAATTTAGAAACAGCATCAACCTGTTCAGCAGAAACGTTTGCTTCTAAATTTTTATGGTGCGTTCGTGCTCTCCATTTTGTTATTGCTGCATCAATTTGCTCACGTGCGTCCATTCAGTCACCACTCCTTGGATAATTAATTACTTCTTAACAGCCAACTTAATATCTTCAGCCTTGACTGTCTTACGACCTGCATGCATTGCAAGCTCAACCGCATTTTTCGAAACCAATTTGGCGTGCTCTTCAAGAACCTCTTTTAACGCGAGCTTAGCGTCATCTGCGACGCGCTCTGCTCCGGCAGACTTGATTATCTGCTCCATTGCCGCCAAAGGAATCAATCGTTTCGATGCTGGCGCCATACAGAGCCAAAAGCGTTCTCCGATATTTAAACATTTCCTTTTTTAGCTTTCTTTTTGCTAAATAGAGTAGGAATTGTCACAGATTTCTAACGACAAGGTTTATAAAAAGAACTTGCACAAAATTGTACGTGACACAAAAAGGGTCGAACGCAGAACGCGAACTCATCCACTTGTTTTGGGCCAAGGAATGGGCAGCCTGCAGAGTAGCAGGAAGCGGACGGCAAAACTATCCTGCGCCGGACGTCATCGCCAACAGGGCCGGAATCAACCTTGCCATTGAGTGCAAAGCGACAAAAAGTAACTCTCAGTACCTTGAAAAACGCGAGGTCGAAGAACTCAAAGCGTACGCAGAACGCGCAGGAGCACGAGCGTTGATTGCTTTGCGGTTCAACAACACCCCCTGGATTTTTTTAAGCCCTGACGATTTGGACCAAACAGCTGTTTCATTTGTGACCACCAAAGAAAAAGCACAATTACGTGGAATATCTTTTGAAAATCTGGTAAAAAACACGTAACACTCATTGAAAAACACGTGTTTTTTGCCTACCCGGAAACGACCCTGACCAGAAGTTCCCTTTGTCGTTTCCTTAGTCACGAAAGGTTTATAAATACGCTTTGGGGTAAACGAAACACGCATGAGGGTCACCGGGAATGTTGTCGATGAAGTGGTTTCTGAAGTAGCAGGACAAGACGTCCTGCCCCTGGTCAAAGCATTGCGCAACAAGACAAATGTTTCTGAACTCAAACTTGCAAGTTCTATCAAGAAAGAAATCAACGTCACGCGCAACATGCTCTACCGGCTGTACGACAACAACTTGGTTAGCTTTACGCGAAAAAAAGACAAGAAAAAAGGATGGTACATCTACTACTGGACGTTCAACCAAAAACGCGTCAAGGACCTCATCAAAGACATCAAGAAACAAAAATATGAACGTTTGATTGACCGGTTGAGCCGCGAGAAGAATGTCCAGTTCTACATCTGCTCAAACAAATGTATCCGCCTTGATTTCGAACAAAGCCACGACTTCCACTTCAAATGTCCTGAATGCGGCTCACTCTTAAACTTAGAAGACAACACGCATAAAATCAAAGAATTGGAAAAAGACTTAGAAAAACTCCAAAAAGAACTCAAAACACTCCACAAAGCATAAGTTCTCTTTTCAAGTCTTCAGGTGAAAAGATTCCCACTTCCGTAACAATTTTTCTTAACGGGACAAAATCATGAGTTGAAGGATTCAACACTACAAATCCCAACCAGAGAAGTGTTTTGTGCAATTTGTGGCAAGACAAGCACTCCTCCCTCTGTCAAAAAATCTGCTTCAATCAGAACAACATCAGGAGTTCCTCCTTGCGCGAGAATACCTGCTTGCGCAAGCTCATGCTTGAGTTCAACATCCCGGCAGAGAACCTTGCACTGCTTTTGGAACGCCACTTGAGAAATCAAACTCTTAAGAATCGGACCTGGAGAGAGAACTTCAACTATTCCGTTCTTTGGCAGAATGGTGCCTAAATGGTAAGCAAATGCATATGAACGACGTTCCGGAAGTCTTAAGTGAGGGAACTTTTGTCCAAACTTTTCCGACTGAAACAAATTCATCTGCGCTTGGATTTGAGCTTGTGTTCAATCAACATTTCCTCGTGCAAAATCTTGTGCGCAACATTATCAACATGCGCCTCAATCCGCGCAACGCGACGCTCCATCAGCACCAGAACACGCATGCAGTAGATAATGCCGAAGAGAACTCCAACAATCACTGCAAGAACTATTCGAATAAGTGTATCATCAATCATATAGTCACCTCTTGAATATGTAGATGAGAGAAGGGGAGTTTAAAAAGGTTACTGCGCTAAATCGTAATGTGTGTATCCTTGCTCTCTCAAACGCATATACGCGGGAGTTACAATGTCCATTAACAAGTTGTGAGCTCTCCATTTTGCGCCTTCATTGTTGCAACGTATAAAGTGCCTAAATAGATCCTGACAATGCAACACTTTCTCAAGTGAAATGCCTTCTGCTTCCAGCGCGTCATCAATTGCTTTATAAAAAGTGCTGTAAGATTGATCCAGCCGTAAGTCGCTCAAATTAGTACATCCTAATTCTCTTAAAGGAACGTGCTGTGGCATAATTGTTTGGCATCCTGTTCTTGTACTCGTCAACGACCCTGGAGGAAACGTGTCAGGAAGATTACAAAACAAGTTATTAAAATATTCCATTCCCCAACTCGTGGCAGGATTTCCTTCACACTTTACCTTGCATTCAGAAATTTCACGCTTGATTTGGTCACGAAGGTTTGACATTTTACTTCTGCGCTTTGAGACGCTCGATTTCGAGAACAAGCTCGCCGAGTTCGTCTGGTGAACACTCTGCAGATTGTCTTATATCTCCCCCACGGCCCACCCCAACATACGCCTTGTCGCCTGTATATGACGGTGACTTCGCTTTGCTGTCTATTGTATAGTGATATTCATACCTAAACCTTACCTCACCACTGCTGTTCGTGATGATGATATTATCGCTCCTACTCAGAATAGATTGTACAAATTTGTTAATTCCTGCTGCAAGCTCTTTTATTGATTTTGCGGGAGGGGTTTGTTCCAAACTTTGAGGACTGGGAGCCATCGATGGCATGTGTTTAAAAGAAGGCGTATAGTGGTTTGCGAAGTATTCCCATGAATTGAACTTTCCTTCACTACCACTGCGTTGTTTATAAACTTCAAAAATAAAATAACTCATATTACTTATTCTCCGCTTTGAGACGCTCGAGTTCGCTCTGAAACTCTTTTTTCTCTTCAGGGGTGAATAAAGTGCTTTGAAAAACATACTCCTCGTCTGTCCTAGAATCAATGCTATAACCGTGGAACTCGCAATTAGGCATCGCATCAACAAGTGTTGGCAGTGGCAATGGTTTTATGTTAGGCAGTTGTGGGACACCGAAGAAAATATCTTTTGCAAGACGAGCGCCAAAACTCACTGCTGGACCCGTGTAATTGCCCGTATTTGTGTCAATGTGCGCATAACGCCGGTAGAATTCTTCAGCAAGATGTCTGATTGAGCCTTGCCAAACACTTGGGCCTGAACCTATTCCAAGGGAGTAGCTCCACCCCTCTGGCCAAAAAGAATTATTTGTTTGCCAATCTTGCGAGCCGTTCAATCCATGAACAAGCGTCCTTGTTTTGTATGCTGGCCACTTTATTGTAGTATTATCATCCATTTTACTTCTTCTCCCATGCTGCTTTGAAAATATTTTCAAAACCTTTTGCGAAGTTTTCTGCGCTGACCCAGACACCAAAATCGTAATTTTGGTGGGTGTTTGCGTCGTCAAGAACCATAAAAGTTACCTGCTTGCCGTCAACAACACAGAAACGGCTTGGAACTGACTCAATGTCCTTTACTTGGGCGTGCTGCGCGAGAATTTTAGCTGCCGCACTGTTTCTTGAAATTGGAGCGAGAATTTTCACGCTGACACCACGCTCTTTAGCTTTTGCGATTGCACTTTTAAGAGATTCGGCTTTCCTAACAAGACCGTGTTCGGTTGTCATGAGCATCACACTTTTCTGCGCGTTTTTGATTGTGCTTGCAAGATGGTTGTATAGGTTCACGCGACCTTTCACAACACCAGTCATGTCTATCGGATCAATAAGCTGAATCCCTTGTGTA
>JAGVYM010000041.1 GCA_018303245.1 Candidatus Woesearchaeota archaeon | reverse complement strand
TTGTAATTTCTTTTACAGGATTAATTGTTCCCAACACATTTGAAACGTGCGTAATTGCAATTAATTTTGTTTTATTGCTCAAAAAATTTTCAAATTGTTTCAAATCAAGCATTCCGTCAGGCAAAATATCTATTATTTTTAATTTCGTGCCTGTTTTTTCACATATAACCTGCCACGGAACAAGGTTACTGTGATGCTCCATGATTGTTGTAATTATTTCATCATCTTTTTTAAAATCCAAGCAATTTGCAACTAGATTAATTGCTTCTGTTGTATTTCTTACAAAAATAATTTCATTTTCACCAGCATTAACAAAGTCCGCAACTTTTTTTCTGGAAGCTTCATAAGCTTCTGTGGCTTTTTCAGATAAATAGTGAACACTTCGCGCAACATTTGCATTGATTGTTTCATAAAATATCTTTTCCGCTTCAATTACCTGTTTCGGCTTCTGGCTGGTTGCTGCGCTGTCCAGGTAGACTAAGTGTCTACCGTTAATTTTTTGTTTCAAAATCGGAAAATCTTTTTTGCAGTCCATTTTAGTTGATAGCATTTGTCATTTCCATTTCTATCAGGCGGTTGAACTCAATTGCATATTCCATGGGAAGCTGTTTTGTGAATTCCTGCAGGAAGCCTGAGACAATCATTGTTGTGGCCTGCTGTTCGCTCAGCCCCCGGCTCATTAAGTAAAATAATTGGTCCTCGGAAACCTTGCCTACTGTCGCCTCATGGCCTGTTGAAACTTCGTGCTCGTCAATCTGCAATGTTGGGAATGTGTCTGATTTTGATTTTTCGTCGAGAATTAACGCATCACAGCGCATGTGCGATTTTGCATTCTTTGCGCCTTTGATTACTTTTACAATTCCTCTGAAGGCGGAGATGCCGCTATCCTTGCTGACTGATTTTGCAAGAATTGTTGATGATGTATCTGGCGCGAGATGAAAAACCTTTGCGCCTGTGTCCTGGCACTGGCCTGCCCCTGCGAACGCAACAGAAATTATATTTGCCTTTGCTCCGCGGCCGGCAAGAACTACGCATGGATATTTCATTGTGATTTTGCTGCCGACATTTGCATCGAGCCATTCAACATACGCATCTTCGTATGCCTTAGCGCGCTTTGTAACTAAATTATAAACATTATTTGCCCAATTTTGCAGGGTAGTGTACCTGACGCGGGAATTTTTATGCGCAACTACTTCGACGACAGCTGCGTGCAGAGAATTTGTAGAATAAACCGGCGCCGAACAGCCTTCAATGTAATGGACTTCTGCGCCTTCGTCAACAATTATCATTGTGCGCTCAAACTGCCCCATATTTTGCGCGTTGATTCTGAAATAAGCCTGCAATGGCATATTAACTTTCACGCCTTTTGGAATATAAACAAACGAACCGCCAGACCAGACTGCAGTGTTCAGCGCCGCAAATTTATTGTCAGCGTACGGAACGATTGTGCCGAAATACTTTTGCACGATTTCCGGATGCTCTTTAACTGCGGTGTCCATGTCGCAGAAAATAACGCCAAGCTTTGCCAGATCATCGCGGACCTTGTGATAAACTGTTTCGGAATCAAACTGGGTGCCTGCCCCCGCAAGAAATTTTCTTTCTGCCTCTGGAATTCCAAGCTTCTCGAAAGTCTTTTTTATGTTTGCTGGCACGTCTTCCCATTTTGTTGAATTGCCGCCTTTTGCTTTCAAATAATAGGTGATGTTATCAAAATCAATATTTTTCAGGTCAGCCCCCCATTTTGGCATCTGTCTCTCGAAAAAATGTGCGAGGGCTTTTAGCCTGAAGGCCAGCATCCATGCAGGCTCTTTTTTCAGGGCAGAAATTTTTCTTACAACTTCTTCTGACAATCCTTTTGGCATCTCAAATTCATATTCAACATCATCTTTCTCGCCGTATTTGTTTGGATTTAAATCCAAAAAAGATGCTTGTTCTTGAGTCATGCTGACACCTCCACATAACCAAAACCCGCATGGTTTTGGAATGGCAAAATCGTTTTGCCGATTTTGTCATATCCTTGTGATTCTATTGCAACAGCAAGTTCTGGCCCGCCGCTTTGCACAATCTTTCCGTCAACTAAAACGTGGACAAAATTCGGCTTAACGTGCGATAGGATTCTGTTGTAGTGTGTCACTAACAAAACTCCTGTGCCTTCTGCTGCTGCTTTTTTTATTCCTTCCGCAACATATTTTAATCCATCAACATCCATGCCAGAGTCCGGCTCGTCAAGTATTGCGAACTTCGGTTTCAAAACAGTTAATTGCAAAACTTCTGAGCGCTTTTTTTCTCCGCCAGAGAAGCCGTTGTTTAGGCCACGCTTCAGAATTTCATCAGACAATCCGAATTCGTTTGCTTTTTCTTTCAGGAGCTTGTAAAAATCCGCAACTGCCGGCACGCCTTTTCCAGAGCTTGCTAACGCTGTTCTTAAAAAATTTGAAATGCTGACTCCGCTGATCTCCTGCGGATACTGGAAACCGAGAAACAATCCGAGCCTTGCCCTTTCGTGCACTGGCATGCCAAGGATTGATTTTCCGTTTAGCAGAATATCGCCACCAGTGATTTTGTATTTTGGATGGCCAGCTATTGCGAAGCTCAGCGTGCTTTTGCCAGAGCCATTCGGGCCCATCAATGCATGGACTTCGCCGGGATTTATTGTTAGATTGATTCCTTTGAGGATTTCTCGCCCATCACATTCTGCATGAAGATCTTTTATTTCAAGCATACCTCACCTAATCCGCAAGTCTCCGGACCGATACCTCCTGCAGTATCGTGCAGGCGGCACAGCCCGCCAGAAAGCTTAAACTCAAATGCCAGTGTCTGCACTGCGCTGAAGCCTCCGATTTCGCCAAGAATTACTTTTTTGACAATTTCTTTAACTTTTGTTTTAAATTTTGAATCAAATTTAACTTCTGAAGCGCGCTTACCTCTCAAATATTGCGAGGCTGCTGCCTCTGTAATTCCAAGAATTTTAGCAATTTCTTTCTGCTTTAGCCCACTGGCAATAGCTGCAATGCAGATTTCCTTCCTGATGGCGGGCAGGACCAAATTAGCTTCTAGCTCTGCCGGATACGTTATCATGGTTTCTTAACAGCCGTTAAGTTTTTAAAGGTTTTGGCTGTTCACAAGTTTTTTTAACCCAGAATTAAAGTAAAAGCCATGGAAAAAGCTCCATTTGTATCGGAAGCAGAAAAAAAAGCCTTCTGGCATTCCACTTCGCACATTCTAGCTGATGCTGTCAAGAGGCTGTGGCCTGATGTGAAATTAGGAATCGGGCCTGCCATTGATGAAGGCTTTTACTATGATTTTAGCAAAAAAGAACCGTTTATAGAAGCTGATTTGGCGAAAATAGAATCTATGATGAAGAAAATTACAAAAGAAGATAAGCTTTTCAAAGAGGTCTTCATGACGCGCAAGGAAGCAGAAAAATTCCTTAAAGACGAACCTTACAAGCTGGACTTATTAAAGGATTTTCCCGGAAATAAGGTCTCATTCCATCAGCACGGAAATTTCATTGACATGTGCAACACGCCTGTTGTGAAATCAACTGGGCAGATAAAGGCCTTCAAACTGCTAAACCTTGCCGCTGCCTACTGGCGCGGCGACTCAACAAAGCCGCAGCTACAAAGGATTTATGGTATTTCTTTTCCAAACAAGGAACAATTAGATGAATATTTGAAATTGCAAGCAGAGTTGGAAAAAAGAGATCATAGAAAAATCGGAAAACAATTAAAATTATTCCACTTGGCTGAGGAAGTCGGACCGGGCCTGCCACTCTGGCTGCCAAACGGCGAAACAGTCCGCCAAGTTTTGCTGAATTATATGCGCGATTTGGAAATCAGGCACGGCTACAAATACGTTTCAACTCCGCACATTACAAAATCACAGCTGTATCTCGCATCAGGGCATCTTCCGTACTACAAGGACGATATGTACCCGCCGATGAAATTAGACAATGAAGAATATTACCTGCGGCCCATGAACTGCCCGCACCACCATATGATTTACAAGCAGCTTGTGACGTCCTACAGAGACTTACCGCTGAGGCTGGCAGAGGCAGGTAGCATTTACAGAAAGGAGGCCAGCGGCGCCGCGTATGGTTTAATGCGCGTGCGCGGGATGACACAAAATGATTCGCATAATTACTGTACCAAAGCGCAAACAAAAGAAGAAATTGTCCGCGTGATTGATTTGTTCAAAGAAGTTTACAGCGTGATGGGCATCAAAAACTTTTGGTTCCGCCTCTCACTGCCGGACTTCAAAGCCAAGGCAAAGTTTGGTGGTGATGCAAAGGAGTGGGAGTGGGCTGCCCAGCAAATCCGCGACGCAGCAAAAGACGCAGGATTGGAATTGCGCGAAGTAGTTGGTGAGGCTGCATTTTACGGGCCGAAGATTGATGTGCAGATAAAAAATGTTTTGGGTCGCGAGGAATCAATCGCAACCGCACAAGTTGACATAATGGTCGCAAAGCGGATGAACCTGAATTTTGTAAATGAAAAAAATGAGGTGGAGCATCCGGTAATAATTCACCGTGCTATCTTGGGCTCGTACGAAAGATTTATGGCCTTCTTGATTGAGAACTATGCCGGTGCTTTCCCCCTGTGGCTTGCCCCGGTGCAAGTAAAGCTGCTGACATTCACAGACAGAAACCAGAAGTTTGCAGAAAAGATTGAGCGACAGTTGAAAGATGCAGGTATTCGCGTTGAATCTGATTACAGCAACAGCACTGTTGAATATAAAGTTAGGAATGCTGAACTTGAAAAAGTCCCGTATGTTTTAGTAATTGGCGACAAAGAGGAAAAAAATAATACTGTTGCGGTCAGAAAGAGAGGGACAGCAAAGGTGCAGTTCGGCGTTACAGTGCAGAACTTTATTGAGCTGGTGATGGGTGAGGTTGGGAAGAAGAAATAGTGATATTAATACGTCGCGATATAAATTTTAACTTTAGTTGCGGGCGGAGTAAAACTAAGTTTTAAATACTATGCGCGAGTTCCTTTATTATGCTAAAAGTTGGTTTAGATACGAATGTTCTTGTAGATTTTGTATTAAGTGCAATGGCCCAGCAATTTGTTTTACAAAATATATTTCATAACGCAGAAATTGTTACGTGCAATATTTGTATTGATGAAGCCAAGCGCGTTCTTGAAAGCAAACACAATATCAAGAACGCCGAAGAAGAAATAAAAAATGTTTTGCAATCTTTGAAAATAAAAGTTATAGATTTAGAAGAAAAAGATTTTTCTTCTGGCGTGGAAATCGAACGCGAGTTTAAGCATTTGGGCGCGCACAAACCCGATGTTTTCATAATTGCGTGTTTCAAAAATAATGGCGTAACAGATGTTTTTACAATTGATTATAATTTCGTAAAAATTATTGGCGCGATCGGGATGCGTGGAAGAAAAGTTCCAAACTTAGACAGAATAAATGAAATAATGTTTAAGAAAATGCTAAAGGGTTAGTTAGTTTAGTTTTGCCCATATTTTGAACGCCTTTTTTTCATCGCCTTTTGCTTTTTCTAAGGCGGCTTTCCATTTTGTATCCCTTATTTCTTGGCTGTCTTTTGCGGACCGTGCCCTTGTTTTAGTTGGTGCCGAAACTGCATATAAATCACCAAAGGCTTGCAGTTCCATTTCCTGCATCAGCTGTTCGCTATATTTAGATAATTCCTGCTTTGCGCGCTCCAAATTCTCCTGAATGTCCTGCACAAATTCAACTTCTGCTTCTGTTCGTTTCATATTTGTTCTCTTCTGATCTGTTCTACTATTTCCACTACGGATACGTATAAAAAGGTTATGGTGCGGCGCAAGCGAAGGTGCAGTTCGGCGTAACCGTGCAGAACTTTATTGAG
>JAGVYM010000040.1:7073-10499 GCA_018303245.1 Candidatus Woesearchaeota archaeon | reverse complement strand
TGGTTCTAATTCTAACATCATTTCCTTACCTTCTTTGGAACGCAAGGCGACAGTTCTATCAAACAAATACTGCGCTATTGCTTCTGCAATATCTATTCCGGTCACTCGCGTTATCCCTTGAAGACCAGGAGATAAATTTACCTCAAGCACCAATGGACCTTTCACACTTGGAAGAATATCAACTGCGCAGACATCAAGCCCGCAGGACTTTGCGGCAGCAATGGCTGCTTTTTTGGTCTTTTCATCAAGCTCGATCTTTTCACCATGACCACCAGAATGTATATTGGCACGACTTTCGCCCTTAGCAGCAACACGGCGCATCGCGGCAATAACTTCTCCACCAACAACAATACAACGATAATCACGTCCATCAGTATCAATATATTGCTGAATCAAAAAAGGTTGGCGTAGCATGCTCAACGCATCGATTATCGAATTTGCGCTCTCTTCGCTGTCTGCAATCAAAACTCCTTTGCCATGGGTCCCTGAAGGAGTCTTCATAATTACGGGGAATGTGAGGTTTTTCACACTCTTTTTGCCGTTCTCTGCAGTGGTTGCGACAAACGTAGTTGGTTGAGGAACATTGTGCTCTTGAAATTTCAAATGGGTGAGAATCTTGTCGTGACCAATAGTGAAGCTTGCAGGACGAAGTGGCATGTAACAATTCTTGTTCAGCAATGTTGTGATTGCGCGCAATAAAACAGCATAGCGAAAACTTCCTCGTGCATAAATGCAGTCATATTTGGGAAGAGGTTTTCCTTTGTAGAGCACCTGGCCGTCTTTTCCGCCCAACGCAACTTCAAGTTCATTAATATCCAAATCATCAACGCTATCAAAATATTTTTTAAGCGCATCTCTAATCCAACCAGATGAAACGCTTCCTAACGAAATCACTGCCGCTTTCATACTAGTCAACCTTTGAAGGGTCAATCAAAAATCCTCTTTTTAACACGTTCTGTCCGATAAGAACTTTATACTTCATGTGAGCCCGGTCTGCCAGCGTGCATTCAGTCTTCATTAGCTGTCCGCCGATTTCCATTTCCAGCGCAACAATTCCGCGGTGCTTGCTTCCGTGAGCGCTCTTGATAAGCACCTGGCGAAGTTCAGAACCAACACCCAATTCTGCAGCAAGCTTTTCATCAATGCTGCTTTTTGTCGCTCCTGTGTCTATGCGCGCAATAACTTGCTTTTTTCCATTCTTGCCATGCACAATTACTTGTGTTGTTAGGCCGACAATGATTTTTTCGCTCATTGTTTATCTTTTCCTTCTCTGCCCATAAATGGGAAGAACAAAACATCACGAATGCTTGAATTGTTTGTGAGAAGCATAATCATCCGGTCAAGGCCAAAACCAAGCCCGCCAGCAGGAGGCATACCATATTCAATCGCTTGGACAAAATCTTCATCCATTGGGTGGGCCTCTTCAGAACCTGCGCGAAGCTGTTTAGCTTGCTCTTCAAGCAGTTTTCTTTGTAATATGGGATCATTTAGCTCAGAATACGCATTCGCCACTTCCATTCCTGCGATGTATGCCTCAAACCGCTCAACAAAATGTTCTTTTAATTCAGGTTCGCGGCAGGGTTTGCACAGGGGTGTGCTTTCAATAGGATGATGTGTGATAAGTGTTGGCTGGATGAGTTTGTCTTCTACTAATTCTTCAAACAATGCCTGAATGAGCATTCCTTTGCTGAATTGCTTTTCAACTTTTACCTTGTGCTGTGTGCAGAGTTTGTTAAGGTCTTTTTCGGAAAGTTTGTCTGCATCAATTTGAGCAAACTTTTTGAGCGCATCAGTCATAGAATAATTTTGCCAAGGTTTTTTCACTTCTATGATATTGCCTTGATATTCAAATTTGGTGCTTCCATGAACTGCTTTTGCTCCAGCAATGTACGTATTCATCACAAGCTCTTTCATCTGGCTTAAATCAGTATATGCTTGGTAAATCTCAAGAATGCTAAACTCAGGATTGTGCGTTCGGTCTCCATCTTCATTACGAAAACTCTTTCCAAGCTCGTAAACTTTTTCAAATCCCCCGACAAGCAAACGTTTCAGGTAAAGTTCTGGGGCTACGCGCAGAAACATATCCATCTTTAACGTGTTCATATGAGTTTTGAACGGTTTCGCGTTCGCACCGCCATAAACTTTTTGAATTAATGGAGTTTCAACTTCCAAAAATCCGAGCGAGTCAAGCTCTTTTCGAATAGTTGTGATGATTTTTGCGCGCTGCTTGAACACTTCACGGATGTGCGGGTTCATGATTAAATCAACATGACGCTTGCGGTAACGCTGCTCGATATCGGTCAACCCGTGCCATTTCTCGGGCAAGGGGCGCAGTGATTTACACAATATTTCGAATTTCTTTGTCCAGACGGTGACTTCGCCAGTTTTGGTCTTGAAAATGGCTCCTTCGACACCAAGCCAGTCACCCATATCGATGAGCTTGAGCTGGTCATAATTTGCGACACCATCAAACTTGAAATAGACTTGAATCTTGCCCTGTTCGTCCAAAAGATGAGCGAAGGTCGCTTTTCCCATCCTTCGCAATGAAACAATGCGGCCCGCGACCTTTACTTTGTCCTGCGTCGAACTTTCATTCGCAAGTCCTTTGTACTTGTCCTGAAGCTGGGCAGAAGTGTGCGATTTATCGTACGCGTACGGATAAGGGTTCACATTTGCTTTAAGAAGGTCATCACGTTTTCGCTTTCGTTCCGCAATAAGTTCTTCTTCGGATGGCATAGTGTATTGTTAGAAAGACCTGTTTTTAAAGGTTGCTCATTTTAAAGCACAGCAAAGACCTAACAAGTATTATTCAATCGCAACATATTCTCTTATTCTTTGTAATGCTTTTTGGTGAACTTTTCCATTTGAACAAACTATTCCACTTGACAATGTTGTCTTGTACCCCTTGTTGAACAATATGGCCCGCCCATTAAAATCAGTTAACTTTCCACCTGATTCGGTCGCGATTACCGATGGGCCACACGCATCCCACTCACCGGTTCTTTTTGAGTTACTCACATACAAATCTGCTTTTTTTTCAGTAATAAGGCCAACTTTTATTCCAAATGAGCCTGATTGAACTAATGATTTTGCGCCTAAGTTTTTTCGAAGTTCATTCGCTTTCTCTCTTGAAAGTCCAAGCTCTGAAGTTGTGAGAATTGCATCCTCTAACGTTCGGTCACTAACCCGGAGCTCTTCTTCACTTGTGCTAGTTCCCTTATCATTTTTTAGTCTGAGAATTGCTCCAATGCCTTTTCCTGCACGATACATTTTTCCACTAACAGGAACATACACCACTCCGAGAATCGCTTGATGCTTGTACACCAATCCAAGATGTATTGCGAAGTGTCCTGTTCCATTAATGAACGAGGTCGTCCCATCATTTGGATCAACATACCAGGTATATTGTGCAAGTTGCGGTTCCCC
>JAGVYM010000040.1:0-7004 GCA_018303245.1 Candidatus Woesearchaeota archaeon | reverse complement strand
GCCTAGAACAACTCTTCCTGCTGCAAATGCGATATCTTCTGCAATGTCAAGCCAATCCTGCAGAGTCTCTTTTGGAATATATTTTTTTGACATGGGCTATCCCCTATTTTTCGTATTTGTTCTCTTTTTCATCACTCTTTTTCTCTCCCGTACTGCTTTTTGCACTAAAATATTCTTTTCTTGCGCAGATAAGTCCATTAACATATGGAACTTCATCAAGGAATCCAATCTTTTTGTCCTCAAGACTGCGCATTTCTCCACCTGCTTCTCGCAAAATAAGACCGGAAGCACACACTTCTGCCAAATGAACTCTTCTTTCACTTAAGTAAATATCTCCTTTTCTTCTTGTTAAATCACAAATGTGTCCACTGTGAGATTCTTCTGCTGATACAATTGACTTCGCTCCAATATTTTTGCGAATTAGTTTTGCTCTCTTTCCAAACCGCTCTTTTTTATCCAGTCTGAGAACGGCCTCTTCAAGATGAAATTCTTTCATTTTGAGATCAACGGGTTCGTCTGTGCCTTTTCTGTATTGCGCTCCGCTGAGAAATATAGCACTGTATAGTTCGTCTGTTTGAGGGAAATAAATTGCTCCAATCATTGGTACGCCTTCATTTAGCCAGCCGATTTGAACACTCATGCCTTTGAACTCTTCGTTTGCGTTGAACCACTGGGTTGGGTCGTATAACCAAGTGTTTGTTTTAGTTAATCTGCCCTCTTCGCCTTCAGGAGTGCAAAAACCGTGTTCTGCATACAACCCTCTCAGATCATGCGCAATTATCGAATTAACAGCACGATTCAGCTCTTTTTTTAGTTGAGTTGGATCTTTTTTGAAATCTTTTTTTTCAAGCTCATCAAGAACAAACCTTCCTGCTTTTTTAGCTGTTCCAACTGCAACATCAAGATACTGGTTAAATGGATTCATTGGTTACCTATTTTTCCAAAACAGTATTTAAACCTTCCCTTTTTGTTACCACTTTAAAGGAGTTTTCTTGTTTGGTTCGGCTCTGAGTTTAATATCGCGTGTGGTGTTTAGCAGAATTACTATTTACTCTTCACTGAATTTTTACTGAATTACACTGGATATTTTTCTCAAGCAGAACGTGCAAATTTACTTGGTAGCAAGTATACTATTGGATCCCCGTGTTTTTCTTGAAAGTCGCGAAGCGCAATTGCTTCTTTTTGTTCTCTTCGAAATTCTTCTTGGCTAAGATAGAGTGGCACAGTAGAATACGAGTGGATGAGGCTTGTCCAGCTACCGTTATATATGAGATCTCTTGCAGCACACATGTCTATAATTTTGCTTCGGGGTGCAATTTTGGCTAACTTATGTGCTATGTCAGTATTTTCTGGTTTATTACTTCTTTCATCAGTGTTCATGGCTGTTTTTTCAGTCAGTTCCTTTATAAATTTATCGTTTTTTTATAGCAACATTTATAAATTATATTGCTTACTTCACGACTTAATAATAGTAACTTGCTTGGACGCGCTACACTATGACTGATCGGCAACTTATTGAGACTACTATTGAGCAATTGCTTGGTTACCCAGCTGAACGAAAAGAGCAGTTTCTTCGTAAAGTTCTCGAACTTGATGCACGCATACGGCAGATGGCACGACCACCTCTTGCAAATCCAGACTCCTCTTTGCAACTCACCGTTGACGAACTTGTGCGTGAAGCCCTCTCGATTCGTCACGAACAAAGCAACCCAACAGTCCTTCTTTCAGACCCGGATCCGCCTCGCACAGAACAATATATCAAACTTTTAAGAAGCCAACGAATAGGAGTTATAAATTGCAGTGAGGCAGCATCACTATTTCAGTATTTTTCATCACGTAAAAGTAAAAATTTTTATCTCGCAGGAATACTTTACGCCTCTGAAGTGGGTTCCCCTGCTACTGCGGGTGTTCAGGATATGCACACATCCTCAGTATCAAACGGCGTCGCGCATTCAAAACAAAGATCTATCGCCATTTATGAGAATCTGCCTTATCTGCTCGCGCCTTGTTTTGTTTTCATTGATGAGTCCAAAGATTTAACAGTTATACGCAAAAACGCATCTATTTTTCCTTCCGGACTTATTCCACGGCCCTATCAAGTTATTGAGCGTATTCATGATCAAGTGAGGGGTCTTCGCCGTGACTTTTCAGGCAGTGATCGGGTTTACTCAATCGGTTTTCTTGAAGAAAATCTTGAACGTATTCGGGCTCAAAGCGACACTGTTGCGCTTCGTCAAGGCATCAGTGAAGTTGCAAAGCGATACAGCCGTGATCCTGACTTTTGGGACAGAGCAATTGACGCTTATCACCAACTTCATGAACTCGACCCAACCGATGGAGAGGCAATTCATGGACTCGTTGACTTACTCTTGCGTCGCAAGATGCGTGAATCTCACCTTAACTCTTTTACTTATGAACACAAAACAGGACTTGAGGCAGTAATATCACTTCTTGAGAAAACATCTTTCGATGTCGAAATTTCTGAACGGGATTTTCTTCTTGGCAAAGCATATGTTCTTCAACGTCTTGAAAAGGCAACGCCACCAGCCGCCGCAAATGACCTGCCAGAATCGTCCAAACCATCGTTAAGTGCCGCCGCAGGACTTCTTTTACGTCATTTACAAAAACAGCCTCGTGATTTTGACGCCCTTGCTTATCTTGCACTCGAGTACGTCTTCTTGGGAACTCCCCGAGAACTTGAAACTGCACATCAACTCATCACTTTGTCCATTAGAGGAAGCGATGTTTTAACTCAGTCACTTACACCCGGCTCAAAATTTGAGACGGATATTCTGACTGATTCAATGCAAGTGAGTGGGAGCCGTGTACTTCAGCCAGGAGGATTGCACCGAGTCTTTGATTTGGATGCATTTGTAGCAAAATCTTTTGAACCTCCACCTCCCCCAGGACACTCTTTTCGTTATGAAGCTGTCAGTGATATTCACAGAGCAGAAATTGAAGTTAAAAACATTATTGGACTTAACGCATTAAAAGATGAATTGTTTATAACTATTGATGGCGCACGGGTTCCTTTGCACATCCCCCCGTGGGCATCCCTCGTCAGATCGTCCACTCTTACAGATTCCTACGTCTTTGAGATCATGCCTTTTCTCACTGGCGTGACTTTGGCGGATGAGTTTGCGCGCATTGACGACTTGGGTGATGTTTCTCTTGGGCGTCTTCAAGATGATCTTAAAATTAAGCATCTTGAATGGGTTGTTGATGCAACAGCTCAACTTCAAGTCACAGGGCTTAAGCTTGAACATATTAAAGATGCTCGCAATGCCAAGTATGTTGTCCAAATGGGTTCTGGGCAGTTGTTAAAAGCGGGCTATTATGCAAGTAGAGCTGACAAACTTATTGATACTCTTGAACGCTACCCTTTCCTTGGGCATGAACCCATCTGCGTTCCTGACCCTGTGCGCAAGAAACTTCTCAGCGGTTTTCAACAACTTGAAGACCATGTTTTGAAAGCTCCAGAGCCATTTTGGGTATTTTTCACAGACTCAAATCTCACCAATTTACTTATTTCTGTTCATCCGCGATCAATTTCTCACCCATTGGAATCTGTAATTCACCGAGCTCGTGTCGATTTTGAAACATCAAACGTCATGCTTGGCTTTTCGGACATTTTGATTGCCCTCGACCATCCTTTATCCAAAATGCACGCTCCTGAAAACGCCAATGCTACTCACTACCTCCTCCATCGATGGATGTCAGATATTATTGTTAATCGCGGACCAGATTCTCAAAGAAGATCGAATCGACAGGCATATGACTCCTTTGTCGCTCAAATTTCAGGTTTTACTGCACTGGACTGGCATGAACGATACGATCTCGAACGTCCACTTGTTCGTAAATACCTATCGCAGACATATGGCCTTTCAGGAACACAGCTTAATTCTATTATCTCCTCTGAACGGGTTCACCGACATTTATCGATGGCGAGCAGCAGATCTAGAGAAGCAATGGTTGTTCGAAAGACTTGTGCAGAGTTTGAAACAAAATATTCTGAACTTACTCATGATACTGAGATTGGGACGTACACTCAAAAACTACGGGCACTTGAAAAACTTCCTACGTCCTCAAGAGGCACAGAGTATCTTGTTCACTACGCGTATGCACGTCTTAAATCGCATCTTGAATCACTTGTTTATCAGCAAAAGCACCACCTTTCACTTTTCCGTGAAGGACTTGGAAGGGCCAATATTCCTCGTCTTAAACAAGCAATTCATGAGTCCTGTCGATACATTTTGTACAAAACTTAAAGCACTTCACCAAGGATTGTTTCCTGTAACTCTATCATGATGTTCAAAATGTGGCTAATTATCTCATATATATGCGAATCAGTTTTTGATTGTTTCTTGGCAATTTCAATCTGGTTTTGCAATTCTTCGTACAAACTCGCATTTTCAAGTGCAATATCTTTGCTTTTGCTTTTGAATGATTTGGTTAATGATTCAAAAAAAACGCTCATCTGTTCTAAGAGCCGAATCACCGGCTTTTCAAACTTTTTGTTGTCTGAAATATTTTTTGACAATTTCTTATGCTCATCTCCCACTAATTCAAGTAGCGTGAGAATTAAGTAGATTCCTGATGGTTGCTCAGTAATTGGATAGTTTCCCTTATTTATGATGCGTTTGCAGAAGTTTACATACTTGTTAATGTTTGTGTCTCTGTATTGTACTCCTTGAAGCTGTTCCAAATCGTTTTCTTTTAATGCCTCAATAATCGTTTTTAACGTGTCGGAAGTTATCAAAAAAAGCCGGTTAAACACGTTGGTGAATTCATCGGGAGTGGGTTTTGAAATCTGTCTAATGGTACAACTGTTTTTGTCTTGCCTTACGATATCATAGCCAGTAAATTCTTGCAACAACAACTGTATTGATTTAATGTACTCAGGCGTATCGTATAAGACATCAACTTCATCGTATCCTTTAATGTACGCTAACGCAATCATCCTTCTCTTGAATGTTTTTTGTCCGCGAACATCCAGCGTGATTTTCTTAGTTGCAATCTCGTTCTGTGTTGAAACAATTAATGTGCTGCCCTGCTCTTCAATGTTTAATTCATCTCCTTTCTTAACTTGATACCTAACTGCCCACTTCCTTGGCAAAGAAATAAGCTGTGTTGACTCCGCTATTTGGATAACTTTGCGTCTCATGATAAACCCCCTAATCTTCTTTATACATTTCGTCTTTCTATATAAATGTTTCTTCTTTTACATCTTTCTTCCGATTTATTAAATAATTATATTCTGTTAGCCAAAGTTATATAACTTTCATGCTCTTTTCAGTTTTTAACAAAGGGTGCTACAAATGCGGGGTGCGGTATGGAACAACGACTTTTAGATGAGGACTTGTTGGAAGAACTAGACCGGCAAGAAAGAGTGGATAGCGACCTATTGGCAGGAGATGACGACGACATCTGGAGCCAACAATCCGAAGAGGATGAAATGAAGTCCTGGGAAATCGGATTTGAAATTGGTGAAAGAGCTGCCCAAAATGACATTGTTCGCCACTGGAACGACGGTGATTACTAAATGGTACATACCCGCTGTCTTAACAGCGGGCTCTTTTTTTTGTGGATAAGCTTTTTCTGTACACTTAGTTTTTCTACAAATCACTTACCTTTCCGAACGCCAATACTTCGCGCGTTTTCTCGTTTACAATAAACACTTCGCGTGCTGTTGATTTCGCAAGCAAAGGACTTAAGATGTTTTCTTTTGTAATATCTGTTCCTTGAGTAAATGTATTACACGAAGGCTGAACAATAAGAACTCTTTTTTTCAGATGAGCCTTGCCTTCACAAAACATTTGAACTTTTCCCGCTTTGCATTATCTTTAAGTGTGATGGCAGGATGTTCATGGCCAATAATGATAATCGGTGCAAGCTTTTTGGGAATGTAATCACCGTGCATGATAAGAACATCACCAATCCTAACTTCATCAACCTCTTGAATATTAAGCTCTTTCGCAACAGGACCAAAAATAGTGTCATGATTCCCTCGTACCGCGACAACTTCAACTCCCTCCCCTTGCACAAACTTCACAAGCTTTGCAATTTCATTCCACTCTTGCCTTGAAATCCGTCCGAACTCATGCTTGATGTCACCGTTAAGAATCAGCTTTTTTACTTTGACTTGCTTAAATGCCCACTTGATGCGGGCGAGGATTTCATTGAACTGAATCCGCGGGACAAGTACTCCATCGCGCGCAAGCCGTTCCTCAAAACCAAGATGCAAGTCGGCAAGAACTAACGTTTTATGAGCTGGTAAATAGGTGAACAAGTCAAGTGCTAGGATGCCTGGGTGAAGCGGAGTCATACACTTTTTCGGTATTAAGAGCAATATTTAAATAGGCTGCTTATTCGACAAGCACTCAATGAAAAAGGGGCAGATAACAATGTTCATTATCCTTGGTATTGTGATTGTTCTCATCTTAAGCCTAGCGTTTTATGTGTCTCGCAAAACAACGGCCGAGCCACAATTTTTAGAACGAGAGTCATTTGCTGACTACATTTCCTCTTGCCTGGCACAAACTGGAACAGAAGGAATTTATAAAATCGCCGCGCAAGGAGGATATGTCAACCCTAAAGGAGACACTGCGTACGGCGAAACAGGCGATGGACTTCCCGTGCATTATTACTTAGGACAACACCAGCTTCCCTACGTCCTTGATGGAAACAAAACAAGTATGAGATCACTTTCTTACGTTGATACAGCATTATCACGATACCTCGCGGTTGAACTTCCTCACTGCCTCAACTTTAGCTTTTTTCAAGGGCAAGGCTATACTGTGAGCGTTCCCACTATTAATTGGGAAGCTATCGACTTTGACTTTTCAAAGGCAACTGTTCCTTACTCGCCCGAAGGAGTTCGTTTTTCGGTGGTTTCCCGTGATTCTGATGTTGTTATAGTGGCAAAGTATCCGGTTCTCTTCGCAAAAAAAGATTCTTCCTTTGTCCTAAGCGACTTTTCAACAACCGTTCCCTTACGACTTTCA
>JAGVYM010000025.1 GCA_018303245.1 Candidatus Woesearchaeota archaeon | reverse complement strand
TCGTAGTCATAGACTGCTTCAAGGTTCACGAGCTGTTCAAAGTCAGTTTTACTGGAGATGCTTTGCGTGCAAGAAATTGTTTTGCTTCCGCCGTAGAGTGTGACAAATCCTTCCGCTCCTTTTGTGGTGGCCTCAAGACCAGTGCACAGGAGTCCTTGAACTCCGGTTGAGACAGTGATGTAAACGCGGTTCTCATTCTGCCGTTTGCTTGCGTCACAGGCCGTGTTGCGTTCATAGATGTGTCCATTATTTGAGTTTGTGATATCAAACGTGAATCCGATTTTGTCTTTTGCGCGGGTGCTTTCTTTGAAGTTGCTAAATTGTACGGGTGCTCCGCTGCTGACAACAGGTTTGTCTGCGTTAATTTCACAGATTCCTCCAGGTGCAGGTGTGAGAATGTTTTCGCGCACGCAGACCTTGCTGACTGCTTTTGTGCGGTAGAGATAGCACGCGTCTGCGCGGATAATGAATTGGTTTTGTGCTCCAGATAGTTGATTTTTGTGGTCAAGTCCAGTGAATTCAACAAACACAGGCGGAGGAGTGATTGTGTTCCCGCTGGGTTCTTTGCGGACTTCAATTACGTCATCGGAAGGGCTTGCTGAAAGTTGTGTTTCTGTTTTTCCGAATTCGGAAGGATTGATTCCTGAAAGTTTGACGCGTACGTTATTTTTAGCAACAATGGATTCTCCTTTGTTTTCAAGCCGTACGACGACATCGAATGGGTCGCGTCCTGAGTCAAACACTTCCTGTCGTAAGTCTTGGAAGCCAAGCACAAGTCCATCTGTTCCGCCAAGGAATGGGCTTTGCAAGTTGACAACTTGGGCAGTGTCTTCAGAAGGACCACAAGCTACTAATAAGAGAAGTGCTAAGATTAAAAGTGATCGCCTCATTTTATAATTGAATCTATCTCCTGCACTATATAAAGATTATGTCGTTTTTTTACGGCTACGACAGTGGATAAATCTCAACAGGCTTGGCAATCGTTTGTCGGTATCCATACTTAAGAACGATGTTCAGCGGTGTCAGATACGGAGTCTGTCCTTGAGGCGCATTCAGTTCGCAGAAGATTTGTCCTGCTCCATTCTGTAATCGCAAGTGCCCACTTGAGTCAATGGGTTTGCAGGATGATTTGATACTAGTGTCAGATATCATAACGTCTGCCACTTGGACAAAGTCCAGTTCGTCGAATGCGAGGCCCGGGTTGTAGGGTGAGCACTTAGCCAAATAGTGGTTTCCGTTTCTAAACACGCTACCGCCACCAACATTCTGAACATTAATGGTGAATCGCGTCCATCCAGGCGCAGCGTCTACTTGTACGTTTGTAACTGCGACTGGTGCTCCTTGGCTTCCGGTCCCAACAGCGGTTGGCGTGCATACGCGTGCTGTGCTTGTCGGTGCGTATGGGTCTGGGTCGACGCAGACTTGTGCGTTTGCGATGGTTTCATAATGGTAACATGCGGTCGCAAGAATCAGTGGTTGGTATTTGTCGATGCGTTTTTCAGTGAGTGAGCGGATGGTTCCGCGATAGGAAAGTGTGTCAAGTCCTCCGCGGTTGATGTATTGTGTTCTTCCTTCAAGCAGCGGCAAGGGAATTCCATCGGTCCCGATGCCAGTGATGAGGTTGTGGTCAAAGCCGGAGATGTAGAGTCGGTCAAGTCCGTTTCCAACTCTGCCCGTCCCTAGATTCTCGACTTGTAAGACGACATTGAATGGGTCGCGATCGAACACGCGTGGGGGTGGCAAGTTGGGCAAGAAAGTTATCAGCAATCCCTGGCTTCCTGTGCGATAGCCCGTGGTGGGCTGTTTTTGTTCTGTTCCCGTGTTGAACTGCGTACAAGATAATAATACAACAAATAACACAATCACGCTCTTTCTCATTGAGGCCTCTGCTGTTTGTTTTGTTTATATAGTTTTGTGTTCATTCCGGTTTTGGATTTAAAAGTACGACGCTCTGTTTTAGTTGTTGTTTCCAAAACTGGAATGAGAAATTGTCTGTTTTTTTATTATTTTCAGGCAATTTCCTCATTTTTTTTAGCTTCTTGGTGGCCAGTTGATGCCGCGGTCAGTGCTGGTGCTTACAGTGCTTGGAGTGTACGTTTCTTGTGTTGATGAGCAATCTTCTTGGTGTGCGAGTCTTGTGATGGTGAATGGGTAAAACAGGGTTGTGACGTAGCCATACTCTAATTGTACAGTGAGAGGTGTAGTGAATGTTCCTTGGTTTGCTCGTCCTTCAGCGGCTCCAAAATAGGTGTTGCTCATGCACGTGACTTTTGTTTCTCCTTGTCGCAAGTCAACCATTTCAGGGAGGCATTTGAGCTGTTCGTCCTGCAGTTGTGCCATGACGCGGACTTTGCTACTTGGGGTTCCTCCTCCGTTTCCGCAGGCGAATCCGAGTGAGTCTGTTGAGACCACTCGTCCTTTTCCTGCGTTTGCGATGTGAACGATGAATGTGGGAAGGACGGCGTTGTCCTGCACTACCATGAGTGGTTCGACAAGAGTCACTAAGACAGGTGCTCCTTGCCCTCCTTTGCCAGAGACAGGGGTTGTTTTGCAGGAGCGTGCTGCTTGTGGGTCTCGTGTCGGGTCGATGCATACGGGAATGTTTGCCGAGGTTGCATAAGGATAGCACGCGTTGAAAATGAAGGGGGTTTGATATGTTTCAAGTTGTGCGGGAAGGTTGTTGGTTTTAAATCTGAATCCGAGCTGGGTGTATCCGCCGACTGGGTTGACTGCTGATCTTCCTTCGAGCGAGTAGCTTCCTTGTTTTTTTGTTTTTCCAACTGGCTTGAGGATTTGGTCTTCAATAGTGAGCGTGTAGATTCCTTGTGCGATGTCGCTGGTTCCAAGGTTGTGCAGGTCAAGAAGGACTTCTCCTTCTTCGCACATGAACAGTTGGTTGTTGGAAAGCGTGTTCACTCGAACGTCAAGTCCTTGTGTTCCTGTTGCGTAGAACTGTGGTCCGGGTGTCGGGGTGGTTCCTCCAAGCTGGCACCCTACAAGGAAGAGTGAGAGTGCAATAACAAATTTATTCATGGTTTCACCAAAGGTAACAAAGGCAAGACAGTGATATCAACATCTTTATTGATTCGGTATGTGTATGTGACATCCACTTTAAAACTTCTGATTGCAAGTGGTGCCCCACCCAGTAGTTCTTCAACAGATCTTCCTTGGGTTTGGACGCGCAGTGTTTTGGTGAATATTTTATCAGGGAAGAACTCGGCGAGTTGTGTTTCTTGGAATATGCACGAGTGTTCTTTGAGAGGGGTGAGTTTGCAGTTTCCAGGGACTGGTTTGCCGTCGATGCTTTTAATTTCAAGTCCAGGAGGAGCAGTAATGACCATTTTTTTGAACGCCACAAATTTTCCTTGGGGCCAGTTGTTTTCAAACGTTACTCCAAGTGTGGGCCCAAATGCGGTGTTAGGAAGGATGGGAACAGGTTGTTTTCCAAGCCCCATTCCAACGCGCAAGGGTCCAGGGGTGTAGACTGCGGTGAGGTCTTTTCCGGTGATTCCGAATTCAGTGAGTGGCTGTTTTCCTTGTCGTGCGTAGTCGCGTATGACTTCTTGGGGCATGAAGTGTCCTTTAAGGAATGCGCCAGTGGCAAAGTCAAAGGTTGCTTCAATGCTTACCTTTGCCGCTCCTTCTTCTATTTTCGTTGAGTCGAGGATACAGTCTATAGGGTAGCTTTCAAGTTCTGAGAGTTCAAAGGTGCTTTGCGGTTGGATTTCGCCAGCGCTTCCAGGAATTTCTTTGCCAACGAGTGTTTTTGCGTAGCAGCGAAGGTTGACATTGAGAAGTTCGTCCGCCTTGAATGCTTGCGCGGTGAGTTCTGCGTACATATCGATGGGAGTTCCAAGTGGGACGCGTGGGCTCGTTACTCCGACGTGTTCAAGGAATACTCCTAGTGGCTGGCTGTTTGCGGCTTCTACTCCGGTTTCATATTTGCCAATCGCAATGAGGATTTGCCGTTGGATTGCTTGTTGTGCGCTTGTTCCTCCTTCTTTGATAAGCCCAGGGGTGTTCCGCACTTTTGCCCAGCCTTCTTCAAAAATGGTTCGCTGATTTTCTGCCGCGATATAGAGTGGGCTTTCCGGCCTGAATGCTTGTTGATAATAAAGTAGTGGTGGGAAGAGCAAAAGCCAGAACAGCACGGTGTTAAGGAGCAATACTACAAATCCTGCTTTGCCTTTCCATGTTGCGAATACAGCAACGATGTAGACTCCAAGCATTACAGTGGTGATGAGCGCAGGTGCAAAGAGCCTTCCTGCGATAAGAAAGATGAGTAGTCCTCCACCTGCAAGGAAAATGATCCCAACCAGTTTCATGATCACTCCAAGTGCGGGTGGGTAGACAATCGCGATTGCGATGAGTCCTACGATGGTTCCAATGATTGAGATGTTTTGCGTGCTTTGTAATCCCGCATTTCCTAAAATAAAGTATGCAACAATTCCGATGATTGCGACAACAAGAACGTGTTCCAGTCGCTTGAGAATTTCACTGTTTCCAATCGGGTCGTGGTTTGCTGGCGCAATCACTGTTGTCGAAGCAGGAGTTACAGGTGTGCTTGCGTGTGCTGTTTTAGCCGCGGTTGTCGCACTTGATACTGCTTTTGCAGCGTTTGCCATTGCCGCTCCTTCTGCCGCAGCTACTCCTGCCTCAGCTGCCATGCCAATTCCCGCAAGAATGGCTGGCCAGAAAAAGAAAAGGAGCACGGCCATGACGACGAGTGCAATAAGAATTGCCCACCACGGCAAGATCCAATAAAGCAGTGCAAGAATTCCAATGATGATGGCTGCTACAATCGCTACTGCTTTACCAATCCCCATCTCATTTCCTTTTGTGTCTTCTTATTTGATCAAGAAAATGCATGGGTGTAAAACCCCTTGATGTAGCATGCATTTTCTGGATACCAAAATTCGCCGATATACGTGGATAACTTTCGAGCAGGCGAATTTTGTTATATGATGAAAACACAAAAGGAAAGATAGAAATTGCCTGAATTTTTATAGTTTTCATGGCAATTTCTCTATTCCACGCGCACTTCCACGCGTGCGATGTTGAGTTCAGTGAGTGGCTTGATTTCGAGGTAATTGTTTCCTTCGCGCACGAAGCTGCTGATTTCGCGTTCGTAGTCTGCTCCTTTTTGGTCGATGATGTCATAGCGTCCGTTGATGTTGACTTGTGCTTGTTTGGTTTTTTCATCGTCAACAAATTCGATGTGGAGGATGATGTCGTCTGCTCCATCTCGTACGCGTTCGTATGCTTTTTCTTTGAGGCTGAAGTAGTCGATGAACGTTTTCACTGGTTTCAAGACTGTTCGCGCGCGCACTTGTTCGAGGCGGTAGCTTCCCGTGTTGAGTTTGAACGTGACGATATTCTTTCCTTGTTTGAAATCATCAACAAACAAATCTTCGCGGTTGAGCGAATCACAGCCAGGTGTTCCTGAGTGGACGATTCGTCCGTTGAGTTCGAGAGTGAGTACTCCGACGTTTCCTTGGTCGCACAAGGGGAGGTATTCGAGGTATGCTGATTCGAGGTTGTCGAATTCGTTTTCTGAGAGAGTGAATGAGCTTACTGCTTGTTGTTTTTCAGTGTCGGTGATGTCTGCGATGATTTTGATGTCGGTGAGGGAGTAACGCCGTGTTTGGAAGAATCCACCAGTTACTGCAAACTCAAGGGTGTTTGTTGATTGTAAGAGCGAGCGAGGGAGTAGGATGGGTGCGACGTTTTGTGTGCTGATTGGCCCGTTGAAGATGAGGTTTCCGTTGAGTGTGATGATGAGGTTGCCGTGGCGTTCTGGTGCTTGGAATGATAATGCGACTGCGGGAGTGTTTTCAATGCTAGGGATGGAGAATTGTAAAAGTTTGCGCTGTTCGGAAAACCATCCGTTATAGACGGTGAACGGGTTTTCGCTTGCTAAAATCGCTGCATTTCTGCTTTCAGTGAGATAGATATTAGGCAGCAAGTGGTCGAACACGCTTTTTTGTGATGATGAGAGATGTCCGGGTGTTTCGTTCAAAAGGACTTTTTCGCGTTCCGCGGTGGTGTTTGT
>JAGVYM010000028.1:27180-28270 GCA_018303245.1 Candidatus Woesearchaeota archaeon | reverse complement strand
TTGTAAAACAACTCCGCATATTTGGTTTGTGTGACAAGTCCGCATAATCTGTCTTTGAGCAGTAGTTTCCAAAAAAGCAGGTTTGTGGGAAGGTGTTGGTTGTGGACAAGCGCTGCCTTGACTTTGGTGGTAAACGTTTTTGTTGTATCTACCACAAGTTGAGGCAGGTTTTTCTTAAGCAAAGAAACAGGCGAGGTGGCAAACGCATACACTTCACAAGAAAGGTTTGCCTCTTTGACTATTTCAAGCACGATTCTGCTCACCGCGCGGTGTTCTCCATCAAATTCATAGCCATGGGTGAATATCTTTTCAGGCTGTTCGCGTTCAAGGAGGACGAGAAGTCGTGCACGGATATTTTTCTTGCGAAAGTCTTCTTCAAGATGACCCGCGCGTAAGGAGAAATGGGTTACTGTTGAACCGCCAATAAGTTGGTCTGCTTTGATGCTTTTCTTGATTTTCTTGCGAGGGTTGTCTCCTGCTGCAAAAATAATGGTTTGGACTTGTTTTCCTTCGCTTGCGTATTTGGCCAAAGCTCCACCTGCTCCAGTGATAATGTCTTCAGCGTGTGCTGCGATAGCGATAATAGTTTCCACAGGTCTATTTTCGAATAGGAGGCTTTTAAATGTTGTGCCAACTTACAAATGTTCTCGCTCAAGATTGGTTTTTGCCAGGTGGCACTCTTTGCAGAGCGACCGTAAATTTTGTTTGTTAAAAGGGTCAATCCCGAGCCGTACAGGAATGATATGGTCAACATCCAGTTGTGACCGTCGTTTGCGGGTGCTGCAAATTCCGCATCGGTAGTTGTCCCGCGAAAGCACGTCCTCTCGAACAAGTGTCCAAGAGTGATCGCGCGTGAATACGTTCAGACATTCTTCGCTGCAGTAAAACCGTCGTCCTTTGCTCACCTGTTTGTCACAATTCTTGCAAATCAAATTACCTTGGGCATCTTTCTTGTTCGGATAAGAGGAAATAGGTGGGAAGCGCATAAACTTGGTCACTATTTAATCAGCTTAAATCTTTTCTTTAATTCAGGCCAATGTTCTTGCGCGACCATGTATCCAACACACCTTTTTTTGCCGCACTTGCAGGG
>JAGVYM010000028.1:0-27150 GCA_018303245.1 Candidatus Woesearchaeota archaeon | reverse complement strand
GCAGTGTTCCAAGAAACGTTTCCATCAATATCCCATTGTTCATCAAGTTCAAAAACGTAGATTGTTCCATCTCCTTGTTTCACTTGTTGTTCTTGAAGTTTTTCCCGCCGTGTTCCTTCTTTCTTACTCACTTTTTCACCTATGTACTCAATGATGCGGGTTCCTTTGGAAATTTTTTTAGCTACAAAGATTCCTTTACCGTGCACTCCTGATTTTTTGACAAGAATGAATTCAGAGGTTGTATTTTTCATATTAGCCTCCAGAAGGCCGATACCTTTTTAAATCACTTTCTTTGGTTCATTCGTTAAGCGCCGATAGTATAGCGGTAGTACATTAGCCTTCCAAGCTAATTGCCGGGGTTCGAATCCCCGTCGGCGCATAAAGTAATAAGTTGAATGCGCTAACGCAAGGCACACAGACTGAAAGGGATATGAACTTTCGGACTGAAGCACAGTCGGCGCATTACGCTACAAGTTTGATGCGTCTTCTTTGCTCGCAGGAAACGCAAGAAGTTTGCAAGTGGTTGTCACTTGTGGACTTTTGCACGGCCGACGCATAACTGCAAAAATCAGATGCGTGGTAATACCTGCATATATAAATCGCCAGAAGTGGAGAAAAACCACAATGGCAGAAAACGACATCTACAACTCGGAAGAGAAGTATGAACGCTTCAAGAAGAATCTTGATGAGCTGATGCAAGCAAGCCCTGCAAGAAAATACATTTGCCAAAACAGCGAAAACCTTGTGTACTTCAAAAAGCTCTTCCTACGTTTTGAAGCACAAGACATCAGCTACGTCCGCAGAATACGCTTGCTGCAAGTTTTCAAAATAATTGTTCACAAAACGGCAAAGAACCTCAAAGACCTCACCAGAGAAGACATTGATGCGATTGTGGCCTTTGTAAATCAGCAAATGAACGCAAAGACTGCAAGCGACTTCAAACGTGACACAAAGTACCTTTGGAAAGCAATCTTGCCTGACATTGATGAACGTGGCAGGACAGATGAAACAGTCTTTCCTTACGTTGTGCGCCACCTGAAAATTGCAGTTGATAAGAGCAGGCAGACAAGCAGGAAAGACCGATTTACGTGGCAAGAATTTGAAAAACTCCTTGCATACTTTAGCCAAAAGCCCTGCATCCAAGCGTACCTTATGTTTGCCCTTGAAAGTCTTGCACGTCCGCAAGAACTCCTTTGGCGCAGGATTAAGGACGTTGAACTACACGACAACTATGCTAAAGTCCATCTTACAAGTCACGGCAAAGAAGGAGTGGGCATTCTGCAAGGCATTGACTCGTATGCGTATCTAACGCAATGGCTGAACAAGCATCCTTTCAAGAATGACCCCGAACGATTCTTGTTCGTTAATGAACTTGGAGAGCAATACAATCCAGCAGCGTTAAACAAGCACTTACGCATTGCTTGCAAGAAGCTTGGCATCAGCAAGAAGATAACTTGCTACTCCCTGAAGCGAAACGGAGTTACCTTCAGACGCTTGCGAGGAGATAGCGATGTTGAAATTCAGCACGCAGCACGGTGGACAAGTACAAAGCAGCTTAAAACCTATGACTTGTCAGACCAAGAAGACGCATTCAAGCTTGAACTTGTCAAGCGAGGACTTGTAAAAGCAGATGCGAGTATGGAACACTTGCAGCCAAAAACAAGACCTTGCCTATTCTGTCACTTGCCCAATAAGTTCACAGATACGGTTTGCGTTCAATGCAGAAGACCGCTTGACCGTGTAAAGATTGCAGAGCTTGAGCGTGAACGAGAAATCAAGGCACTGGATGAATTTATGCGGATACCGCAGATTCAGGAGTTATTCAAGACTGTTCATTCGCTCAAGAGGAAGGTTGAGAAGGAAAGCGGTTAATTTTTTACTTTTTGATTATTTCAATATCTCCTACATTCTGCTTGTTTTCTTTTGCCACAGTTAGTATTGACTTGTGCATATTGAAGTCGCAGGTGAAAAACGAAAGTTTTCCAAGTTCTTCATTGTACGAAAGCAGTTCTGCTGCAATTTTCATATCCTCAAAATCCTGCTTGTTTTCAAATACATCCTGAGAACTATCTTTAATCTTCTTGAGCCAGTTCTCGTAATTTTCGTATTCTTCAATCTTCATCAGGTCATAATGTTGGAAGAAACGAACAAATTTGTTCAACGCTTCAAAAGCCCTTTTGTCCGCTTCCATCAGATACTGTTCCCTGAATTCTCCCAGTGCTTTATCGTTTTCATAAAGCTCAGGTATTGAGAACTTAGTTAATAGCAAATCAATGTACTCTTTAGTTGACTTTATGTTAAAATTGGAATACTTGTCGTTATACTCTTCAAGCAACTCCTTAATCTTGCTATTCACAATCGCTGAAATGGAGAATGCGCTTAGTGGGTTCTTTGCATTTGCCTTTTCTCTTTCTTCTCTAAATCCAGTAATTGCTTGCACGATGATGTTTCCACAATCAGTGAGAAGATTGGTATAAGTATAAAGAAAGCTGCTATTGACTTTAGCAAGTAGCACGTAATGATGTCTCTTTCGTTTCGCCATATGCAGCGAGACAGGAGTGTGAAATTTGTGAGCAGGATTAGTGTATGCAAAAACAGTGTTTACATCAGAACTGACATCCATTTTAAGTGTAGATAGGTAAAGGCATCTTTTGTGTCAGTAATGAAATACGCTGCTTACCTACAAGCTCAGCGTAATGGCTTATCGTTTTGTCATCTGCATCCGCAAGATGCAAAAGAACGTACAAAATTCGCAACATCAAAAACTCAATCGCAATACGATACTGGTTAAACTTGATGAGTGTTTTGCTTGAAAACTTCTGATTCTTGAACTTTTCGTATATCACTTTAGACTGTTCTTTAGTGTACTTAAAAATAAGCATCAGCTCGTTAAGCAAGCGCAGTCTTGCTTGTGATAAGTGCGCTTTGTTGTACTTTAGAGCATCATATAACTCGTTTGAGAACTTCGAATACTCAAGCATTGACTCAAGCAAAATCTCCCACCTGATGTTTTCAATGTCTGCTGCAGAAACATTTGTAACTGCGTACTTTTTGATGTACTCATCAGAAAGCAAGAATACTTCATTAATTTCATTCGTGTGGTCAAAAAAGATTTTCAAACTCCATTCTCCATCAGGAAGCTTGCTAAAGAACTGCTTTAACTTTTGAATGTCAATCTTTTCTTCTTTCAATTGATTCAGAATCACGACTGCGTTTATTTTTTCGTTTTTGTCAACAAAAAGCTTTTCAAAAACAGTACGAAAAACAGAGACAAAAGGTTCAACATAACCAGATACTTGAGGGTATTCCATAGGCACGCAATAGGTCTTTTCTATTTATAAAGGGAGTTTGTTATACATATAAATGTTGCTGTTAAGGATGAATGTGAATGGTTGCTCAGGATTGTATTTGTCATCGTTCTTAATCACTCCTGTCAATGCGTAATTTTTATCAGGAAGTATTGTTTTTCCATTAAGCACGTTATTGTAGTATTGCAATGGGCTATCGTATGGTCCTTTTGTTTTATGTACTGCTTTGCCATTAATGCGCAAGAAAAGTTCGTTGTTTCCTTGTTCAATGGTGAATGAGTATCCTTCTATTCCACTCGCACTGCCACCTTCAAAGTGCAAACTAACTTTTCCGCTAACTGTGACAGCGTCAGGTGAATTTGGGGTATTTACAGAGTCAGACTCTGTTTTTTGGTCTTGCCAATTATCTGATTTTACTGGTTCGTTAAGTGTCTGCAATATGATGAAACTGAAAGGCATTTGCATATTCTTATTTTAGAAGCAGAGCTATAAATATGTTCTCTTTTTTGAAGTCTACAACCGCTCATAATGAAAAAGTTATTATATGATAGAATTGTTCAACCAATTATGAGGTACAGCTACGTTTTTATTTTATTACTTCTCCTTTCTACCACTGCTCTGGCGTTATCTATTTATATTAAACCAGCCTATTTCAGTTATTCTCTTGAAACACTTGCCGCAAAGGAGCAGTTCGTTCTATATGAAGATGGTCAGTATCGTACTAAAGTTTACATTCGTCACGGATATGATTTTGAACTCGATAAATTGTCAGAGGGAAGACTTTCAAATGAAGAAATACGATTTTTTCAAGAGTTAGTAGAAAAACTTGACGCAGAATATCCCACATCCGAAAACTGTCGCTCGAATACTGTGCCTCTTAGACTCGTTGAGTTTAAAGGAAGGTCACAATTTAAATCGTTGTGTGCTGTTGGTGCATTCGGTCTTCCTCAACACGTTTCAAATATCATCAACGGCGAAATTGCGTCAGCCAATAAGATTGATAGGTTTTTTGCAGAGTCACCAAATGCAGAGATAGTGTTGACTTATCTGTTGTTCGTGATTTTTGCAATAATAATTTCAGGAGTTTTATTACGCTTGTTGAAGAAGGGAAAACTATCTGGTGAAAATCTCAATGAAATTTCATTGGTTGCAAGTTTAATTTTCTTCATTCCTGCTGCACCGCTTCTAGGGCTTATTTTAAGTATCAAGGGAATCTGTGTCAGTGAGAAAGGAAAAAGAAAGCTTCCGATTGCTGCAATAGCACTTAGTATAATTTTCTTGCTTATTCAGATTATAGTTTTATCAATGATTGTCATCATAAGAAGGTCATTTCTGAATTAACAATGTATTGTTTTCTTTTTGGTCACTGCAAACAAATGTGTGTTCTGCAATACTCTCTGTCATCTTCAATTATTGGTTCTGGTTCAGAAGGAAAAGATGCAGGTAATGGAATTGTACAATTTATTATTTCCTTTGAAAAAGTATGTAAGTCTTGACTTGTGGGTTCTTTTCCAGTCAACTTATCAGCTCTAATGCCGACTTCAAGGCCTCTATCTTGCTCTGAAACCCATACGTACCATTTATCAGCGGGAAATGATGCGGGGTTCATTACCGAGAAATTTTTGCACGAAAGGAAAGTGTACTCTTGTCGCAATGCCTTCGCTGACGTGGGTGTTATTAACAGTTTATGGATTCGTGAAATATACTCGTTTGTTGAACCATATGGTCTTTCTATGAAGTATTGATAGGTGCTCCCTTTGTAAGTCCACCAATACTTTGCTTCTGTCTTTTTGATTGAGTAATCAGTAAGTTGCTCATTGATAGCTTCCGCACAGACGGAAAAATTTGCGAAATATCCAAAATCCAGAAAATTATCAAGCAGCAATCTTTGAGGAATGCTTTCGTAAGTTATAACTTGACCTTGGCAATCATTCATTTGATTAGAAGTAACACACGAGACAAGAAATACTAATCCAAATAGCAACAATAACTTCATAGGATTCGTATCTCTCTGTTTAATTAAAAATATGCTCTTTTGTTAAGCCCTTTTCCTTAACTCGTTTGAAATTTACCTGTATCCCGCAAATATATCAAGCAGATGTGCATATGAGATTGCATCAAAAACTAAATTCACGTCACCATCAGCACCTTCTTGCGACATCATAACTGTATTTTCCTTTACAGGTCTCCATCCTGTAGTCCCACCACAATTCATATAGCACCCTGTGCCTGAATCGCAGTCTGTTCCTACGTTTTCATATCCTTCACGAACATCACACTTGCCTTCTATGACTCCACAGCGATAAAGAGGCCATTTATAATTTCCTTGTTCATCTCTCTGGCTTAATGCGTCTCCAAGACAGTTCTCTTGCGTTCTTGCTTGGCAGATTCCTTTGGCAGCAACATAGTTCCTTAAGTCTGGCTCTCCACTACACCATTTTTTGCATCCAACCCCATCACAATTTACAATATATGAATAATCAAAACCGAAAGGTTGACCTATAACGTACATATCGGCTAACCCCAAAGCGTGCCCCAACTCGTGAATCGTCAAAGCTTCTTCATTCATCGGACCGCAATGGGGAGTCATTCCATAAACGTTTAGCACACTTTCATCGCAACTTCTCGTAACTGCTGTATTAATAGAGCCACGACTATCAGAACTTGCATATCCTGAAATTCCCGATTTAACGATAACGATTGTTTTATCACTTGGACACTCTTGTGATAGCGCAGTGGCTCTGTTTCCACATTCATTCTTTGTTAAACCACATTTAACGTCTTCACTTATTTTATCCACTCTGTAAAAATTAATCTTGTTTGCATTTGATTTAAATGGTTCTACACTGAGAATAACTTGCAGATGTTTCTTTACGTCATTAGCAAATGTTGTAAAGTCGGGCAGAGCCGAATAGCTATAATCTGGGACAAAAACAATATTAAGTTTGTCTTGTGAAGGACCTTTGAGTATTAGTCCTTTACACGATTCTGTGACTGGTGTCTCTTGAATTGGTGGAAGAGGGTCTGGAGTCCATTTTGCAGGAATGATAGGAATTGGTTTCGTCATCCACTTTGCATTGTAGGAAATCACTTGATTGTTTGAATTGAGCAGAATGTTCCCATTGCAATCGTAATTTGTTGAAGAAAGTTGGTTGCACGCAAATATTGCAAGATGAGCGTGTGCTGCTTGTGGAGTGAAAGATAAAGTTGCTTGGCTTCCTTGTGATAGTACGAGCCAGTTGCCTTGCGCAGGAGTGGAACTTGTTAGTTTTCCAACAACTTGCCACGATGCGCCATTCCACGCATACACATCCGTAAATACAAACTGCCATCCTGTGACACTCACTGTTAATGGATTTGTACCTGTAACGGTCACTCCTGTTGTAGTAGCGAATTGAGAAGAAGTTTGAGCAAGCACAAGTGTACTTAAAAGAGTGAAGATAACCAGCAGTGAATATTTCATAATGCCTCTTTTTATAGCACGTATGTTGCCACATTTTTTAAACATATCGTAAGAGTTATTTTCAATATAAAAGGGAATAACGTTAGCAACTTGCCAAGTTTAATTACTTTGACGGGGCGAAAAGAGAAGATTTATAAAGACACTTTTCCTGAATATTGAGATGAAGCGCAAAAGCAATCCCCGAAAAACGTGGCAGACAGGTCTGCTTGTCGGAGCAACAGGTCTTGCAATAGTCACAGGTGGTTCTGCATTATTGTGTAATAAAGAAGGACATACAAGTTCAACTCAAAGAGTTTTGCAAAACAATAATTCTGCGCATAACGAAGTGTACACGAGTGAATGGAAAGATGCGCTTGACGATGCGTCTCTTTGCGATAGAGTTCGTAACACTATTTGGAAAGATGCAGGTCCAAATGAGGTCATACGTCAAGCAGGAGAGGTTGTTTTTTATTCACTTAGAGCACGAGATTTTTTCATTCCATTGGAACAAAGCGTTAAGCTGGACGAATATTGGACTGTTCTTCCACAAGTCAAATCAGAATTTCAAAAACTTGCGGTTGATAACAATATAGAAATTCAACCTGTATTTGAAGCAGGAAGTGCAAAGTCTGCAAATTCAAACACGGTCTATTTAGTCAACCACTACGGAACAAAATGTGAAACAACAATAGGATTCAAAGATAAAACTGGCAACACCATACTTGGAAATGATGGAAATCCAAGACTGCAACAATACGGAACTAGTCAATTTAATAGTGGAACAAGTGCGACAAAAGTGAAGCTTGAGGATGGAAAGATGGTTGTTTATACTGAAGCCACTTTTTTATCATATCTTGGTGGAAAAAACAGACAGCCACTTGACAGGTTCAAAATCTGCACGTCTCTTTATTGTGAACCTCTGCACAGAGCATTGATTGGAGGTAAAAAAAGAATTTTAGAGCAAATGGTAACAATTATTCCTAAAACAAACCCAAAAACAGGACAATTAGAACACGAATACAAGGACTTCAAGCACGTTATGGCTGTGGGAACGGTGGTTGATGAAGCAGTTGTGCACGGCCTTAATCATTATTGGATGCTTGAAAATGCAACAAGTCTGGGACTTGAAGTAGGAGAAGTCAAGCGCAGAATTGAAGAAGATTACAGAACTTTTCAGTACGGCGGTAGCGAGGTCATTTTAGATTTGTGTAAAGAAAAAAGTCCAAAAGAAATTATACAAATGTACTTGACTGACCCGCAAAAAGTATGGGAACTCATAAAAGGTAAAAAGCCACAATACAAAGGAAACTTTGAAAAAATTTGAGCTTGTAAAAGTCTTAGCTTCAGTTAGTATCTACTTGTTTGGACTTTTGCTTCAACCCTGCGTTTCTTCTGTTTCTATTTTCATTATCTCCTCTTCAAACATTCCGATAAGTTTGTAAGAATTAACTTGTACATTTTGCAGTTGTGCATCAAACTTTCGCATTTCAGGGGTAATTGCGTCAATGTCACGAGTGGCCCAAACAAGTGCTTCTGCCATTGACCTGTGCAGGTGTTGTATTACTTCGCAAAGTGTTGCTTTTGTTTCTGCAAGTTCAATTTCTTTGTTGGCTATAGTGATGAAGAGAGTGTTGTGAAACGATTCCTTGAGTTCATCAGCATCCTTTTGCGTCCAGTTCTTCTGAGGGTGCGCACAAGAAACTTTATTCATTGTTACGGCCATTTCTTCAAACGTTATCTTGCCTTCAACTGCACTGTTGTAAAGCTCACGATAAAAAAGAGCGGTTTGCCTTCCGCCCAGCTTTTCAAATAATGGCTTACTTGATAATGACATTCTTGAGCATCTCTAATTCTTTCTTTAACTGCTGTACCTCTGCATTGCTGCAAAGAGAGCCAAGCACTTGTGAAGCATAGCAAACGGCTCGCACCCATTGCACGTCGTTTGGGTTCTTTACAGACTGGCGATGTGCTCGTTTCGCTGCGCAAACTGCAGTTTTTATTGCGATTCGGTGTGCTTTTTCAAGGAGCACCGTGAAGGGAGTGGGGGCGTCTGTCAAGTCATCACCATACCAAACAATATTCTATATTATAGTTATATATACATAATACAATACATAACTCCTTAAATGCTGCCATTCTTTTCCTCTTGAACTGCATTTTTTTCACTTTTTTCCGCACGTATCGCTGCTAAGTCTCGTTTTAATTCATCTGAGTCCCAATAGCAAGCTTTGCAAAGTTGATTTTTTAGGCAAGACGCATCATCTTCAATCTTAGAAACACATTTTTTGCAAAACTGCTTCCTTGCTTCCTTTTCAGCACGTTGCTTTTCTGCTAACGTCTTAGCTTCTTCCGTTGAGCGCAGCTTTTCCTTCAAAATCATCTCCTTTGTTGCCTTTCTCCCTCGTAAGTCAAGTATGGACTTCTCTAAGTGTTCAATTTCAGCTTGCATTTCTTCAATTGTACTCTCCTTGTTTCCAATGAATGCTGCCATTGCATCGTTAAAGAGCTGGCTTCGGTTTACTCTAAGTTCGTCCAGATGATTTAACAGTTGAATGTCTGCTGTGACTTGTATGTTACGTGCACCGTGTAAGTATTTGCGAGGTCTCATTCTCCGACCTCTTGTGCGAAGAGGCGTTCCCGAATGTATTGTCCACGCTGACCTTTTGGCACTGCTTCTTCAAGCTGCAAAAATTCCGCAGGAGTAAGCTTCAGGGTAATTATGCGTGACCTTCTGCGCTCCCTTCTTGATAGGGTAATACCAATGCTTAAATCAAACTGGTCTTTCTCTTTCATTGTTCTTCACTTTTTGAAGCCGTCGGCAAACGGCTTTATTCTTCTTTTTCAGCTTCTGCAATGAGCGCGTGTATGCTCTCAAGCAACTTTGATAGGGTTTGTTCTGTTGTCTGCATTTTTCCTCCGCACTAAAGCGCATCTCCTGTTAAGTATCCGATTAATGAGGTGGTCATACGATTCTCTGGGTATTATTTTCAAGGTATCCAGCTTCGTTTTAGTCTCTTTACACAAGGTAATGGTTGTTAATTGCACGTAATTACTAACAATCTAAATTATTTAATAGTATATTGGCTAAAGTATGTTCTAAAAAAGTCTAAAATAACAAGATTTAAGAAGTAAGGAGTCCCTTGCAGTGTTTATGACTTACAAGCTACGAACCCAAAAGCAACTCTGTCAACGATGTCGAGAGGAGATACCACTGCATCAACATTCAAGACAAGGGGCACCAAGAAAATATTGCAAGGGTAAATGCACAAAAGAAGCTCAACGACTCAAAGATTTGGAAGCAAAACGATTGCGTAGACAACTTGGTAAGATGTCCAAATTAGTGAAGGGAATAAAGGAAAATCCTGCTTCCTTAGTTGAGTTAAAAGAGTTGGTTGAGGAAGTTGGAAGAATGCAACGCAGAGAGGACGAGATGTTCGGCATTGGCAAATCACTCTCTACTTTTGACACGCCATTGATATCTTTTGGCAATTATGGTGTTTCCTCAATTGATTATTCGAATCATAATGATACGCCAAGACAGTGGTCTGAACGAGAACTGTCCAAAATTGTTAAAAAGATGTTAGACGAACGGAAAGAATTAGAATGACGCAAGAATTAAATACTTGGGTTATTCTACGCTTATTACTTCTGGGCGATTGCCCCGTCGGCGCATTAGCCCCACCCCGCGACCCTTTCAATCTCATCTGCTTCCCATAAGAGTTGTTCAGAGAGTTGTGCAAGCGTTAATTCTCCTGCTTGAGTTGCCTCAAGATACCTCATCATGCGTGCCGCTGCTGCATAAACAAGGGGCCAGTTGTGGTTGAGTTCTTGCCGTAAGTCTTCGCGCTTGGTGCGCGAGGCAAGGTCTTTGAGGTAAAGTGATTCTCCCTTGAGCGCGATTATTTTCGGTCGTATCTGTTGTATGACTCGTGGTGTAACAAAAGAATCGTTTCCAGTTCGCGCAATAAATCCTTGTTGGATGAGTCCGCGGAGTTGTTGAAGATCGCGCCTGAGCGAGACTTCTGCTTGCTCAAGAAGCCGATGCCTTTCTTCTGGTGTGGCTTGAAGACTTGGTTCAATAGGCGTTTCAAGGTCTTCATCATTAATACGGAGTTCTTGCTCGAATGGTTGTTTACGCCACAGACTAAGGAACGTGCTTAAAATACTCATGCGAATTGTAAAAGAAAGAGAGTATAAAAAGATAGCTTAAAGTTTCAATTCTTTGCGTAGGTTTGCGATGAAAGTTTCGAAGTCTTCTTTTTTGATCGCTGCACCGCATGCTTGTTCGTGTCCGCCGCCGTAGCCTTGGATTCCGACAAGCGCGTGTTCAAGTGCTTTGGAAAGTTGAATTTTTTCCGGCGCGCGCAAGCTGCACCGCATTTCTCCGTTCCGTTCGCGTCCAAGGATAACAATTTTGTCTTTCAATAGGTAAAGAAGTTCGTTCGCTAGGTCTTTGGTGAGGCTCAACTTGTCATCGTGGTAGATGAACAGGAATAGTTTATCATCAGTCACGTGTTGCTTGGCTTCCACAAGAAGTTTTTCGTAATCTTCATTTACTGATTCATATTTTCGGTATAAAAAGCTTCCACGTGAGGTTGTCTGGAACAAAATTTCGCGCGGGTCTTCAAGCCGCGTCAATGTCTTGATACTTTGCATGACCATAGTCATATGTCCTTTCAGGATAAAAGAAAATACTTTGACCAGTCGTCCGATAGGAGTTGAAAAATAGGCTTCTTGAACAGTGGTGCATTCCGCGGGTAGAAGGTCTGCGTTTTTTTCCTGGTATTCTTTTGCGAACGGTGGGAAGTACCAGTCTCCGATGCTTCCCGTGACCGCAATCCACAAGTCTTGTGGCCGATCTTCTCCTATCACTTGCCAAATCAAGACAGGCGTGGGAACATTCACTCCGCGCCGTTGCGGGTTGAAATAGAGCACGTTCTCTCGTTCAAGAAGTGTATGATGGTCAATCCAAATGATGGGCACTTTTACCGCGTCGATGAATTCCTGGTCCACCATGGCGACGTCAAGGACAAACACTTTGTCCGCGCCATACTCTTCAACTTTTCGTGCAAATTCAATTGTGATACGCGGGTACGCTTTGACGGGGAGTCCGCGTCCTTCCTGAACAAAACGGTAACAAAGTACAAAACTCGCCAATCCATCAGGGTCGTCATGGAAGAAAAACAATGGCCTAGTGCACGTTTTAAGCTCATCCTTGATTTTCTTGACTTCAGTTTGGGTAAGCATATGTTATGAGGTAAAGTGTCCCTTTAAAAAGGTTGGGTCGAAATGTTTTTAAAGGAAAGGAGGACAAATATCAGTATGGCATCACCATGCGAGCGTTGTTTCAATTTCAAGGCGTTTGGGAACAAGTGCTGGTTCTATTGGGAGAACAAGAAGACCTGTTCGCAATTCAAGAAAACACTTGAAGACGAGCCGCATGTGGAAAGTGATGCGTAAGTTAGCACAAGACAGCTCACCGCAACCCTTAAAACAATCAAAAACGTGAATTCTGTAATGTTCGTCCGTGTTGCGTACAAGGAAAAGGAGAGAATTCTTATAAATGCACTAAAGCACGCGCCGCTGGCAAAAGCAGAGTTTTCAGGGTCCGGAGTCGCTCCTTTTGTAGGCAGGTTTGGTTATCCATTTGTGAACGTCGGCCTTCTTGCCCCGCCACAAATCGAAGCTGAAGCATGGAAGTTTGACGCGCCGAGGTTTTGGGCGCAAACCAATCACCAGATTCCTGAAATTGTGAATTACCGTGCGGGTTTGATTAATAGTTCGCAAAAGAGCAGTGTTAAACAACCGGAAAAAGTAGTTGAAATCGCGCAGGAAATCGCGATGGCGACAAAGCCAGTTGATGTGGATATCCAGCTTGAAAAAGCTCCGCGTGCAAGCATCCGTCCTGACCAATGGACTGCTCCCATGGGTCCGCAGGGAAAGCTTAAGTCTATTGCGCTCACGCAAAATCCGCACATTCCTGCAAAGGTTGAAAAATTCTTTGATGATAAGGGCGCTTTGGCGACGGAAGCAATCACTACTCTCTACCAAAAAGAGATGGATGAGAACTCGCTTGCAAGGATGCTTTCAATCGGAGTCTTCGGAAAACAGCGCAAACTTGTCCCAACGCGCTGGAGTATCACTGCGACTGATGATATGCTTGCTAATCATTTCCTAGAAGGAGTCCGTGAGCTCCCCATAGGTGACTTTGCGGTGTACGCAGGCGAATATCTGGGGAATAATTATTTGATTCTTATGTTCCCTGAGCGTTGGCGCTATGAGCTCTTTGAATTGTACGCAAAATCTGAGAATGTGCAGTACAGTTCTGATTACGAGCGTTTTGAAGGACGCAAAGACTACGCAAAGAACTGTGCAGGCGGTTATTACACCGTTCGTATGGCGCTAGCAGAGTATATGAAAAAGCAAAAGCGCCAGTCCAGCGTCCTTGCTTTGCGTTTTATCACTGATGAATATGTCCTTCCACTGGGAGTCTGGGTGACAAGGGAAGCGACAAGAAAAGCGCTTGCAAGTAAGCCCATTTTATTCGGCAGCAAAGAGCTTACGCTCACCTATGCCAAGCACTGGGCAAAGAAAAAGTTCGGAATTGATATTGCTCCATTATTGGAAAAAAGCAATATTCTCAAAGAAAAGGATGTCTCACTCACGGATTGGGCTTAAGAAATGTGTTTGTCAATGCTTTGTGCAAGCACGGGCAGTTCGTCTTCGTTGCATAATTGTTTGTCAACCCCCACTTCAACAATGTAGTTGCTGCGCAGGAATGTGAGCGTTTCTCGATCAACTTTGGTGAACTGGTAGGATTGCTCTCCTGCTGATGTGGACAAATTACGGCCAAGGACGTGCGCTCGTCGCTCGAATTCTTTTTTGGCAGCTTGTGCATCACTAAAGCCTGTAAGCGTAAGTCCTGCGGTGCGGCGTTCGTTGTCGCGGTCGCGGATGTTAACAAAACAGTTGCGGGTTCCGATTTGGGAGGTGACCACAAACGTGTCTGCCATTTTTTGGCAGGCGCTTGCGAATTGTTCTGCCGTGAGAAGTTGTTCACATCCAATCGAGCTATATGGGTCGGGCACATTTTCAGTATTTTCAAGTGGAGAAAGTGGAACTTTGTGTTCTTCGGGTGTTGGTTCAGGTGTGAAGTTTTGTGCAGGGCGGGTCACCTTTTCGACTGCTTCTACATTCCTTTGCTCCAATGGAGCCAAAGGTTCTGGTGTGAGTCTTTTAGGCTCACTGCACGCAGCAACAAGCACAAGGACAAGCAGAACGGAAATGAGATAATTCATGATAATTAGATTGGAACAATAACTATATAAAGTTAGTGGGCACGAAAAAAGCCATGGGAATGAGGCAGCAGATTGCAGATATTAGGGGCGTGTTGGGTTTGCTTGGCGAATCTCCGAAAGGGGACATCACTGATTTTAAGCGGCAGCGCCAGGAGGGTGCGCGTTTGTTGCTTAAAGGTGCCATTCAGCAAATGGTTGAGGAAACTAAAGGAACAGACGCGGAAGGTTTGGCGCGGAAGCTTGCGCAGGCAACTCCATCTGAAATGCCTGCAATTCTCGAAAAGCTGGCTCAGGTTGTTGCTGACGTGCAGACCGAAACCTCTATCAAGCCTAACTTGATTCCTGGTGATGTGCGTAGCGAGATTCTTGCAGACTTAAGCGAGATCCAGTCGTGCATGAACGCGGGTTGTTATCGCAGTGCCATCATTTTGTGCGGTCGGGTGATGGAGACGGCACTTCATCGAAAATATTATGAAGCGACCGGACAGGACTTGCTTGAAAAAGCGCCAGGGATTGGGCTAGGAAATCTTATCGCCAAGCTTTCAGAAAAAGGAGTCAAGCTCGATCCAGGACTCACAAATCAAATTCATCTTATTAATCAAGTAAGAGTGTTCAGCGTTCACACAAAGCAAGATGCATTCATCCCGTCAAAGATGCAGGCGCAGGCGATTGTTCTTTACACGATTGACATTTTGGAGAAAGTGTTCCAGTAACTTGTCCTGCTGTAGGAAGTCCGCAGTATTCGCGTCCTTTTCTCATGGTCCAGTTCATTGTTGGTCCGGCAAGTGGTGAGTAAAGGACAAATCCGAGCATTGCTGCTCCTATTTTTGACCAGTTTATTTCTCCGCTTTCAATGAACGTCGCACCTGCATAAATCCCAAAGACAGGGACGCTCTGACCAGTGATAAACGCAAAAAGATCTGTTGCGATTTTACGAAGTTGCGAACTTTCTTTGGTTGTACTGAATTTTCTGTAGATGAAATTTGTCCAGATACCGTAAGGGGCAGATACGATTCCATTGGCGCCTAGTGAAATAGCGCGGGCGCCAAGCCAGCCTTCAGGAGTGAGATGTGCAACTGATGTATCAAACATTGTTCCTATAGTAAAACCATAAGCGATCAGTGTTGCAGTGTCGGAAATACCTTGCGCTTTTTTAGGATTGTCTTTAACCCATTGCGCAGGTCTTTCTCCCAGCGTATTTTCAAGCGTCAAATTGACGTTCCAGGGACTATGATAGACTCGTTTGCATGCCTCCGATAAGCCAGCATATCCTTGTGAGACTGCTGTCGTAAGTGTATCAAGCATACAGAGTTTTGCCTAAAGGGCCTTTTTAAAGCTTCCGACGTAAAAAGAGTTACTTCTTGAACATCTCAATGTCGGCTAAAAACCGTTCAATCGTCTTCACAATCACTTCTGGTTGTGTCTGTAAAATCTCGGCGGTCTTAGCTAAGATGTCCCCTTTGAATTCAGCGGTCGATTTGAGCGTGGTATTAGTAAGTGAAGTCCCTTTCTGTTTTGCTTTCTTCGCTTTTTTCCAGAGCTCGAACAATTCCTGCGCCCGCTCAGGGACTTGCGAAACCTTGCACTTCAAAAGCGCAGCAGCCCGATCGAGAATGTCTTTCTCTTTCTGTTCAATTTGCTTCGCGGCTTTTCCTGCGACAAAAACAAGCCGAACAATACCATCTTTAATTTTAGACGCTTTGATTATTTTGATGTGTCCAGTTTCAGAAGTGTTTTTCAGGTGTGTTCCGCCGCAGGCTTCGACGTCGATTCCAGGGATGTTGACTATGCGAAGGAATTTCCCAGGGACTGCTCCTCCTTGGTAGATTGCCATTCCATATTTCTTTTCCGCTTCATCGCGTGGCATAAACGTAAGTGAAGTAGCAACTCCTTTTTTGACGATTGCATTGGCTTCTTTCTCGATTTGTGCAAGCTCTTCATCACTAATCGAATCGTAATGCGTGATGTCGATATGCGCTTTGTCAATGTCTTTTTTCGCTCCAGCCTGGTTGATGTGCGAACCAAGGACGTCCCGCGCGGCAGCGTTGATGATGTGTGTCGCCGTGTGATGCTGGGCAAGCTGCAATCGTCGCTCGAAGTCGATTTCTCCATGCACTTTTTGTCCCACTTTAAACTTGGGAGTTTCAGCGCAAACATGAACAATATGTGCTCCTTGCTTAAACACGTTAACGATTTTCGAGTCACCAAGTGTTCCGACGTCTGCAATCTGTCCGCCAGAAACAGGATAAAACAAGGTTCGGTCAAGAATCACAAACTTGTCAGTCACCTGCAGAACGCTTGCATCAAACGTGACTTTGGTGCAATCGTCAAAGTAAAGCGCTTTGGTGGGGGAAATTTTTGAATCAATCACAATTTTCTCCGCTCGTTCAGTCGCATGCTCTTGTTCTTTCTCCAAATGCCGTTCCGCGACAAGAGAATAAAAGTTTTCAGGGATGTGCAGTTTTTTGCCTTGTTTTAACGCTTCTTCCACAAGCAGTTCCGGCGATATACCTTGGCTGTCATAAAGTGTGACAAGTTCATCGGTTGTTAATTTCTTTTCGAGAAGTTTTGGCAACATCGCAGCAGTTTTTTTTCGTGTCGCTTCATACTTTTTCTTTTCAACCTCAAGTATTTCCGCAATGTTATCCAAGTTCTCCTGAAGTTCTGGGAACAAAGGCTCAAGGTAGTCTGCGTGCCAGCGTGCAATCTCGGGCAGCGAGAGTTTCCATCCATATTTGTCGATGAACCCGAGCGCCCGCCGTAGGATGACGCGCAAGTTGTACATTCCTCCAACGTTTGAAGGCAGACCGCCATCGTTGATTGCAACAAGTAATGCACGGGTATGTTCCGCAACAGAATAAAGTGCTGCAAGCGGTAAGACTTTATCTTTGAGCGCTTGGACATCCCTGCCAAGTTTTCCCGCAACAAACTTCCATGCTCCTTCAAGGTCATCCACTTCGCCTGTATTCAAGTAAGGTGCAAGCGGTGTAAATTTTTGCATAAATTTTTCGTCATATACTACGCCAGTAATCTCCCTCATTTTCTTGATTACTGGTGGGAAAGTTGTTTCATAGATTGATGCGTTTCCGCTGGTGAACCATGGGACTCGTTCCATTCCTTCGCCCATGTCAAGCACTTTGAGTTTGAGTTCTTTCAAGCCTGAAGAGGTAATTTCGTATTGCATATAGACTTGGTTAGATATTTCAAGTCCACGTGAGAAAAACTCCATGCAGGGACCAAGGTTTCCGCCACCCGCCCAGACATCTTCATGGATAGTCAGTTCGTCAAGCGGCAGTCCGATTCCTTCAGTCAACCAAGTTAAGTGGTCGTTCATATATCGTTCGACATTATATTTGTCTAGTGTTACAAATTCTTTTTCTCCCATCATGACAAAGCCAACGTGGTGTCCGGTGATTCCAACGTTATCAATGTCACCAAAGCGAAGACAGAATTGAGGAATCACCAACGGGTTGGCCGGTGGCGCAATCTCGCCGGAAACAACATACGGTTGAAACGCTGCAATGTCTGCAATGGTAAAATCAACCGTTGGGTTCCACCGCGCGACAACAGGATAGCGCTTGATGGGTGTGTAGCCAAGCTTCTGGTGGATGCGTGCGAATTCTTTCCACGTTCCGATGTAATCAAGTTTTTTCTTTGCTGGCGAGTTTCCAATAAATCGAAATCCGCCGGAACACGCCGGGTCGCCGCACACTTTTGATGGTTTGGTGCTCCAGAAGTATCGTTTGCACTTGTCGCACTGATGGCGCGCGAACCCTTTGCTTTTGAGCGTTTTTAGTGGGAAGAACTTCTCTGGGTGCTTGCTAGCCTCCACCAATACTTGTTTCTTAATGGCTTTCTCATCCATAGACGAAGAAGAACAGGTACTGTTTTAAAAAGATATCGTCAAAGAAAAGGAAAACAAAAAAATCTCTATAATCTATAATAATCTCAGGTTCCTGGTTCCAAAGAACAACCCTCACAAATTTTAACGAGTTCTGAAGGGTCTGCTAGAAGACCCGTGTTTGCACGGATGCGCATCGTTAAAGTTCCATCTTCAGCAAAAAAGAGTTGGGCAAGATTTGCGTACTGACCAAGAGTGTCTCTTCCACGCCGTTCAGCATTAATTTCAATGGATCTTCCATGTCCAACCCAACGCGTGAATCCAAAATCTGAACTAAATTTTTTAGTTTCTTCAACACAATATTGACGAACAAGCTCAACAACTGTGAAAACCTCGCTAGAGTCAAGAGTATATTCCCGTTCTTGTGATTCGTAGAGTTTTAGTTCAGACACTTAATTTCACCCTCAAAATAAAAGCTTACTCGTCACGCATTCGCGCGAAGCCAACAAGTGCAACAATAACCAAGAGCACTATCAAGACTCCGAGTGCGATTTCAAGCGCAAGGCGGATTTTATCTGTTGACGTGTTGGTTGGTTCTGCTGGCTGTGTTGGCGCTGCGGTGACAACAGGTGCCACTTCTTTGCATGCGGGGTTTTCAAGCACGGTTACTTTGCTTGTTCCTGAGATGCGGTCGTGGTTCTTGTTGTACCAGACGTCCAGAGTCATATCGTAGGTTCCTGGCTGTGCGCAGCGGGGGACGCGAAGGAGCATTTCCTCGGTTTCTTCCTGGTCATCGTTGTCTATTTTATCGATGGTGTCAGAAGCGCCTACGTTCAGGCCTGGGATGTTCATGGTGACTTTGACGTCTTTCTCATCGCGCTGTCCTTTGTTTTCAATGCGGACGCGTGTAAGAAGTGATTGTCCCGCAGTAATTGTGTTGCCTGGGTTTAAGGTGACATCTTCAATAGTCATTCCGTGGCGCGGGGCGCTGATTTGCAAGTCGTAGTCGTAGAATTGCGAGAAGCTGTTTCGGTCGCTTACTTCGACGCGGAGCTTGTAATCATCGCGGTCGACATCGCTGGGGAAGTGCAGTGTCAATCGCTTGACATACGTAACGTTTGGGTCAACATCAAATGGGCCGATTTGTGCGCTGATAGGTCGTACATCGTTGAACTCGTATCCTGAGACAAAAGCGCGGACTTCAACATCTCGTGCGCGCTGAAATGAGAAGAGTTCGAGCTTCAAGGTGAACTCATCGTTGCGCTCGAGGTCGAGTTGGTTGAATCCAAATGGAAAAATGTCAGTTGAGTCAAGTTCTGCGTGTCTTATGACAACAGGAACTGAAGAACTGCTGTTAACCGATGAGCTGTTATTAAATTGTGCTGCGGCGAATGGTGCAGCCAAAACCAATAAAACGCCAAGCAAAATGGTCCATGCTTTCATTGTACGTATTCCCCCCGAAGATAATCGAGACTGTATGTTACCACTCTGGAAGCATAACCCATATTTAAACATTTCGTAATTTGAGCATTGCGAAGTGGCAAATCAGTGTTTTTGTAGGGAGTGAACGATAGGAAAGCGCAAAAGCATTTAAAGAGGACGGAAAAAGATAAACTCATGCTCCGCCAACCAATCGTTACCATCATGGGCCACGTGGACCATGGGAAAACAAGTCTGTTAGATGCTATCAGAGGCACCGCCATAGCGGCAAAAGAAGCAGGTGGAATCACTCAGGCGATTGGCGCAAGCATCATCCCGCTCAATACCATAAAACAAGTCTGCGGCGCGCTTCTTGACAAACTCAAGCTGAATGTAGTCATTCCCGGTTTGTTATTCATAGATACTCCTGGTCACGCCGCGTTTGTAAACCTAAGAAAGCGCGGAGGCAACCTGGCGGACATCGCAATCGTTGTGGTTGACATCAACGAAGGCCTGATGCCGCAGACAAAGGAGAGCATCGAGATTCTCAAACAATATAAGACTCCATTCATAGTTGCGGTGAACAAGATTGATTTAATTGAAGGCTGGCGTCTGCACAAAGGAAGCGTGCTTGAGAATTTCCAAGTCCAGTATCCGCAAGTACAAGCACTTTTTGAACGAAAACTCTACGAATTAGTAGCCCAGCTGTATGAGATGGGACTTGCGGCCGACCGTTTCGATCGTGTAAGTGACTATACCAAGCAGATTGCCATGGTTCCAGTGAGCGCAAAGTCCGGAGAAGGAATTCCTGAGCTTCTGATGATGCTTACCGGTCTTGCCCAGCGTTATTTGGAAAACAAGCTCAATATCGAAGAGCACGCTCCTGCGAAAGGCACTATTCTTGAAGTCAAGGAACAAAAAGGGCTAGGTACAATCGCAGACGTTATTATTTACGACGGGACGTTGAAAGTAAACGACCCTATTATTATCGCGACATTGGACAAACCGTTACAAACAAAAGTTAAGGCGTTGTTCCAGCCTGCTCCGCACGCAGAAATGCGGGAGAAAAAAGCGAAGTTTGACAGTGTGAAAAGCGTCACCGCTGCGACAGGAGTCCGTCTTGTTCCGCAGGATTGCGAAGGGTTGGTTGCCGGCATGCCGTTGATAGGCGCGTCAGGAAATGTGCAGGAGATTCTTGACCAGTTGCAAAAAGAAGTTCGGGAAGTTGTGATTGAGAGCGACGCGAAAGGAATCATCGCAAAAGCTGATTCGTTAGGAAGTCTCGAGGCGCTCATGACTCTCTTAAGAGACAAAGGGATCACTATACAAAAGAGCAGTATCGGCCCGATTTCAAAGAAAGACATCTCTGATGCAGAGGCGTTGCTTGCGACCGACCCGCTTCACGGTGTCATTTTAGGATTCAACATTCCAAAGCCAGAATTCCAAACCAATGCGCAAGTGCTTATCAATGATGTTATTTATCGTCTGATAGAAGATTATGAAGCTTGGCGTGCTTCACAGCAGAAGAAGATTGAGGCGTCTGCACTTGACATACTTGTCAAACCGTGTAAACTAGAGCTTCTCAAAGGGTATGTCTTCCGCCAGAACAATCCTGCGATTGCGGGTGTTGAAGTTATTGCCGGCACCTTGCGCTCCAACACTCCACTCATGAACGCGCAAGGCAAGGAGCTGACCTTGGTGAAAGGTATCCAGATGGAGCAGGAGAATGTCAATAAGGCAGAAAAAGGGAAGCGGCCTGCAGTGAGCATGCCTGGTGTGACCATCGGTCGCCAGCTCATGGAAGGGGATACGCTCTACAGCATGATTCCTGAAGAACATTTCCGTAAGTACAAAGAGCACAAAGACCTATTGAGTGAAGATGAGAAGAACGTGCTTAAAGAGATCGCGGAAATCATGCGTAAAAATAATCCTGTGTGGGGTATATAAAAGAATATGAAACAGAAAACTGGGCTTGAGTTCATGGGCGGCAAGGAAGTGCGGCACTTCTATCATCTGATTGAACAGCAGTACGGCAATATCCCGCCTGAGTTTGAAGGAATGGCGTTCATCATACGGAAAGAAAAGATTGCTATGATTGCGCGCACAATAGAGACTGTGATTGACAAGAAAATCCGCATCAACAGCGCGGGTCTCTACATCGCGGAAGTCAAAGAGGACCAGCTTCGTCTGAGCATTGAAGGCGCCCAGCTTGTCGGCCCGCATGCAACAAAAAATGTCTGTGAGTTCTCACGTGAGCAAGTAAGGGAATGGCTGCAAGGAAAAGACATTGCGGTTGACGAAGTGTTCAGTGAATTCGTGATTGTCAAGTACGGGAACGATTATCTTGGTTCAGGAAAATACAAAGAAGGCTTGATTCTCAATTTCGTTCCTAAAGCAAGAAGATTGATTGATGTGCATTAAGTAATCTTCCACATCACATCTCCCACATAATGCAAGTTCTTCAAAACTTTCCCTTTTTGCATTGCCTTTATTTCAGTTCCAGAAAAGAGCGCTTGGGATACAGAGAGTGGTTTGTGATGGTTCTTGTCCACAACACATACAAATTCACCAGAAACAATAGAAGAATCTATCTCAACAATCCCTGGCCGCATCACATCTGCTCCTTTAGTAACAAACGGTATCGCGCCCATATCGACAACGATTATTTTCAAAAACTGGCGCTGCAACAGCAATTTAAGCGCAGGCACCAGCTTCTCGCCAACAATAAAGAAGACAGGCTGTTTGTCCTTTATGTAAAAAGAGACACCTTCAGATTCAGTCTGCGCAAGCGAGTCTTTCTTATCAAAGAAATCCGCTACTCCAAATTGTGCTTGAATTTTAGTATTAAGCTCCTCAACTCCAGATTTATTCAACTGCTTCAAGGGACACCTCCATAACTGCCCCTTCTTTCATTTTCTTCATCAGTTCCCTACTCAAATATTTGGCTGATTTTTCCGCGCGAAAAGCAAGTGTCCGCCCATCAACAAATTCGCCGATCCTTACCACTGCTTCGTGTTCATCACCAAAATCAGGGTTCATAGTCACAGTAAACGTCTCAACAACTCCATCTGCGGAAAGCGTGAACTTTGCGCGCGGGTGCTTGCGTGCAAACTCTGCCAATTTTTTCGTGTCAAAATCCGCGCGAACGCCAATGATACAATCTCCCTCAACCGACAGATGTTCATCTTTGGTGAACTCAAGTGTATTCTTGTGCGTCCCGCGGATGTTCGGGTGTCCGTAAGCGTGGAAAATCATACGCGTATAATCAGTCAAAAGCTTTTTAAGACTTCCTCTCAAAAACACGCGATATGATCACAAAACTCGAGTCCGGCGTCCTTCCTGCAAAGGAAGAGTGGGAATCCCACATGCATCTTTTAAAAGCACAGACCAAGTCAAGCACCAAAGCAAAAGTGCAGGCTGCGCTCGAATCCGCGGTGAAGCAAAGAATCCCAAACGAAAAGTGTGGATTGCTCTTAAGCGGTGGTGTTGACAGCAGTTTCATCGCGCTTCTTTTGAAAAAGTTCGACGCGAATTTGACCTGTTACAGTGTCGGCCTCAAAGACAGCCCTGACATCATCGCAGCAAAGAAAGCAGCGGACTTGCTTGGTCTCAAACTCATCTGTAAAGAATTCTCTATTTCTGAAGCAGGGGAACTTATCAAACGCACAGCGCAAATCCTGCCGCACGTTGACGTTGTCAGTATCGGTGTGGGAAGTGTTGTTGTCGCAGCGGCAGAGCTCGCTAAAGCAGAGGGCGTGAGCATTTTGTTCGCAGGCCTTGGAAGCGAGGAAATCTTTGCAGGTTACGAGCGTCATGTCAAAGCAAAGGATGTGAACGAAGAGTGTTGGAACGGGCTCACCAATGTAATTTGGGGGCGTGATTTCACAAGGGACACCGCAATCGCAACCAAGATGAAATTCACCGTGAGAGTTCCATTTTTAGACGACGAAGTCATCAAATCAGCGATGGGGATCCCTGGAGATCAAAAAATAAAAGGCGAAGATAAGAAAGTCATCTTGCGGGAGATTGCGGAAGAAATGGGATTACCAAAAGAAATCGCTTGGCGCAAAAAGAAAGCGGCTCAGTACGGCAGTGGTTTTGACAAAGCGTTGGAAACGCTCGCGAAACAAAAGAAGATGCAAAAGAGTGAGTATGTTAAGAGGTTAATTTAGCGAATATGTATCTCCACAATATCTTCATCACATAACGTCTTTTCTAAAGTTTTGAACTGTTGTCCGGGGAATTTTGCTCCTTTTCCCCAAACACGCGCAAATCGGAATTTGCGAACAAAATCTCGGTGGATATGCTCGCACACTGCTTTGAGTGATGCAGGCTTTGTCAAAATAAGCGGCTTGTCCATGTCAGGTTTTTTGTTGACTTCTTTTAAGAAAACTCGTAAAAAGTCGAGCTTGTAGAAGATTTCTTCTTTGAGTTCAGGGATTCCATCTCCTTTTTCTGCGCTGACAAAAATAGGAGAGGGTAAAATGTGTGCCAGATTCTTTCGTTCTGCAGCGTCCAATAAATCTGCTTTGCTTACACAAACAATAGAGCGGACATATTTGCGATTTCCTTCAATCGCATCGATGAACTGATCGATGTCAATGTCACTGCGGATGACGACGTCCGCGTTCATCATTTTGAATTCCTGCAAGATTGCAGTTAGTGTTTCCGGACTTACTTTAGTCAACTTCACGGTGCTGTTCATGCTGATTCCGCCGCGCAGTTTCTTGACGATTTTAACATCGGGTTTTGCTTGTCCAAGTCTGATGCCAACGTCATACACTTCCTTCAAGAGCGCGGGGTAGTGTTCAGGGTGGAGTGCATCAATAACAAAAAGCACGAGGTCTGCATTGCGCGCCATGCCTAGCACTTCTTTGCCGCGTCCGCGGCCAAACGCTGCTCCCTCAATGATTCCAGGAACGTCTAAGATTTGTATTTGTGCATGGCGATGATGCAGTGTGCCAGGGATGCAGTCAAGTGTGGTGAAATCGTACGCCGCTGTTTTTGATTCAGTTCCGGTAAGTGTGTTAAGAAGCGTAGATTTACCAACGCTGGGAAAACCAACAAGAATAACGGTTGCGTTTCCGCTGCGTTTGACGAAAAACCCTTCCCCTCCTCCTTTTCCTGCAGATTTCTTCTCGATCTTCTCACGCAGTTTTGCAATCTGGCTTTTCATGAGTCCAAACCAGTGTTCTGAGGATTTGTTGTACTTGGCCTTAGACATGGAATCTTCCATTTCCTTGATTTTGGTGTGCAAATCGCTCATATGCTGTTCCCACTCCTCATGGTATAAAAAGCTTTATAACCCGTCACGCGGTCGATACTGATATGGATACGGTGGCAGTGTGGCAGTTAGTGCGAGCACTCGAGATAGCGTTTATCACGTTATTTGTTGGACTGCTGGTCTCGCGCATCATCGGTAAGGCCGCGCGCAGGATGCTTGCGGAAGCAGAACTTAACAAGTTGTTCGCCGCGAAGGGTGCCCGTTCAATCAGCGACATTATTGGTGGGACGATTGAGGGTCTTCTTTATCTGGTAACCGTTATCATTGTTTTGCAACAATTGGGCCTCACGGTTGTTGTACTTCACGTAGGGATTGTTCTGCTCATCCTGCTTGTCACGTTGATTTTGTTTATTGTGGGGAGAGAATTGCCGAATGTTATTTATGGCCTTCTGATGAAAAACAACGTGCACAGTCTGATGAATTCTCTAGTTAAAATAGGAACTGTAGAAGGCCGTTTGGAAAGCGCGGGCCTGCTTGGATTGCACGTCCAAGGAAAAGAGAAGTTCTGCATTCCCTATTCGTTTGCGTGGAATAAACTGAAGAAAGCGCAATCAAAACGATTCAAGTAAACTCACAATATTAAACAGCTGTGCCCGCATGTAGGGTTGCACGTTAGAGTCCTGCGATATCTCATCAAGTTCACCAAGTGCTTTGCTTACGCGCACTGACATCTCAAACTCAGAGGCGTTGAGAAATTTCAGGACGTTCTCGAGTTTTGCTTTGATGTTCTTAGGTGTGGAAGTATCGTCGCCCAGTTCAGAGAGCGCAAAAATAATGTTTGCAAGAGGGTCCATTTTAGCTTACCTCATGGTTTTGTTTATTTGTCATATTCCCTCTTGTTGCAAGCTAAAAGCCTGCAAAACGTAGTTTTGATGGATTTAGTTCTCCTTGTGCATGACGTCATCTTGGACTTTTTTGGATCGCTCTTTGAGTTGTTTTTCTTGTTTTTCAAGCGTTTGTATCCGGAGCTCAAGTAGCTCTTTCTTGCTCGACAATTCTTTTGTCAACGTATCTTTGTCGGTTGCCATCATCAAGCCACCGATGATTTTGTAAGCAACCGGTGAAGTGGAAATCTCTTTGAGGGCTCCATCTATTTCGAACAGTTGTGTCTGAAACTGCTGTTTTTGCATGTTGACTGCTTGGATGTTTTGTTCAAGCAATTGTATGCGTTGCATTTGTTCGGCTTCTTTTGGAGAACTCATATGGCTTTGACTTTAGTGGTTGCTGAGCGTGACTTGTAAAGCACTTTGCTGCCGCAGTAAGGGCATCGGACGCGTTTTCCCATCATGTCTTCAGAAATTTTTTTGCTGCATAAAAAACAAGTATATTTCACCATTTATTCTTCCTCATCTGCTTCTTTAAGACGTGGAGATTCAGCTACCATTTGTGCTGCCTGATCAATAAGGCTCAATTTTTGTCCGACGGTGTAGGCTCGTGCTGTGAAGATATTCTTGCACTTGTCACACTTCCAAATTCCATAGGAAACGCGGTGGACTTTTGGTTTTGCACAATAGGGGCACTTGTGGTCTTTCTTCATCTCGATTTCGATTTTTGCGAGCTTGTGCTTAGTGGTGCGTCCATAACGGGTACCAAAGCGCTTGACTGGTCCAAGTCCTTTCTGTGCGTCTGCCATGAGAGAGTTAAAAAAGCGAGGTATTTAAAAAGGTTTCTGAATTCGCTAGCTTCATGAAAAGCATGAGTGAAAGCCGCAAGAAGATGCTTGTGGGTGGATTTATCGCGTTCATCATGGTTGCAAGTATTTTCGTGGTTACCCTCGACTATTTATTTTCACCTGCACAGGGCTTGACGTATAATGGAATTAAGTTCACTCCAAGTAATAACCAGTTTTTCGCGAAGGTCAATGGCAAGGAGTATTCGTTCCTTGTCTACCCTGAGGACCTTGAATATCTCGATTTTCCTCCAAAAGTAAAAGAATTGGTGAAGGCAGAAGTGATTACAGTGACGTACGACCCACAAAGCGAGGCTGCGCAGGGTCTAGCGACTGCTCAATATTATATAGAAGAACAGCTCAAAGATGTGAAGTTTATCGACCGCGCGGTCCTGAACAACACCGGTCTTGCGCTTGAACAAAAATCGTGCGTGAATGGGACGGCGTACCAGCCGGTAATAGAGTTGTCCCAAGGTGAAAATTCAAGTATCAACGTGGAAGGTGACTGCATAAAACTTACTGCGTTTGACACTCCTGACTTGCTTCGGATGACCGAAGCAGTTATTTACCGAGCACTTGGAGTCATGCAATGAATGAAGAATCAGATACGAGTAACAAGGGATTGTTCGTTCTAGGTATTCTTGTTGTGTTAGTCCTTGGGGTGCTGGCATTCATTCTGTTTGGCTTTGAAGAAGCGACTCCCTCCTCCAATCAAGTCGAGTACAATTATTACACGTTTGATGAAGTGGGGGGATTATGGCAGACTACGCTAGTCAACAACGATCAATCATACCTTGCTGTGTTCCGCTTTAATCCAACACAAGTCGAGGATGTGTACGTCACAGGCAATTTCAGTGGGTTCAAGTCTTCTCCGCTGTACCTTACCTTT
>JAGVYM010000013.1 GCA_018303245.1 Candidatus Woesearchaeota archaeon | reverse complement strand
ATTGTGCAGTAGTGTGCTTTTGATATTCTCCAATTCTTGACCGTGCTTCATTAAGTTCAGCTCTTGTTATTTTACCGGTGGTCTGAAAGTCAGCAAGGTCCATTTTGTAACCAAGACCGTTTACGAACGGCGTGAATAATGGAGGTCGATGATTAGGAGTTATGGTCCATGCAATTCCGTCCCCTGCTTTTTGCATCCATGTTCTTCCAGTAAATTCCTTAAACACTTCTGCGTGTGGTTCCAAGAGGTGCTGAGCATACGCGGTGAAGTCTTTCTTGGTAGCTTCATCTTCAAACATAAGTTTTCCCGGTTCCTTTTGGCCGACAGTGAACTCTTGATCAACAGCATATCCAACAGATATGTTGTTATCGTAGCTTATCTTTCCAAACAAGAGCGCTCCGCCAAGGACGAGAGGTATGGCGATGCATGTGCCAATGAATTCGTGTAGTTGCTTGCGCCACTTGTGGGCTGCATCGCGTCGATACATATTGCATATTGCAGTGCCGTAGTTTATTTCTTGTTGCCGTATGGCGTCCATTTGCTCACCGATTTGTCGTAAGCGTTCGCGCCGTTGCTCTGCGATTTGTTGTTCGCTCGTAGTTCTTGCTGCTTGAGAATTTTGTTCGCGAGAGAGTTGCTCGAATTGAGCTTCTATTTTGGAGAACATGGCATATTTTTCAAGTCCGCACACATAAATACAGCTCGGATCTGCAGTAACAGCTTGTGCGTACGCCTTCACGTCTTCTTCAAGAGGCTTGAATTTTCCATAGACGAGTATTTCCAGTCTCGCGCGACCAGTCAGCAAACTTGCTTCTGCCTGTACGCGGTCCGCTTCATGCTGTACTTCTTCATATTCCGGATCAGCGCACCGTTCAAGGCCATTCCTGCCATTACCACCATTAACATTAACAGTAATATCAATACCGCGTCTGTCTTCTTTGCTCATGTGAGTTCCCCCATGACTGAGGTAGAATGAGATAGCGCGCTATTTCTACTTATTCATAATAAATTATAAGAAGTATAAGGTTTATTTGAGCTCATCTTTCCACGATTTAACAGTTTTATCGTAGTCAATGCGACTTATGTCTACAGGGTTGCCATCTTGACCAGCAATTTCAGCAAAGAGCTGTTCTACTTGCTTAGAAGAATAGTGTGACTTTCCTGGCGGAAGCTTGCCATTACGAAGTGCTACGGCCTGTCGATGCTTGAAAAGCTCATCTATGCGTTTTGCAAGTTCAAGTGAGGCCCTGTCGCTTTGAAAATCAGTGTGCTGGTAAGGAAGAGCAATTCGTACTTCTGAAACGTCTGATTGTTCTATTGGTTTAGTGTGTGAACACGGTCCGAGTGCGAGGAGTGTGGTGATGCCCGCAACTCCGATGGCTGCGGCGTACGCAAATGCGCGGTACTGTTGTGCCTTTTCTTTTTCAAGTTGTTCTTTGAGTGTTTTGTTTTCTTCCATTTCACTCGCCTTAACAGCAGTGTTTTGTTTTTGCATTTCGCGAATTTGAACAAGAGTATTTTTCAATTCTTTTGCAGTTTGGTATCTTCTGGCAGGTTCTTCTTCAACTAATTTGTAAAATATATTATCAATTTCTGGTGGCGCGTCAGATACGCTTGATGGCTTAGGCGCGGTGATTCCTGGGCGTTTTCCTGTTAAAAGTTCGTAAAGTATTACGCCTACTGAGTATAAGTCTGAGGCGGGTGTTTGTATTCCTTGGTCGAATTGTTCTGGTGCTGAATATCGGTAGGTTCCTTTTGATGTGGAGTCGGGTGTTTGGTTTGTGTGACTGAGTCGTCCTTCAAGGTTTTTTGCGATTCCAAAGTCTATAATCTTGACTTGATCATCTTTTAACAGTATGTTTTCCGGTTTTAGGTCGCCGTGAACGATTCCTTGATTGTGCGCGTATTCTAGCGCACAAAGTACTTGTTCAAGTAAGGGTATGGCTTTTGCAAAATGCATTTTTCCGTTGATTTGTGAGCGTAGTGTTGTGTCTGCGTATTCGATTGCGATGTATGGTTCCGCAGAGTCTATTTCGGCGTCGTAGATTTCTGCGATGTTGGGATGTTTGAGTTTTCCAAGTGATTGTGCTTCTTTTCGGAGGGTCTCTCGATTTTCAGGACTTGTTTTCTTGAGTGCGACAACGCGTCCAGTCACGAGGTGTTTTGCTTTTACAACGCTGGTTTTGCCATGTTGTGCAAGAATTTCAAGTGTTGCGTATTTCTCAGACATAATTCACTACATAGTAGTCAATATTTAATAATGTTTCGTTAGATGGGTGACTTGTTTTCTTAGTTAACTAGTCTTGTGGCTTTACATTCTTATATTTCATACCAAGTCCGCGCAAGTCTCCGTCATCTTTCCATTCTTTTTCAGCAATATCGAGGTCTTCCTTTTCAATAAAGTCATTACTGCCTTCTGATTTTTCTTGAAGAGCTTTTAGTAATATTGCTTGATCGGTTCTAGGATGATAAAAGTCTGTGTTAATTTTTCCAGCTTTATAATCTTGTACTGCAGCAACAGTAAATATTTTTTTCACTTTTGAAGCAAGAAGGGCAAGTTCTTCTGAATTTTCTCCTTTAAGTTGGAATGTCAAGTCATCGCCACTGGGTCTCTCTCCCGCAGGTGAAACAAATCTCATTGCTTTAATTTTATTTTTCTCATTATCCGGAACAGTATCGTAATCGGTCCATATTGCGTTCACTAGTGCATCAACGTGATATATTTTATCAGGAGAATATTTTCTTTCTTGATGTGTGACTCCTTGAAGGAGGCTCTGTGGAGTTTCTCCGCTTCGGACCCATCCAACAACAGTTGAGACGAGCCAGCCGTAGGCAGCTCCGTAAACTGCAAGAAGTTTGAAGTGGTTCCAAAGGCTTCCGTTTTTTTCTCGGATTTGTTCTAGTTCAAAGCGCTTCTTAAAGTAAGATCTTGCTTCGTTGAGCATTACTTTAGTGGCTCCTGCAGCAGCCTCATGAATATCTTTCATCTCAACTTTGACTGCTTCACCCACTTTTATTTTTTCAGAAATGGGGTTGTCAACAAGTTTTTCGAGGGTCTTTTGGAATACTGCGTCCTTTACAATTTCCTTGCCGTTAGATTCATCTAGCTCTCGGAGTTGGTTTTTTGCAGTCAACGCTCTACCAATCATGCGAATATTTCTTCCAAAAGGGAGAATGTCAGTGAGATAAATATCTCCGATCATTTTTTACCTCAACGGATAGAGTTTGCGTACTTCTGCGGAGTTTGAACGATTATACTTAATGCGAGATTCCGCAGTTCTAATTTCGAGTGCTGTGAGAATATCAAGATCGGTGCGAGGTGTTGAATTGATGTCTTGTGCCCAACCGTTAACATTCGAAAGTTTTAGTTTGTATGTTGAGTCACTTTCACAATATACTTTGGCTATGTCGTTAACTACACTTGCAAAAGAGGTCGCATTTTGCGGATTGGTAAAGTGAAGAGTGGATGGAAATCGTGTTCCGGATGAGTTGCGAAGTGCCCATTTTCCGCTTGAAAGTTCATAGGGAGTTACTTCGAAAAGTTTGCTTACTAGTGCAGGAGAAACGGGAGTGATCGGTGGTACGTATGATGAAGTTGAAGGTCCTGTAGTTCCGCCAGACAGTGTTAGCCCGTCAAGTCCTTTGATAGGGATGCCCTCTTTAGGATAGGTTTTGTTGAACGGTTGAGAGGGAGTGAAAAATCCTGCCTTGGTTGTTCCCGTCAGCGTGACATAGGCCGCCATTGTTTTGGAAGCAAGGTCTACGCTTGCGTGGATGTAAGCAACTCCGCTGACTGGACTAGGAATATCAAACGGAACGGCGAAATCGATAGTTGGTTTTGCGGTTACAGCAGCAGGGTTCTTCCATGAGGCGTAGTGTTTCTTTGCCGTGTCGATAGGATGCTGTATTACTTCAGGTCCGGCAAGTACTCCGATGCCGATAACTGTAATGTATGCCGCGCGAATGATGTCTCCAGATGCCATGACGTTGTTTCAGTGAGGAACGTATATAAATCTTTCGATTTATAACTACGTAAAAGTAGTTACGAATCAGTTTTGAGCGCGAGCAGAATGTTTATATATTGAGCGAGTACATGTTGCAAAAAGAAAGAGGTGTTTTACATGCGCAAAGCAGTTTGGCTGTTAATGTTATTTGCGGTAATAAGTTTAGTCGGTGTTTCCGCACAAGGTGTGAGTTCCACACATTCAACCACGACCATTTGGACTTCTGCGTATCAAAATATAATCAAGCCTGTTTTCTTTAATCTGGGAAGCGTTGCGGGAGGAAACAGCACCGAGGAAGCGGTCATCTTTTTGCGATTGGCTTTCGCGCTGCTGCTGTTTGCTGCACTTTATGCCGCGTCCGAACTTGCGCTTGGCGATATGGCCAAAAATTCGCGTGTGGCAATCACGTTCACGATCTCAATTATTTCAGTTGTACTCATGCCTAATGACGTTCTTCAAGGAGTTGCACAAACGTATGGTATATTGTTTTTTGGTTTCCTGCTTGCAATCCCTATTGCGGGAGGAACATATCTGCTGTTCACTCATTTCCATGAAAAGACCCGCGGGAATTACCTTGCGAAAGGTTCTATTGCAATTATCATGAGCGCTCTGCTTGGATATTTCTCTCAAAGTCTTCCTGCATTTGTTCATGGACCAAGAGCCATTGCAAGTGTGGGTTTGGGCGATGCACTGACAAGTATTGCAAACTTTATCCAAACAACTGCATCACTTGCTGATTTTGTAGGAGGCGTTTTGCTCATTGCAGGAATTTGGTGGTTTGTCGGCCGGGGTCTGCTTGGCGTAAGAACAACCGATGTCACAAGCACACCAGTCCACGCGTTTGGTGGCAGGCGTCCCTGGTATGCGGGTCCAGGAAATTGGGGGGGACTTCCGCAGGGAACAAGGTATGTGCGAGAGTTACGTGACCAAGCAGGAGAGGTTATTAATAATATTGTAACAACTGCTGCGGCGGCAAACAATATTGCAGATGTTCGTATGCAATTAGGTCTTCAAAATCAGATTCTTACAAGTGTTGGAAACATACTGACTGAGCTTTCTGCAACTGTGGCAACTGCTGACGCGACTCGCCGTGCTACATTGGATCCTCTTATTGCAGAACTGAAGCGTGCTAATACGGGCATTAGAACCGAACTTGTCAGTTTATCACGCCACGTAAATCTTCCTGCCGGCGCAGGGGGAGCAATACCTCCTCCAAATTGGGCTCAAATCAACGCTCACGCAGGAGTGTTGCGTGGACATTTTGATGATGCTTTGACGGCAGTGGAAACTTTATCAAGACTGATCAAGCAGTAGTAATCCGAATGGCTTGTTAGTTACTGCTTATTTTTTAGCAATTTACAGAAAACCAAGTTCAGCAATGTTCATCATGCCAGTTCATTACATAATTCCAGGGTTTGTACCACGTTTCGTCTCTCCTTGGAAAGTCTACTGGTTTCGCAGTGTCAAACCAAGAGCATCCAACAATTTTACGTCGGGTTATGATATGAGTGGGCTCGTCTTCACTTGTTGTAATGAAGACTGGCCCACTGAGTGAACGCATTAGCTTGTATTCTTTGTTTGGAGACTGTGAAGATTTTCTATCTTTAAAAACAGGTCGCGGTGGTTGTATACACAGTCTTAAATCTGCTCTATCGTATTCAAGTTCATAAACCGCGTTTGATGTTTCTGGATCGTTCCAAATAATTACTTTAGTGGATGTTGCACTGATGTTTTGCGGAAAATTAGAAAGCCAAAATAAAATATCGTACAGCAAATAGTCTTTACTGATTTTAGGACGTTCACATAAGTCTAGCGGTATGGTTGTAATTCTCAATGGATTTACGAGACAGTCGTCTGCCCCAGGGTAAAACGGTTTTGTTTTTAAACCACCCTCAAGAACTTGAATGTACTGGTCTCCTTCCTGTACACATACATCAACAAGTTTGTATCCCTTGTTTGTTCTATAAACCCGTTTCAATTTTGGTTCTTTTGCATTCAAATCATAAGCAAATAAACTTCTTCCGTCGTGCAAGAGTATTAATCCGCCACCATAATGGCCTTGCGCGAGTGGAACTTTGGGTTCATATTTGACCAGGATCTGTTCTTGCTTAGCCTCTTCGCCTTCAAACAATGCTTTTCTTAAGTCGTCAATAGTGTTGAAGCGGTCTTCCGCTCTTGTTTTTGTTGCTCTTGTGAATACGCCAGTATAATCTTTTTTGAGTTTTGTATTAAACTGTGCCGGATTTGTGTCGCTGCCTAGCAAAGGTTGGTTTGTTAGCATTTCAAAGAGAGTTACTGCGAAAGAGTAGATATCGCTTCGTGCATCAATTGGCAATCCTGCTCTTTGCTCTGGTGATGCGTAAAGGTCGGTGAATGCGCGTGAGTGAGTCTTGCTCGCAGTTTGCATCGTTAGTGTATTTGCAACTCCTGTTCTTGTCGTCTGTCGTGCTATGTTGAAATCCGTCAAATACGTTCTTGACTCGGCAACAAGTATATTTGGCGGTTTTACATCACAATGGAATACTCCTCGTGAGTGCATATATGAAAGGGCATCTAGAACAGACCTGCCAATTTTCAGCGCAGTATCTTCTATTATGAAAGTTCCTGCTTGCCTATGTTCCGCAATTATTTCAGCAAGGGTTTTACCTTGGATGAATTGTTCAGCAACGTATGGGATGTCTGCTTCCAAATCAGAGTCAAGAATTTCTGGAAGGTTGTGGTGTTTGAGTCGTGTAAGAATGTCTTTGTGCTTTCTTAGTTCTTCCTTTTGTTTTAGGTCTTTTGGAATCTTAAGTGCGATTGTTTCAGAAGGTTGAGCTTTTTTGTGCGCTTTCAGAACGTAAAATATTCCGCCTTCTCCTATGTATCCAGTGAGACAGTACTTGCCAATTTCTTGAGGAGTGCCTGCCTTGGCGCGTTCAACTATTTGTTCAAGCATTTCTGAGTTGATGAGTTTCAAATATAAAAAACCTCCGAAAATAGACTACTAGGGAGTAGTTGCAGAGGCACCCATAACCCTTAATAACTTCCTTCTTTTTATCTTCTTTTTATGTCGCGTAAAAAATCAGAAGGCATCGTTATCAAGATAATTAAAAGCACGTTTATCGGGTTGTGGTGGATTGTCAAGACCATTTTCAAAGCAATTTTTTGGCTCATCATCAAACTGCTTGAACTCATTTCTCCGCTGCATGACATGCTCTACAATTGGATTCATAGCGAACCCAATGTGAAGCAAGAGAAAGTCTATTCTGCTCAGCACAAAGTCCACAAGTCAAGTCTGAAAGTTCCGGCAGTCTACAACCCAATAGTTGCGGAAACAACCGTCAAAGGTTCCATTGATGGATTCACCCAGCATTTGGAAAAGGAAAGCCGCATCATTGCGATTGCGGGGAGGAGAGGTTCAGGTAAATCTGGTTTAGGTTTCAGATTGATGGAAAACATAAACGCAAGTGTTCAACGCCCATGCTTCGTCATTGGTGTCAAATACAACCATTGAGGACATCAACCAAGTCGAAAATCAAGGTATCGTCCTAGTGGATGAGGGCGCGATTTCTTTTGGCGCGAGAAACAGCATGTCCAAGAAAAACAAAGGTTTGGCAGAACTTCTTGCAGTTGCCCGTCACAAAGACCTCACACTGATTTTCATCACGCAAAACACAGGGATGATTGACAAGAATGTTCTCAACTTGTGTGACACTATTATGCTCAAAGAAGGTAGTCTGCTCCAAGAAAAAATGGAGCGTTCAGTAATGAAAGATTTGTACACGACCGCAAACAAAGCGATCGCTCAAACAGCATTAGAAGATCGCAAGTCATTCTTCTACGTTTTTGATGCAGAGTTTGAAGGGCTTGCTAAAGCGAGCTTGCCGAGTTTTTGGAGTATTAGTGTGAGCAAAAACCAGGCATAGAATTTATATATCAACACGAGTTCTGCAACCTCTATGGTGGAAGTGTTAATTCCGGCTATTATTCTCACTCTTGGTGCGGGCGGAGCGATTGTCGCGTTTATTGTTCACGAGCGTCATGCGCACCCTCCCGCATTTGCGCGTGTTCCAAACGCTCCAATCAATCTATTTTCAAGTGCTCCTCCATCCGCTTCGTATGTGCCAAGCAGGGAGTTCGCAGACCTTTCCAGTGCTGCGCACGAAGCGACCGCGGTTTCGCTTCCCGCCCTTAATTCTGTTCCCGCAAATCTGCCACAAGAGGTTACGACAAATCTTAATGCGGTGCACGAATTCCTTGCGCAATTGATAGTTCCAGTGAGCACTGCAAATATGGCTGCATTTCAGCAAGTGTTGGCGAGCCACAAGCATATACCTAGTTATCGTGACGCGCTCGTCTACATCACCAATTATTTTTGGAAATTGGCTCAAGATGCAGGTGAACCAAAGCGTTCTCAAGCGCGCGTGTTTATCTTGCGGGACTCGACCACTTCAAATGTATCAACACTTGCCAATGGTTTTTCGATGTTGTTCTCCGCAAGTTTACAGCAACTTGAAGCATTTCCAAAAAACCTTGCCAATCTGATAAACTGTTTTAACCAGTTCGCAGCGATTTGTGAGCGGGTCTGGGTTCTGCTTAACACTCCGCAGCTTGATCAAGGAATTCTTGATTTAGACAAAAATGAAATGCGTGTAGTGAAACCATACGATATTGCAAAGGACGAAGCAAGGATAGTTTTTTAAAGCCAATTTTTAATCAGAACACATGAAACTCTGTCTGGGTATTGAAAGCACTGCGCACACATTTGGTGTTGGGATTGTGAGTTTCAAAGGAAAGATTCTTGCCAACGCAAAGTCTCAGTTTACAACCACAACTGGAGGCATGATTCCAACAGATGTTGCTAAGCATCATGATGTTGTGAAAGCGCGTGTTTTGGCAGAGGCGCTTGAAGAGGCGAAAGTCTCAATGAAAGATATTTCAGTGATTGCATACGCTGAGCTTCCACTTGTTCCTATTAACCACAGTGTCGCTCATTTGTCGATTGGTGATCTCATCTGCAAGGCCAAGGACCCGATTTATTTGTACGTCTCTGGTCCGAACACGCAAGTGATAGGTTTTGCAGGCGGCCGTTTCAGGATTTTTGGCGAGACGTTGGATATTGGTTTAGGGAATATGCTGGACAAGTTTGCGCGCGAGGCAGGTCTTGGATTTCCCGGCGGTCCCAAAATAGAACAGTTCGCGAAAGGAACGTATGTTGAGCTGCCTTACGCAGTTAAAGGGATGGATGTTTCATTTTCAGGTATGCTGACCAAAGCAGTGGGATTGTTAAAGAAAGGAACCCCTCTTGGTGACTTGTGTTTTTCTTTGCAAGAAACCGCGTTCGCAATGCTCGCGGAAGTTGTCGAGCGCGCGCTTGCGCATACAGAAAAAAAGGAAGTCGTGCTTATTGGTGGTGTTGCCGCGAACAAGCGATTGTGCAAGATGTTAGATGATATGTGTCGGGCGAGAAAGATGAAGTTTTGCGCGGTACCGCTTGAGTACAGTGGGGACCAGGGAGTGATGGTTGCGTATCAAGGAATTCTGCAATTCACAAATGGGGAGCGTGTCGCTCCAGAAAAAGTGGACATCCACCCATACGAGCGTATTGATGAGGTTGAGGTGTCGTGGAAATAAAGAAATTGCCTAAAAAAATAAGGAGAGTAGACAATTTCTAATATCAAAGTTGGACAGATTTATTTGAGTTATTCGAAGAGTGGAGGCAACATTTGAAATGAGTCAGAAAGTTTTTGAAAAGCTGTGTCTATTTTTAGAAGAGCAGAAAGTTCCGTATGAAGTCAAGACTCATGCGCCCGCATCAACTGCGGTACAGGCGGCTAGGGTCCGTGGTCTTGGAGCGAATGGACTTCACAGGGGGGTAAAGGCGATGGTGGTTTCTGCGGATGGGAAAAGAGTGCAGTGTATCGTTCCAGGAGATGTCATGCTTGACCTTGAGAAGGTGAAATTATTGCTTAGCGCAAAAGAAGTTGCTTTGGTGAGCCCTAAGGATGTTGAGGTCGCCACGGGTTGTGCTCCAGGAAGCGTTCCGCCATTTGGGAATTTGTTTGGCATGCCTGTGTATGCGGATGTTGATTTGGCTCAAGATATGGTGTTTAGTGCTGGGCTACACGTGAAAAGTATTTTCATGAAGCGTGCTGATTGGGAGAGGGTGGTGCGGCCTACGATAGTCCCTATTGGGAAAAAGAAGTGACTATTTTCGTTTTTTTGGTTTGGCTTTTTTTGGAGCTGCCTTTGGTTTTGCCCTTTCTGGTTTAGTGGAGGGGCTTAACGGTTCGTAAATAAGGCCGCATTCTCGGCAGATTATTTGTTCCCGTTCTTGGTTGTGGACGATGTTTGGGCTTGCGCAGTCTGGGCATTCGTGTGTTTCTTGCAGGTTCATTTATGTTTTGGAGTGGATGCGGTATTAATATTTTGTGATTTTGGTTTTCTTTACTCACAACTGCCTCTATCAAAGCACGGTTGCGGTAGTTCCGTTATAAAAATCTAGCGCAGTTAGGCTGTTGTGAGTTAGAAAATCGAATAGCGCGATTTTCTTTACGCGCAAGTAGGAAAGAGTTGGCAATTTTACTTTATAGAATATTAATTTTCTAGTACGACAGTCGTGCACTACTTTTTTATAGCCCTTTTTCTTAAGAAGCAACATGGTAGAGACGCCATCTTATGTTGGTGAAACCGTTGCCGTTATTACTGTGGTGAATTTTGCCATGTGGGCGGTAGGGCTTTTTCCGAATTGGACTAAATTTCTGATTATTCCGTTCGTATTTGTTTTTTTGCTTGACTGGATGCTTGGGGGGATTGCGGATACAGGAATCTGTAAGACTTGTGTTATGAGCATTCACAGGAGAAGGACACAGTATTATCGTTGAATTTAGTGATTGTCGAGCGCTTTGAGAATTTGTTCTTTTCCTTTCCAGTCGATGGCTTCTTTGAGCACTTGGGTGATGTGATCGACGGGAATGATGTTGACTTTCTGGAGTAGTTTTGCATCGACTATGATGTCTTGCATGTTGGTTTTTGGAACGATGATTCGCTTGATTCCTGCTTCGATTGCCGCTTCGACTTTTGCAGATACTCCTCCTATGGGCAACACTTCTCCTCGCACGCTTAGGCTTCCAGTCATTGCAGTGTCTTGCCGGATGGGGACTTCTTCAAGGGCGCTGATAATGGCAGTGGCGACCGCGATGCTTGCGCTGTCTCCTTCGACTCCTTCGTAAGTCTGGAGGAATTGGACGTAGATGTCCATTTCTTTGATATCTGTCTTGAAGTAGCGTTTGACGATTGGCGTGACGTTTTTGACTGCTTCTTTGGCGATGGTTCCAAGTTTTCCTGTGGCAACGATTTCTTTTTCGCGTCCCCAGGGTCCTACTGCTGCTTCGATCGGGAGGATGATTCCTGAGAAGGTTCCGCCACTTCCGATGACGGCGAGTCCATTGACGCGGCCGATTTGTTTTCCTTCGGTAATGATGACTTCGTACTCGCGTTTGCGTTCTATGAATGTGTCTGCGATTTGTTGTTCGAGCGGTCGTGCGATTTTCTTTGCGATTAAGAAGTGTTCGCGTGTGACGAGTTTTGCGTTTTGTTCTATCGCGATGTCTCCTGCCGCGCGTATCACTCCGCCGAGTTCTCTCAGTCTTAAGGTGAGGTGGCCTTTTCTGTTCGCGAGCTTTCGCGCTTCGTCGATGATGGCAAGAACTGCGTCTTTGGTGAAGTGGGGGATTTTTTTGTCGCGTACGACTTCTTGTGCGACAAACCTGGCGATGCGCTCTTGGTTTTCAAGGGTGTCAGGGACAGAGTCTTTCATGAGGACTTCATACCCATATCCTCGGATTCTGCTTCGAAGCGCAGGGTGCATGTGTTGGATGGTTTCTACGTTTCCTGCTGCGACCATGATGAAGCTGCAAGGGGCTGGTTCTGTGCGGACCATGGCTCCTGCGCTACGCTCGCTTTGTCCGGTGATAGCGTATTTTCCTTCTTGTAAGGATGTCAAGAGTTCCTGTTGTGTCATGGGGTCAAGGGTGGCTATTTCGTCGATAAACAAGACGCCCATATGTGCCTTGTGAATAAGGCCTGCGACTACTCGTTCGTGTGCGGGTGTTCCAAGTCCTCCTGACTGCAATGGGTCGTGTAAGACATCTCCTAGGAGTGCGCCTGCGTGTGCTCCGGTCGCGTCCCAGAATGGGGCTTGTTTTCTGCCGTAATTGTCAACTATGATTTTGGGAATCTCTGCTTTGGTAGTGAGAGCTCTTCGTCCCATGCTCATGAAAAGGACGTATGCTGCTAAGAAGAGCATTCCGCCGAGGAAAAATGCAGAGAACATGATGGCACCGGTAACGGGGTTATCCTTGCCGTAGTATGTTCTGGCCCACCAGGGGGTGATGAGGGAAGCGATGAGAAGCGCGAGAAGGATGAGGTTTTGCAATCGGAAGAATCCCATGTTTTGGATGCGTGCTTTTGCGACGAGTTCTCGTCCTTTGCTTGCAGGCATGGTGCGGATGAGGGGTTGGTTTTCATCATTAGGATTCGGGAACGCGAGTGTGTCAACAAGTTTTTCTTTTGGGAGAAGTTCTGCGAGTGCAAGTCCTAACATTGATTTTCCCGTTCCAGGTTCGCCAATAAGTAAGACGTGCCTGCGCTGTTTTGCGGCCTTTTTGACAACTTCGCATGCCGCGTCTTGACCGATTACTTGGTCGATGATTTTTTCAGGGACGACCAATGATTCGGTGCTTTTGAAATTCATTGCCATGGTTCTATTCGGGCAAACTTTGTTTATAAACATTGTGAATAGCTTTAAACCCCTTATTGTGACCTTCTAACAGTAGTAACAAACCGAAAGCTTTATATGGGTTGAAGCTCCCAAAGCGAGTCATGGAACTTCACAAAAAAGGATGGATACGCTTGCCTGATGACAAGGCCGTAAGAGAGTGTCTTTCTGCAAAGCTGGTTGAGTATGAACTTAGAATGGCCGACTCGAGACTCAATCCCGCTACGAGTTCAACCCCTTATAAAAGGCGGGTTTTAGAAGCATTGTTAAATGAAGGTAGCGTGGATACTTTTGCGCTTGCTGCAGTATTGGCTGCTGTGCAAGGAAAGGCTTTCAACTTGTCAAATTATGCCAATGCTTGTTGCGTGATTAATGATTATTGCGCTACAAGCGGTGCAAACCTTAATCAAAGTTCCGGATTTCGCGGGATAGACAAAACAGAGGAGTGACCAATATATGAAAAGATCTGTTCTTACTATGAGCGCAGTTGTAGTTGCGGGGTTATTGTCAGTAATTCCATCTGCGCAGAAATATCTGCCTCTTAATCAGTCACACAGCGCACAATCGAACCTCAAGAATAGACAAGAAACGCTGGAAGAATTAACACAAGATCCCAGGATTGACAATTTCAGTGATGTTGTCATGGCAGTAGTTTACGATCCAGACTTTACCAAATACGAAAGCGAGCTACATCAGCTTCTCATAGACGGAATGAAAACAAACAATACGGCGTTGATTGCAAGTGCTAATGTCTCACTTCAAACACTTGCGCTGAAAAGAACACAAACGCCTTATGCGACTACTCTGCCTGAAGGAAAACTATCGTTCGCAGGCAAAAAATCAACTATTTTTGTTGGAAGAGAATTTTTCGATAAACTTACAAAAGATGATCAAGTGTCTGTTTTAGATCACGAACGGCTTCATGCAAAAACACATAAGTATGGATTGCCATTTGACCCGCTAGCAAGTAAACAATTAGCCAGTGTTATTCCTGGGAAAAAACTGCCAGAGGAGATTGCAGATGAAGAGTTGATAAACTCCTATGATGAAGCGTTTGCATATGGTTGGCAACTACGAGGAGCTACCATTGACCAAAATTCAAATTAAGTGCTTATCTTTATGCTCAAGTTGAAAGTGCGTATGTGGAACATCGCGCCACGCTCAAGAGCATTGCAAAAGAGCAAACCCTGCGCGGTAAAGTGGCGCAGGCGATGTATGACAGCTTGCCGCTGAAGAGAGATTATTGAACAGGTACACAATGACAACTCCTAAAA
>JAGVYM010000035.1:6295-12829 GCA_018303245.1 Candidatus Woesearchaeota archaeon | reverse complement strand
CGTAATACTCCACTGCTTGCGGTGGTTGGGATAGCGAGTGTCAAGATAGTGTCTTGACTAAGCAAATTTTGCGTATTTCAGGCAATTTCTTTATTTGAAACGAGCCTTGCGAAGTTATGGTTATTGGCACCATATTCAAATTCTGCGTAAATGCTAATTTTTTCCGCACGGGAACTGATCTCGTGAGCATTGACTTTGAGTGCTTTTGCTCTGGTCAAAGCAATTTCTACAAGTGATGGTTTTCCGTCATTCATTCGTCTTAAAAAGCGATAACTCTATATAAATTTTGCGTTTGTGTGCCACTATTGCGTGGTAAAAATCAGGTCTGCCAAGGCCGGGAACTGGTGACAAAAGTCCAATGCCAAGATTCGTAGAAACTCTTATAAACCACTTCTACGTATACGTATCTATGGAAACCGTAACATTACCGCGAAAAGAATTTGAGCAAATGGTAGAAGAGCTCAATACACTCCGCAGAACAGATTTATACAAACGACTGCTTGATTTCACAGCAAATATTCAGAAAAAAAAGTTCACTCGCGCTGACCTTGGATTTTAAATTTTAACTTTCCAATAGTTTTCTTCTGTTTTTTCTCACTTGTTTTCATTTCATACTCAAAAACCCAGAGTTCATCAGTTTCTTTGACGTGCCGATAATAAAGTCGCAAGGGCGGGCTTTTCGCTTTCATCTCGTACAAGAACAGTTGAGAATCAACAAGTTTTCCAGCGCGCGGGCCAAGCGATTCCATCCGGTCAAACAGTTTTGAAAGCAATATTCGCAAGGAGTCAGTCTCTGCAAGTTTTGTTAGCTGTTCGCGCATGACTTCGTCAAAGATAAGTGTGAACCTCTTTTGCATGAACAATCTTAATAACTTTTGTTTTTAAGACTTGTTGTTTTTCCTACGAAATTTCAAGGCATCGAGCCATATTCTCTTATTAATGTTCCTGCTTTAAGCGGACCACAGTAAAATTCTATAAGTGCGCGTTGGTATGCAGAGTCTTTAAGCAAGTCACGCTGTGCTAAAGGTTTTTCTATAATGTGAGATACTAAGCCTGCAGCAAGAGGATTTGACGCAAGTGTTGTGACAGTACAGCGCATTGCATCTTGTCGCAGAGAAGCGTACACTTCATTACCAAGCAATAACGGAAAACGTTCTCGAAAAATTTGGGAAGTAATATCTGGTTGAGGCTGTGGTCTTACAACATCAAGCCAATCACCAATTTCTTGCGCAAATTGACTACTTTTTGTCTTGTCGGCAGCTTTTTCTTTTTGATAGTGTTGAAGCGCATCTTGTTTTGCAGCAGCACAGTCTTGAGGAAAAAAGAACTTATATGCTTTTCCAAGGACGTGTATAAATGCAATATCAGCTTTTTCACGTGCTCGAAATTCAGTGAATTGTCCTCCCGTAATACTTTGCAAATCCTTTGGATCGACCCATATGCGAGGTATGGCAGCAAGATCAAAAGGCAAAAACACTCCTTCGTTTATGAGAAAATCACCAAGTGAGGGTGCATTGGAATTCATTCGTCTTAAAAAGCGATAACTCTATATAAATTTTGCGTTTATGTGCCACTATTGCGTGGTAAAAATCAGGTCTGCCAAGGCCGGGATTTGAACCCGGGTCTCAGCCGCGAGAGGGCCGAATACTTGACCGGACTATACTACCCTGGCGTTATGTCGTAAAAAGAAAGTCTTGTTTTTAAAAAAGTATCTGTTACCCGAAACTGCATCTTGTCGTGCAGCCTGTTTTCTCTGCAGTGTTACACGTTCGATGGCAGTCATAAACTCCAACTCGAACATTTGTTCTCTGACAGCGCCCTTCTTCGCATGAACCATTCAAGCATTGAGAGTTTTGCACGCACCCTTGGCCGTCTTCGAGTTTTGAAAGCAAGCAGGTCCCTTCGATACAAGTTGAAGGTGCTATACATCCGCACCCGCAGGCTTCTCCGACAGTTCGTTTTTCACACTCAGGTGTAATAGTGATAAGTGTGGTCAGATGGGAGGAGGGCGGAGTGCAGGCGAGAAGAGCCAGAAGTGCGAGCGCGATATACTGCATGACTGAAAGAAAGTTCGCAGCTCTATAAAAGCTTCTGTCATCCAAAAGAAGGAATAAAAAGTGAATGGAGAAATGTTTATTAACTGCTGCAAAAAACCGTAAATACATGGAAGCGTTCGATAAGCTGGTTGATGCGGTTAAAGAGGAGCTTGCAAAAAAAGCACCAGAAATAGCTGCAGGGATTGCGAAGAATCTACAAAAAAACGTAGAAAGAGCTGGCGCGAATTGTACTGATAGTTACACACCGATGATGATGGATTTGAAACTCATTGATGCGCGAGGTCAAGTAACTGATTATGGAACGGGCGTGTATACTGAATTAAGGCCCTATTTTGCCCGTAGTGGAAAAGAGCGAGAAGCAGAAGCGCTGAAAGTTTCTTCAGAGTATACAAGACTGGATGATGTGGAGATTTCCAAACTATTGTATGATCCAGACAGGCTGCCGCAAATCGATTAATCGCTATCCTTAAAAACATCAGTTCTTTTTAGTTAGGTATGCCTGAATTTGATATTGTGATTGTAGGCGGCGGGTTCTGTGGAGTCCATGTTGCAAAGCTTCTTGAGAAAAAGCTTCCACAAGGTTATACTGCTGCGCTTATCGACCACAAGGAATATTTTGAATTTACTCCCGGAGTTCCTAAACTCGTGCTTAACCCAAGTCATGCAGAAAATATCAGGGTGCCGTTCAAAGATTTGTTCAAGCGTGTCCACTTTGTTAAAGGGGAAGTTACCAAAATCTCGCCAAAGCAAGTGCACACCAAAAGCCAGTCGTTCACGTTCAGGCATCTTGTCATCGCGTCAGGTGTTGCGTATCCAATTGGTGTCAAGTCGACTGGTGTTTACACGCTCAAGAACGGTGATGAGGTAAGAAAGTTCCACGACGCGCTTCAATTAGCGAAGAGTGTGGTGATTGTCGGCGGGGGTTTGGTGGCGACAGAGCTTGCAGGCGAACTGGTTACCAAGACCGATAAGAAAGTCATCATGATTGAGCCTGGCACAAGGCTGTTATGCAGGAACGCTGAACGCGCTTCTGCGTGGGTAAGCCGTTATCTGTCCAAGCGCGGCTGTAAGATTCTCTATGGCGAGCGCGCAGTAAAGCATGAAAAAGGAGCGATTGTGACAGAGAGGGGAACAAAAATTCCTGCAGATCTAGTTGCCTGGTGCGCTGGAATAAAGCCTGAAAGTGGTTTTCTTGAAGGCGCGCTTAAAGATGCGGTGACAGAAAAGAAAAACATCAAGGTCAACAATTTCTTGCAAGTGAATGGGTTTCCAAACATTTTTTGTGGTGGTGACTTGAACAGTATCGTTGAGGAAAAAACTGCGCAGAATGCCGACCGTCAGGCGCGGGTCATCGTGCATAACCTGCTTGTTCTTTTAGGCAAGAAGAATTTGATGATTGTCCACCGTCCGCGTTCAGGCCCCCTTATCATCAGCTTAGGTGATTGGGCGGGTTTGATGATTTACGGGAATTTGGTGCTCAAAGGGTTTATTCCGGGGATTCTCAAGCACGTTGTGGAAAAAATCCTGCTGTTTCAGATTAAGTATTTGTAAGTTTTGCCGATAAATTTATCAATCAGTCAGAATAACCTTTTTTCCATGTCCGCATTTGAGGAATTGGTAAAGATTGTTGATGCTGAGCTTGCGTTAATGAGGAATGGTGAATCAACGAAAAGCTTGGATGATTTCACAAGTGAGAATGAAGTGCCAGGAGCACAAGAATATTCAAGATTGATAGCAGAACGTTTGCGAATTGGAGTTACGCAAGACGTGTTGCTGTGTGGCTGGGCTCATGACACAATGCTCAATCTGGGCTTGATAGATGATGAAGGGATAATCACAAACAAAGGGCGGGAAATGTATCTTGCGCTTGAACAAAACAACTATTATGATTCAGCCAAGAAGGGCGTCGGTTCTGATGCTGCTGGTTCAACTCATCTGTAATAGAAACGTTTTTAAAGCAACCCTTTCCTTTTGAGTCTGTATGGTCAAAGCAGTATTCTTTGATTTTTGGGGGACGTTGGTGGAAAACGGGACTTATTCTCCGCTTAAGCAGAGCTATGCCATCTTGAGATTAAGAATCCCCTTCGGAGAATTTGTCGAACAGTTCGAAAAAGTCGTTATGACTAAGGAGTTCCCTGATCAGGCTGCTGCGTTCACCGAGGCGTGCAAGGCGTTTGGAGTTCCCACGTATCCGATAGTTATCGAAAAACTCATTGGCGTTTGGAACAAGAACCGCCTTCTCGCAAAAACGTATGAAGACACGATTCCTGCTCTGAATGCGTTGAAAGAAAAAAAGATCAAGATTGCGCTTATCTCGAATGCTCCGCAGAATAATGTAGAACAAGTGCTCGAGCGCTATAACATGGTGGAATTGTTTGATGGCATTTTCATCAGTTCAAAGGAAGGAAAGCTGAAAACCGAAGGTCTCTTTGAAGACGCTCTCAAAAAACTAAAAGTCAAAAAGGGAGATGTCATCGCCATCGGTGACAGCATCGAGACCGACATTAAAGGCGCAGAGGCTGCCGGAATCAAGGCGTACTTGATTGACCGCAGAGGAAAGCGAGAATATGACCAAAAAATCACTGGGCTTGCTGAAGTCATGAAGCTCGTGGAGGGAAAATAGAGAAGTTGTCTGGGAAAAAATAAAAAGAGCAGACAATTTCTAATTTTAAACTGAACAAAAACAAGGTGAATTATTTAATGGAGGGAGTCTGAAATGAACCCAACTGTTATGCATCATGGAGTCCAAAGGAAAGCAAAAGGTTTTTCCTGGAAAGAAGTTGAAGAGTCAGGGATTGAATGTTCACAGATTTGTGCGCTTGGCTTGCGTTTTGATTGCCGTAGAAGTACCTCATACAAGGAAAACGTTTCGATACTCAAAGAAGCAGCAAAGAATGTGCCAAAAGCAGCACCGGAGCCAAACACTCCTGCAAAGAAATGAGCGACTGCATTTTCTGCAAGATAGTCAAGAACGAGATTCCTTGCGACTTGGTGTTTGAGAATGAGAAAGTGAGCGCGTTTCTTGACGTCCGTCCCTCTGCGCCTGGCCACACGCTTGTTGTTCCTAAAGAGCATCATGAAGACCTTCTCGTGACTCCTGATATTCTCCTGCTCGAAAGCATGCGGGTAATCAAGAAGGTCGCAAAAGCGGCGATGGAAGCGACGAGCGCAGAAGGGTTCAACCTGATTGCGAACACCTTGCCTGCTGCAGGGCAAGTTGTGTTTCACACTCATTTTCACATCATTCCAAGATTCTCAAACGATGGCTTGAAGCACTGGCCGCACAAGGAAGTTCTCAAGGAAGAGCAGCAAAAAATTAAAGATGCGATGAATAAACAATTATCTGCACAACCTTTTTAAATCAACCTTTTCCTTGTTCTGACTATGGCGGTATCGACAGTCACCTGTCGTAACCGTCTCATATACATTCGGCGGTGTAGCTCAGTCTGGCAGAGCATCGGTTTCATAAGCCGAGGGTCGGGGATTCAAATTCCCTCACCGCCACATTTTTTTAGCAATAAGAACAGATGAAACTACACAGCATTCACAACGTCAGTTCATAAAGTTTTTATGTAAGATAGGTGTTTTTCGTAGTCATGCGTGAGCTTAAGAGGAAAGTTATTCATGTTGTGGCAGGGCTTTTTCTTGCCGTTTTAGTGTATCATGATTTGTTTTCCTTGTACTTTTTTGTTCCGCTTTTGGTGGCAGGGATTGTTCTTGCGATTGTTGAGCGTTATCGTAGGGTTCCTGTTGTTCACGAGTTGTTGTGCGCGTATGAGCGTCCTGGCTGCGTGTTGCCCGGGAAGGGCGCGCTCGCGTTGTTATTGGGCGCTATTCTCGCAGTTGTCTTGTTTGATAAAAAAACCGCGTTTGTTGCAATACTTGTTCTCTCAATTGCCGATCCAGTTTCTCACATAGTTGGAAAATACGCAGGCAGGAAAAAACATTGGTTGAACGATAGAAAAATGATTGAAGGAACGCTTGCAGGGATTGTGCTTGCTTCGATCGCGGTTGCTTTTTTTATCAGCCCGGTGAAGTCTTTTATTGTTTCATGTATTGCGATGTTTTTTGAGATTTTTGAGCATAAATTTTTGGATGATAACGTGGTGATTCCAATTGTGGTTGGAGTTTCGCTTAAACTGCTCGCGTTTTGGTGAGTTATTCTTTTGGCCTGATTTGCACAACAACTTTGTCGTCCTTGCGCACTTTTCGTTGAACTATCCAGTTAACGTCCTCAATGCGTTGGCGGAATGCGTGGCGTGCCAGTATGCTTAGGGAGTAAAGCACGATGCCCACAGAGGATAGTGAGAAAAAGACAACGATTATTCGATTTTGGGTTTAATACCCCGCAGCTTGCTGCGATATAACGAGCCAAAACGGAATTAGAAATTGCCGGTTTGGCGAAGCCAAAGAAAACTCGCGGTTCGAATCAGATTTGAACCAAGGCAAACAGTTGTTTGCCGCGTAATACTCCACT
>JAGVYM010000035.1:0-6288 GCA_018303245.1 Candidatus Woesearchaeota archaeon | reverse complement strand
CCGCGTAATACTCCACTGCTTGCGGTGGTTGGGATAGCGAGTGTCAAGATAGTGTCTTGACTAAGCAAATTTTGCGTATTTCAGGCAATTTCTTTATTTACTGCCTCAACCACTTTCTTAAGAACCTGTTTCTGCGATAATTTAGTTGTATCAATAACTGCATCGTATTTTTTCATGTCCAACACGTCAACACCATACCACTTTTTGAAGCGCGCAACGTCTCCTTTCTGCCTTGCAACGAGTTTATCATACATTTCTTTTGTAGTGGAGACTTTTGCTTCATCCTTTCGTTGATTTGCAAAAATCCTTTTAGCAGATTCATACAAGTCAACATCGAGAAAAATCTTTAGCGAATTAGGAACAAAATGCCAGGCAAGCCGGCTGTCAAAAATGATGTTGTCTTGCTCTTTTCCCATTTTCGCAAGAAGCTTGTCGCACTCTTCATCAGTCCAACGCTCTTTCTTGCCCACTTCATTAAGCTGGTCAATAGTCATGCCGTGTTTAATCGCGATCTGGCCGCGCAAATCTCCTGCGGAGAATACTTTGAATTTGAGCTTTTTAGCAAGCAGTTTTGCAACAGTAGACTTGCCTGAACCGGGCTTTCCTGCAATCGTGACTATCATGTACTGTGGTGAGCAAAGGTTGTTTATTAAGCATACGTTGGCATAAATTTATAAATAAATTATAATTTCTCGATGTTGGTGGTTTGATGACTGTAACTATTGATGAAGTCACGCGCGTTTCTGCAGAACAAGTACGTTGTTTTGTAAACGCAACTGGAGACAACAACAACATCCACCAAGGCGAAAGCCCAGTCATCCCCTGTATCCAACTAGCGCTTCTCGCAAAACGATTCACTGAGCGCGGCAATGCCGCCCTTCCTTCTTCCCACTGCAGAAAAATAGAGGTCAGATGCAAAAAACCACTCCGCGCAGGAGATGAACTCACTTTCTACGGAAAATTTGAACGAGGTGACACTATTGCTTTGCCATTCAGCATAAGCACGTGCGAAAACCTAAAAGCATCCATCACGCTCACCTACCAAACCAGTCCTTCACCCTCAACGGTAATCGCGAGTGATGAACGAAGATACCGGATTAGCACACACCAACACCTTCTCACACAACAGCGGGCATATGACGTGGGAATTGCAACAAACAAAGAAACTCATGACTGGGTCGGTCTTGCACTAGGAAGCCTGAGCTACGCACTTCTGGAACACGGAGCAGAACAAACAGCAGCAAAAGCAGCAGAACGCTTGAAACCAGTGTATCTGACAACTGAATTCAACCTCAGACCAGTAATTATGCGTGCAGAGGACCCGCTTGAAATCATCGCGGCAAGCAGAGAGACAGGGAAAAACCGCTGCCTTGCAAAAGCGGTTGCGCGCGTTGGGGGAGAAATAGCGTATTATGCATCATCAATTCTCGCGTTCGTACCTGAAGATGAACTCGCCCGACACTAACGAAACGTTTTTAAATAGCTTGCTGACGATAAGACATTATACTTTTTAGGAGGGCAAACCAAAATGGCAAAAGACATACAACCTATCTTCATCTTACCTGAAGGAACTCAAAGGACAACGGGAAAAAACGCACAGCGCAACAACATCATGGCGGCAAAACTGGTCGCAGAAACCGTCCGCACAACACTGGGCCCAAAGGGAATGGATAAGATGATAGTTGATTCCATGGGAAGCATCACTATCACAAATGACGGAGTCACAATTCTTGAAGAAATGCAGGTTGAACATCCTGCGGCAAAAATGATTGTTGAAGTCGCGAAAACGCAAGAAGCAGAAGTAGGAGACGGAACAACAACTGCAGTCGTGATTGCAGGCGAACTCTTGCGGCGCGCAGAAGAACTATTGGACCAGAACGTTCATCCTACAGTGATTGCTAAGGGATATCGCATGGCTGAAGAAAAAGCACAAGACGTCTTGAACGCTATTGCTGAAGACATCACTGAAAAAGATGACTCGCTCCTACGCAAAATAGCAGGAACAGCGCTCACCGGAAAAGGAGCCGAAAGCGCGAAAGAAAAACTTTCCGAGATGGCAGTCAAAGCAGTCAAGCGAGTGATGGACATCGAAAACGGAAAATTCCATTTCGACAAGGAAAACATCAAGCTTGAAAAACGAACCGGAGACTCAGTTGAAGCATCTGAACTCATCGAAGGGATTGTTGTTGAAAAAGAAGCAGTCCACCCTGGAATGCCCAAATCAATCAAAAACCCAAAAATTGCATTGATTGACTGCGCGATTGAAATCAAAGACACAGAAATCGACGCGAAAATCGAGATAACCGAGCCTTCACAAATGCAGGCATTCCTCAACCAAGAAGAAAAAATTCTAACTGACATGGTCGATAAGATTGCCGCAAGCGGGGCAAACGTCGTCTTCTGCCAAAAAGGAATCGATGACACTGCCCAACACTTTTTAGCAAAGAAAAACATCTACGCAGCACGCCGCGTCAAGAAAAGCGACCTTGAGGCCCTCTCGCGCGCGACCGGGGCACGAATCATCACATCCATACGCGACCTTAACTCCAAGGATTTAGGAAATGCAGGAATTGTCGAAGAACGAAAAATCGGCGGTGATGAAATGACGTTTGTCACCGGCTGCAAAAATCCAAAAGCAGTCACCATCCTTGTCCGCGGCGGAACAGAACACGTCGTTGACGAAGCAAAACGCGCACTAACCGACGCAATTGGAGACGTCGCAGCTGCTTTGAAGAATGGTAAAGTAGTTGCTGGTGCTGGAGCGCCCGAAATTGAAGTCGCACGCGAACTACGCAAATACGCTGATTCTTTGAGTGGACGCGAACAATTGGCAGTCCGAGCGTTTGCAGATGCGCTCGAAGTAATCCCGCGGACTTTGGCAGAAAATGCAGGAATGGACCCAATTGACATTCTTGTGGAATTGAAGGCTGCTCACGACAAAAAACAGAAATGGGCAGGAATCGACGTGTTTAAAGGAAAAGTGGTCGACTCATGGGCAGCAGGAGTGATTGAGCCACTCAAGATTAAAACACAAGCACTCAGTTCAGCTTCTGAAGTCGCACAGATGATTCTGCGCATTGATGATGTGATCGCGGGCGCGAACCGCGGGCAGCCACAGATGCCTCCAGGAATGGGTGGGCACGGAATGGAGTACTAGACGTACAAAAACATTTATATATGGTCCACCATATAGAGAATCAAGCATACTAAAAAAAGGTGAAACTCATGGCTGACGAAGAAAGCGAGGACGAATACGAACTTCTCCCCCACCGGGAAATCGAAGAACTCAAGGCAGAACTTTCCAAGCTCAAAGAATTTGACATCGCGCCCACCAAGAAATTACAAGTTTCACTTCTTGAGCTTAACACTAAATTGGATAAGCTCATCACTATCTTTGAAGACGCGGGCCACGAGATGCGCACTGAGGAAAGCAGTTTGAGCTTTTCTGAAAAGATGCACCCTATCTTAGAGCGCATGAACAAGATATTGGACCAGAATGCGGAAATCGCCTCAGGAATCCTTGCTGTCGCGGACTTGCTCAAAGAAAAAAAGTCAGAAGCACCGGCGCACCCAGACTTCACGACATTTGCTTCACCTATGCTACAAATGGGCACACCTAAGCCAATGGGGCTTCCCCCAATTCCTCCACCACCAAAAAGAACCTTTGGCATATGATAGCAAATCTCATTAATAATGGAAACTTTGTGAGATTTGCTAAATACCCAATCTCGTCGCTATGAAATGAGGCACAACCAACCATGAATTTCCAAAATGTACGAGATTGGCTATGATTCCTCTTGATGTAGGAGACCAGCTCGTTGACCGCGAGAAGAGCAGGATATTTCTTCATTATCTAGCAAATGCGGCCAAGAAAGTACAAGAACGAGCGCTACGGCACCGCAAGACCGAAATCGCAGTAAAACAGTTCAACAAACTTGACACTGTTCATCTGGACAAACAGCTTGGAACCATCGAAGACCATCTCCAGCAAGCACTACGCCAGGAACAAATGCTCCTTGACCACCAAAAGAAAGAAGGCCGCACACACGATGAACTACAACACAAAATAAAAAAGTTGGAACACAAGCTCACCCGATATGTTCAGACTGAAGCTGCGCGTAAACGACGGGTACGGGAACTGGATCTCAAGATTAAAACTGCACATGCTCACAAAGGTGAACGCGAAAAGAAAATCATGCAGGCACTCGCAGACTTAGTTTCTTTGAAAAAACGGTTTGGTGCAAAGGCTAGCCCTGCACAACACGCGCGGATTGAGCTGAAGATCGAACATCTGAAGCACGAATTGAGTTTGTTGAAGAAGAATTAATTCATTTCTTTGAGTTTATTTGCAAGTAACTTTTGGTTATCTTCTAGTTCTTTTTGGCTTGCGCGATAGAACTTTGACGCGTCAAACAATTCATTTGAGCAGTGGAGTGGAACAAGGTGAAGATGTGCATGATGAACGTCAAAACCAGAAACTGCGATTCCGATGCGCTTTGCGTTCAAGATAAAGTGATTCAGGCAGATCAAAGAAATAATCAACGTGCAATTTGGGAATCAACATACAATGACTTGGTTTCGCAGGCGTGATATCAAGAAACGCAATAAATTTGTCATCTTCCCAAATAACATAATCTTCCACCTTGCGCTGGGCAATGTCACAGAAACGGCAAGTCATAGTGCAGATTTTACTGCACAGATATAAAAAGGTGCGCCACTCCAACGTTTATAAACTATTTGAACTTTGGAGTCTTTCCTATTCCTGTCCCTTTCGGACACAGCTCAGGCGGCTTACCTGGTTAGCCTACACGGCTAGAAAAGGGCGGCGGCGCCGGGAGATTCAAGTTCCGGCCAAGACCGAAAGCTATTTGAACCCGGAAACCCTTTCGGGAACCAAGGGTTCAGCTTGGCGGGCAACCTGGTTGCCCAACGCCGCCACTTTTCTTTTTATTTTGGGCTTAAAGTGTCTTTGTTAGAAAAAGTTGGAAGAATTACGGCCTATTTTGAAGACGCTCCTCCGTTAAACAGTGTAACTTACAAGTAATTAAAAACGAAACCTTTATAAATGTTATTGACGGTGAAGGCTTTATGAATGGTTTCAAATGGAGTCCAGATACTGGCATTGATGTCTCAAGTTATGGAGACCACCCCTATTCGCTATTCAGCCCGTTTGCGTGGAGTAAAGAGAATTCTATTCCTCTTCCTGGAAATGAAAAAGTCCGCTCTTATTCCGTTGAAGGAATTTGGCAAGGTCTTAAAATTATTGATGGAGCAACTGACAAATCTCTATTCTCCAGAACACCTAAAAAAAGAAAAGGGTCCGTGGAGGGTCATGCTTTTGGAGACGACATTTTGAATTATCTCGCTGCACGAAAGCAAATCTATATTCCTGCGTACGTATACCATGTAGTTCATAATGCGCTTCCACAGACCGCGCGTGAACTAGAAAGAAGGATTCATACTTCTGATGTAGTTATGCATGATGTAGAGCACAACGGAGATATCAACGACTTGAATGCTCCCTTAGCACATTCCTCAATTCTCGTCAACTTGCTGAATGTTTTGCTAACTGCTCCTTTGCCTCCGTTCAACAAAGAAAAATTCGGATCTTTGCGCGAGCAGGTTGATGCGTTTTCTCAATATCGCACACAATTGAAAAAGGGCGAGCGTGAGATTTTGGACGAACTAATTACTTTCGCTTATTTATTCTCACCAAATCCATTAGAACAAACGTTTGCGCTGCGTACGATTAAAAGAGCAGAACTCGACAGTGAAAGGCTTTTACGCTACCAGCCAATTCCTGAAACAATGCAACCTTATCAAGAATGCTTTTGAATTTCTAAATCGTTTATCATGTGTTCATCAATCAGACCAGATATTGCAAAATGAACAATTTTTGAACGTGTGAATTTTATCCAGATTCTTCCAACTGGTACAGACAATCTTATTTTAACATCAGTGTTGGCCGCATTAGCTCCAATTTCTTTTCGGATAGTTTCTTCTGACCAGCCCTGCATAGTTCCAGGGGGCGTTAAGTAAACAAAAGGATCATTTAACGAAGGTTCAATCCTGTGCGTTGAACGGATTTGTGTTGCGTTTTCCCAAGAGGTATAATGAACTGCGGCAATAACTGCGTAGTCTCCTGCGATTCTCAAACCTTGAATCACTTTTCCATCACAGAACGCACTCCCCTCTTTAATGGAACAAACATGTCCTTTTGCCTTTACCTCTCCTTTTACTATATCTTTGAGCAGGAGATAGTAACCATATCCTGCTCCGGGAAAAGGC
>JAGVYM010000019.1 GCA_018303245.1 Candidatus Woesearchaeota archaeon | reverse complement strand
GCCCCGCACTTTAGTGCGGGGAGGAGGTCACTTTCGCATTGGAATGAGTGCGCAAAGTGCGTTAATGCGCTCGCCCCACTGGCTGCCACGGTTATGATGGGAGGAATGTTAGAGGGTCTCTTACTTGCCCGGCTGCAACAGTTAAGAGATAGAGGTCTTGCTTTTAAAACAAAAGCCTGTCCAAAAGACAACGCAGGAAAGCCGCTCGGTTTTGATAAATGGTGTTTGAATAACTATATGGATGTCACTCACGAACTCAAACTAATTTCTCAAACAGGCAAGGATATTAGTGCTGTTCTCCGTGACTATCGCAACTTTATTCATCCCAAGGAGGAGTACAAGGGAACTAGCATTTCTCCAGGAGATGCACAGATTATGTGGGAGATCGCAAAAGGTGTTACCGGGCAACTATTGAAGTAAATCTCAACTATCTCTTGTTGTGACCACATTGTCCCCACGCCGTGATTCAAAATAATTTTATAGGCATTGAACTATTTTCACTGTGAGTTTTGCGAAAAGGCAAAAAAGCCCGTAGGCAATGTGTAAGAAGTTAAATGCCAAGGCCGGGATCAATCTTCTCGGTGGCCAACCGAAAAGCTTTTGAACCCGGAAACCCGTGAGGGCACTAGGGGATCAGCCTAGCAGCTTACCGGATTAGCTTTACGCTGGCGTATTTTCTTTTTGTTCCTTTGGCTTTTAAGTGTCTGCTGCAAGAATTTTCGTAAAATTCCCAACTATTCTAGAATAATCACACAAACGCCATAAATACTTGCGTAATCAATATCGCAAACAGAAACAGACTTACCGAGCGCCAGATCATGTGGGCGTTCTTGTGGTGGGTGACGTGCTGTAATCCTGTCAATAACATCCGTCCACCATCGATGGGGCCAAGGGGAACTAAGTTGAAAAGGCCAACACCTAGACTGAGTAATGCCAGCCAGACCAGTAAGTCTTCAATCCAAAGCACAGTTTTTGCCCACCACGTGTTGTACTTCAGTGGATTATCAACGTAGACACCAAGGCGCGCTTTGCCATTGTCCGGGGTTGCTTCAAGTATGACTGTTTTTGATTCTACGGTGGTGCGAATGATGGCAGTATCTCCAGGTTTTGCATCTTTGAGCTGGGTGCTGAATTCTTCAGCAGTGTTGACGACTTGTCCATTTAGTCCGATGATTTTATCCCCTGGGACAAGTCCTGCAAGTTGTGCGGGAGCTCCTTCTGCTAATTCAGTGATGACGACACCGTCTTTTGCGTAGAATGTATCTGTCCAGGGCGCTACTGCAACGGTGAGTAACAGCATGAGTAATGCTCCGGTAACGATGTTTGAGACCGGTCCTGCGGCATAGACGGCTAATTGCTGTTTTTTGGGCGCAAGTGCCAGTTTGCGTTCATCAGGCTCGACAAACGCGCCTGGAATAAGTGGGATGATCGCTCCGATAACAACTAATCCTGAATTCTTGACGCGTAAGTTGTACACGCGTGCCATGACACCGTGCATTCCTTCGTGGATGATTAAAATCGCGAAGATGCTGATAATCCAGTAAAAGAAGGGAACATAAAAAATTCCTTTGGCTTTGAATGGCAGCACGACCCCGACGCTAGGAGGTGCTGTGGAGGTAAGTAACATTATTGCGCCGCGGATTAAGTCAAATACCACGAGTCCCATTCCCAAAAATCCGATGATAATGATGGGAGTGGCGAGTTTTGTCCATAGCCAGCGGTATTTGTTAGCGAGGCGGTCCATGGTGGCAAGCCCTCGCTTGGTGCGGTACATCGCCGCGTAGAAAATAAAGAATCTGCTGAATGAAATCTTGCGTCTATTCACAACCACAAGGATGGAAAGTATTGCCAAGAGAGCAATCATTCCTATTGTTTCAACAGAAATCATGGCTTTTAAAGGGTCGTGATTGTTAATAAATGTTTTGGCTTCAGCAGTTTCTTTGAATTCTGGACAGTTGTCATTGAACAGTGACTAACTAAACGAAAGCTTTATAAATGGAGGCATACACTACTGTGAAGTAGAGTCTTAAACGAGGGTAAAAACGATGAACAAACTGCTTGGATTCCTGGTCGTGATGGTGTTCGCGCTAGGTGTAGGAGTAGGGTCGTTCTTAGGGCAGACCCACGGAACACAGACCTATACTGCGACCAGCCGCGCGGTGAGTTTTAGCAATTTGGCGGCAGGTTTAAGCGCAGAAAGTCAGCCTCTTGCGCTCCAACCTATAAACGAAATCGGGCCTGTGGAGCGCGATTCTCCTCGCGATTGGATTAAAGAGCGACAAATCGTGATGCGTCCTGACGGAGTTCTCATCAAGATCGATAACCCGCAATGGGCTATTTTAACCAATACAAACAGCATGGACCCAGTGTTTGACGAAACCAGCCATCTTATTCAAGTCTTCCCCAAGTCCAAGGATGAAATCCATGTCGGCGATATTGTAAGTTACCAATCGCCGCTAGGTTTTATGATTGTCCATCGCGTTATCCAGATTGATACTGACAGCGAAGGCTGGTACGCAATACTAAAGGGAGACAACAATCCCTCCCAAGACCCCTGGAAAGTAAGGTGGGATATGGTGCGACGTGTTACGGTAATGGTTGTTTATTGATTTTTCCTCTTTTATTTTTCCATATTCCAAATTTGCAATCAAATAATCGAATTCCTCATTCAAGGTCTTTCTAAACCAACTCATGAGATGGTTCATCTCTTCTCGGTGTAAATTCCTTTCCAAAGCACAACATTTTTAATTGCTCTGTATTGTTTCTCGTGTATGGACCTTGAAAAGTGGCGTAAGGCAGGAAAAATCGCGATGGAAGCGCTCGAATACGGAAAAGGGCTTGTGAAGAATGGCGCGAAGATTCGCGAAGTGTGTGATAAAATAGACGCAAAGATAATCCAGCTTGGAGCCCTCCCCGCATGGCCGACTCAAGTCGGAATAAATGGTGTTGCCGCGCACGCCACTCCCGATCCTGAGGACGACTCGGTGTTTGACAACCAGCTTGTCTGCCTTGATGTGGGCGCGCACATCGATGGTTGCGTCGGTGATACTGCTGCCACAATAGATTTGTCTGGAAAGCACGAGAAATTCATCAAAGCGTCAAGTGAAGCTTTAGAGAACGCGATAAAAATCGCAAAAGCAGGAGTGAGCCTGGGAGAAATCGGCAAAGTAATCCAGGAAACAATCACTAAGCACGGCCTTGTCCCGATTCGGAATCTTTCAGGTCACGGTCTTTCACCATGGGTTATCCATGATTCTCCTTCGGTTCCTAATTATGACAGCAAAGACAGTCGGGTGTTGCAAAAAGGTCAGATTATTGCGATAGAGCCATTTGCAACGGATGGTGCGGGGATGATTTACGAATCTGAGCGCGCGAATATCTTTTCGCTTGCCGTTCCAAAGCCAGTCCGTTCTCCTTTTGCGCGCGAGATTCTCGCATTTATCCAGCAGGAGTACAAGACGTTGCCGTTCACCACGCGTTGGATTTCCGCGAAGTTTGGCAAAGGAAAAGCAAGTCTTGCGTTAAGTGAACTTAACCGTTTGGGAATTCTTCACGCGCATCCGCCATTGGTTGAGAAAAATAAAGGCACGGTCGCCGTATTTGAGAAGACGCTCTATATTGGTGATACGACAGAAGTTCTTACTCGACTGAATTAGTGAGTTCAAGATATTCTTGAACGTGCGGAAGTGATCTTGCCCGGCGCAAGTCAACAAATCTGCTTGGTTTGAGTTTAGGATGACGGAAATAAAGGCATTGAACGGCAAACATTGCCGCGTTTTCCCCCACTCCGGGTCGTGTGTGGATTACGTTTTCAATTCCGTGCGTGTTTTTTACAAACTCTGTGAAGTTCAGTCGTCCGGATGGGACATGAACTCCGATAATGAATGGCTCTTTGCGTGCAACAGCGCGCAAATCATTAAAGTTTTCATAAAAGACAACAGGCAAGGTGTTTTTTCTTAGTTCGGGAGGAGTGCAAATTTCAAAAGGGATCTTTCCATCATCGTATGCTTTGAATTCTTGATTGAGAAGGGCAACTGCGGAACAGCCAAGGTCGTAAGCGTGCCCGTGCATTTGATGTACAACAAACTGGATTCCATTCCAGGAATTGTTAAGCATTTTTGCGATGAGTTGTCCTGCAGCATATCCCTGGTCGACTCCAACACACGCTGCGCTGCTTGGTCTTCCCGACATGACCATTGATGAAAACGCGACAACACCATCAGTGAGGTCATCGCTTGTGGGAAGTCCAATAATGGGAACTGGACGTTCTTGTTTGAAATAACGCGAACTTTCTGTTTTTTCAATAGTGATTGTCTGGTCTGCGTATTCTTTAAGAATTAATTTTCCTTCTTCTCGCTTAACTTTTACTCCTTTCCAATCGCGGGGCGAGATATGTATAGTTTCGCTATCGTAGAGTTCTTCCATGCACATGCGTGCAAGGTCAAGGCTGCAAGAAAGCCCTCCTGCGCTGATGACCACGTCATATTTTGCAGCGTTAAGGTATGCGCGAACAAGCCAGCCTTCATGCTGTGGTGATGCTGTGTGAATGTCACAAGCAATACCTGTTCCTTCAAATCCTCTTCTTACTTCTGCTTCAAGTGTTGCTCCTGCACGAACCTGCCGTTCCCGATCTTTATGGTCATAGAACAAAACAAGCGCTCTTTTTTCGTCCATGCTTTTTTTGGTTAATTATACTTTAATATTAATTTCGCTCCTTGAATGGTGATAATGGAGTGCTTAATATGCAGAACTCAAAGCCGCTCTGCAGCGTATGTTGCAAGCTCGCTTCGCTCTCCGATGTCGAGATAAATAGATGCAGAACCGCGAAAATCGCTCATATTTTGGACCACGTGAAGTATTCCGTTAGTGCGTTTGTTGAGTGCAGGATGATCCACTTGATCTGGATCGCCAAGGAGAACAATGCGGGATGTCCCCGCCATTCGCGTCATCATCACTTTCGCCTCCAGTGGAGTGAGATTTTGTGCTTCATCAACAATTGAGAATCCTTTTTGAATGCTTCTCCCTCGTACTGTTTCAAGAGGCTGAACTTCAATGACTCCGCTTTTAATGAGATCATCAAGTCCAATCTCCCCGCCAGCAATAAGTTTCATGTTATCTTTAAACCCTCGAAGCCACGGTTCAAGTTTTTCATCTTTGGTTCCAGGTAGATATCCCATAGTGTTTCCAATGGGAACAATGGGTTTGGTTATTAGAAGCTCTTTTATTTTTTCCTCTTTAACTGAACGATATGCGGCAGCAAGGGTTAAAAGTGTTTTTCCTGTGCCTGCTTTTCCAAAGATGTTCACGTTACAAATTCTCGTATCATTAAGTGCGTCCAATAGAAATGCTTGTTGATAGTTGCGAGGACTTATTCCTTCAACAACCATTTTTTGTCCCGCAACAGTATGAATTTTTTGATCTCTCTCGCTTAGAGGATCATCGCTTAGTGCAAAAACCGTTAAGCATTTCCTAAATGGGTCGTTGCGTGCAAGAATTGCCTGTATTTTTCCATCTGTGGACCAGATTCTGAAGTATTCGTTTGGTTTGTAGTCCTCTATTCCAAAACTGCGTGAATCAAAATCGTTCTTAGCAGGAGTGCTTGCTTGCAAACGAGCGTACTTTGCTTTATCCACTTCTACATCGCGATAACCCTTGTAAAAGTCTCCCTCCTTCTGAACTGACCGGATAGCTTTCCAATCATCAGCATCAATGCCAAATGCTCCTGCGAGAAGAGAGAGGTTGCTGTCTTGCGTGATAAGCTCAACATCTTTTCCTGCTTTTTTGTAGGCCATGGCAGTTGCAAGAATAAGATGGTCCGCCTTAGGATTGGATCCTGGCTGAGGCACCCGGCGTGCAATCTCCCTTTCTGCAGCACTGAAGTGTTGGCTGATTTCCTCTTCATAGCCATTGGTTGTTCGTACAAAATATCCTAGTTGAATTCTAATTCCTTCGCACAACATGTTGCCCGAAGTTCGCTGAAGCTCGTGAAGAGTTTGAGTTGCATGACGTGAATTATACCCTAGTGCTCCCTCAGCATGTTTGAACCCATCAAGTTCTTCAATTACTGCGGGAGGTATAACAAGATAGGTAATATCATCCGAGGACTTGGGTTTAAACGCATCGCTGAATACACTTTCTGCATCCAGCAAAAGAATATTTGTATCAAGAACTTTATATCTTGTTTGTACCATTTTTAAACAAAACTTGGTTTGGTCTTTTAAGTATTGTTGTTCTCTAATATCTTTATTCGATTTTGGGTTTAATACTCCGCCGCTTGCTGCGATATGGGAAGCCAAAATGGAATTAGAAATTGCCGGTTTGGGCGAAGCCAAAGAAAACTTGCGGTTCGAATCAGATTTGAACCAAGGCAAACAGTTGTTTGCCGCGTAATACTCCGCTGCTTGCGGTGGTTGGGATAGCGAGTGTCAAGATAGTGTCTTGACTAAGCAAATTTTGCGTATTTCAGGCAATTTCTTTATTACAACTTCAGCGCTTTCCTAATCGCAATACGATCAAACCCGAAAATAATGGTTCCGTTGACATCAATGACAGGCACTCC
>JAGVYM010000031.1 GCA_018303245.1 Candidatus Woesearchaeota archaeon | reverse complement strand
TACTGAAGGATATGTTGGTGCTGATCTTGAGGCGATTTGTCGTGAGGCCGCGATTATCGCGTTGCGAGAGAACAATGCTGCAAAGAATGTTGAGATGCGGCACTTTGAGGAGGCGTTGAAGAAAGTTCCTGCATCAGTGACTAAGGATGTGGAAAAGGTCTATGAGGATTTGCTTGGCCGTTTCCGTGGCGCAAGGGCCAAAGAGATGAAGGAAGAATTGCCGATTTATTTTGGTTAGCACAACCCTAAAGCTATTTATACTCGTTCAAATCCCGTTTGAGTATGGTCAAACATCTTCTTGCTGATTTCGCGAAGTTTGAGGAGGAGCTCTCGCGTGAGCATTATTTGCATAGTTCCGGTCAAAAGGACGACTTGCAAAGCGCGCAGATTTACAAGAAGTTCAAGCATTTGTTCTCGCGCGAGCATATTGCAGAGGCACAAAAGGATGTGGGAACAAAAGAAGGCAGGATGCTGTACGATGCGTTTGTGGGTAGTTTTATTGGGAATCAGGTTAAGAAGATTTCTGATAAAGCCCAATCGTTTGAAGCATCCGCGACTGTTTCGGTTGATGGAAAAGAAATTCCGTTTCGTCATGTTTCCTCATTGCTTGTTAACGAGGATGTGAGGGAAAAGCGCAAAGCTTTGTACGATTCGACAAAGCCGGTGAAGCGTAAGCTGACCAGTTTTGAAAAGCGATTGTGGAAGAAAGATTACGTGCTGCTTAAGGAGCTTACAGGGAAGAATTATGTCGATTATGTTTCATGGACAAAGGGTGTTGATTACGATACTCTTGCCGGACAATTGCGTGACTTTCTGGTGAAGACTGAAAATTTGCACAAAAAGCAGCTCGCAAAGAATATGGGGTCAATCAATGTCAAGGCGTCTGATGCGAGGCCGTATGATTATGCTTATTATGCGCGTGCCAAGCCCTTTGATGCATTCTTCAAAAAGGAAAAGTTGGTCGAAATCGCAAAGACGTTCTGGAAAGATCTTGGTATTTGTTATTTTGGATGTTGAGGAGCGTCCAAAGAAAGTTCCTCGGGCGTTTTGTATGCCGCTGAAAGTTCCTGAAGAGGTTTACCTTGTCATTAAGCCACAAGGTGGCCAGGATGATTATCAGGCTTTTTTGCATGAGTCCGGCCACACTGAACACTTTGCGAATACGGATGGAAGTCTTTCTTATGAACTTAAGCACATGGGGGACTATAGTGTTTCAGAAACCTATGCATTCCTTATTGAATATTTGCTCGCAAACCCATTATTCCTCCAAAAGTATGTGGAGATGCCAAAAGAAAAAGCGCAGGAATTTGCAGGGTTTATTATGGAGCAGAAATTGCAGGCGTTCCGAAGATACGCAGCAAAGGTCATTTACGAGCTTAAGCTTCATCGGAATGATTTGAAGAAGCTTGACAAAGAGTTCCTCCCAACCGAAGGTGAATACACTTCGGCTGCGGCGATGTATGTCGATATCCTCACCAAAGCCACCAAGATCAAGTATGCGAAAGAAAGTTATTTGCTTGATGTTGACGCAGGCTTGTATGCAGCTGATTATGTGCGTGCCTGGCTTTTTGAAGTGATGGTGCGCAAGCGTTTGGAAGAGAAGTTTGGCGGGGATTGGTTTTCAAAACGTGAATCTGGTGAGTTTCTCAAAAACATGTGGAAGTGGGGCAATAGCGGAAAGAGTGTTGCAGAGTTGGCAACTGCAATCGGGTATGCGGGTGTTGACATTTGCTATCTTACCGACGACTTCTTACAGTTTTTTAAAGCATAACTTTTAAAAGGGATTATTACTCTAATTATCTTATGAAAAACCCAAAGAATCTGTTGACGTTGATAGGAGTTCTGGTGTACGTTGCATTCATCCCGCTTGCGTTCAAGGCAGGGAATACGGGGTTTATTCCTGATGTGCTGTTTTTCATGCTTCTCCCCATCATCTTCAACTGGCTTTATGAATTGATGCAGCTCAATCCAGTCACCTTTTCATTGCTGGTACTAGGCCCTATTCCGCACGCGTTGGGGACATTTGGATGGTATAATAATTCCCCGCTTCCATTCGCATGGGATCATTTTACTCACATTGCCGCGCTGCTTCCGCTCGCGCTTGCTTTCTTGCTTTGTTTTAGCCAGTGGATGGACTATAAAGTCTTCACAAAGAAGAACGCGCTTCTTGTCGCGTCTGTGTTTTTGCTTGTTTCAGGGATTGGTGCGATGATTGAGCTTTCTGAGTTTGCAGGGTATCTTGCCTTGGGTTTTGGTGAGGGCGGCTTTAGATTTGGTCCTGGCGATGGTTTTGAGGGGCCAGTAGGTGCGGATTTTACAAACACTGATGAGATTAACAATATTGGCGGTGGTTGGATAAATACTGGTTGGGATTTGATTTACAATACGGTTGCTATTTTAATAGGAACGCTTGTCGGGTTTGTGGTGGTGTATTGGAGGAAACATGTCAGGTATTGAGCGAATGGGCGATATTCTGATGCAGGAGCAAGAATCGCAGGTTAGGAGAATGTTTGGTTTTGGAAGGAAAAGATATCTTCGTGGAGGATATGCTGGCTTGTTTGACCGAATTGGAAAAGCTTAGCTGTTTTTCTTAATCAGCTCAACAATCTTTTGTCCGCTTGCCTTGCCGCGCAGTTGTTGCATTGCTTTGCCGATACGTCCATTAATTGGCATTCCTTTGTTTGCGTCAACAATTTTTTTGACTTCAAGTTCAAGTTCTCGGTCTGAAAGAAGGGCGTATTTTCCCAGAATTTCTTTCACAGGCTTTTTTTCTTTTAAGATGTCCAGCACGCTTTCTTTGCTTATTTTTTCTTCAGAGAGGGCGGTGAGCAGTGTTTCAAAATCTTCAGCGTTTGGCGTAATCGCAATGTTAAATTGTCGTCGTATGTTTTTTTCTGTCGTCAGTAATATTTCGGCAATGTATGCTGTTTTGAGTTTATTGAACTTCTTTACAAACGTTTCAAACAGGCTTGCATGTTCTGAATTAGCGGCAAGTTCTGCTAAGTCTTTTCCAAGTCCAAGTTTTTCATAACGTGTTATCTTGTGGTCGAGGAGTTCCGGTAGCGCGATCGCGTCGATTCGTTTCTTAGTCAACCGAATAGGAAGAACGTCTGTTTCAGGGTAGAGTCGTGCTGCGCCAGGCATCATTCGCAGGAATGTGGTTGTGCCATCTTCATTTGCCCGTCTGACTTCTTTTGGGACTCCTTTGATTGCGTCGTTGAGTCGCTGGATTGCTGCGCGAAGTGCGAGTTCAGATTTTTCTTTGGTGTCGGCGACAAGGATGAACGCGTCCTGCGGTGCGCACTCAAGTTTCTTTGTGATAGCAGCTATCTCGCCGTCAGTGATTCCATAATTTGGAAGCTCGTCAGAGTGGAATAATCCCTTGACGCTCGCAGCAGTTTTCGCGCGATCAGAGAGTTCTGTTCCAAGCCTGCGCTTGGGTTGTACTTCTTTGCCAATGAGTCCTTTGCAGTTCTGGACTCTGATTCCAAGCACTGCTCCTTTGTTGTTGAGCGCTCCTGAAATAACGTTTGATTGGCTGCGAGATAGTGTGCTGCTCAAATCCTGGATTTGGGTCATGATGGACTTCACACCGCGTTTCTCAAGTTCTTTTTTGATCTCCAAGAGGTTCTCTTGTCGCAGTGCTTCAAGTTCGACGAGTTTGGGAAGGAGTGCAAGGTCCTGCGCTCCTTTAATCTCTACGCGCGTTCCGCCTTCAATAGAGACGTTGACGTCTTGTCTGATGGTTCCAAGCCCGCGTTTGACATTGCAGCTGCGCAGGATTCGTCCTATTTTTTCTGCGACTTCTGCGCACTCGTCAGGTGAATGAATATCAGGGCCGGTTGATATTTCAAGAAGGGGAATTCCAAGTCTATCCAGTCTGAACATAGTGCGCTCATTTTCGTCCTTAATAATCCGTCCGCTGTCTTCTTCAAGGATGACGGTCGGGATAGTAATAGGTCCGTGTTTGCTTTCAATCGTGCCGTTCATGGCGACAAGTGATGTTCGTTGGAATCCTGTGGTGTTGCTTCCATCCACGACTGTTTTTCGCATGACTTGGACTTCATCGACAAACTGCGCGTTGAAGAGTTTGCCTACTTGGATTGCAACAGTGAGCGCTTCTTCGCGCATATTGCGCGGTGGTTCTTCGTCAAGGTCGATTAAACAGGCATTTTCATCGTTACATTCATAGAGGTAGTGTTTTCCTTTCATTGCTTGTTGTGCGGCGGCGATGTCAATCTCGCCAGTCTCTCCCACTACTGCCCGTAAATTGCGAACAGAATAGTTTTTTCGTGTCCACTTGTTGGTGGATTTCAAGTCCGCACGTTATTTTTGATGTTGCCATTATCGTAAGAACGCGTCGTCAAGCTCGCGCGTGGTGAATTCTCCAGCAATGTTTGTTTTCATGAACTCTTTGGTATTTTTGCAAGTGAGTGCAACCATGAGTTTTGCGTATGCTGTCTCAGGAAGCATGTCTGAAAGGTAGGTTGCTCCAATTTCAATGCTGAGCTCTCGTAAGTTTGCGTACACAGAAGGGTTGACGCGTCCGTAGAGTGTTTGGGAGCAGATGAACAAAGGGATTTTTTTGGATATTTTTTGGAGGGCTTGTTTGACTGTTTTTTTATTGTGCAGGGGAAGGTTGCCCAGGCCTGTTGCGACAATGATGAGTCCTTTTGCGCGTTTTGCGTGTTCTTCAAAAATTGCCGGCTCAATATCCGGGTAGGTGGTGATGATGCCAACGCGGTTGTCTAGTTCGCGCAAGGAAGTTTTTCCTTCATGCCGTTTTGGATATTCTTGGTTGGTGATTTCAATTCGTCCGTTCGCGTAAACACGTGCCAGCGGCTCGTCGTTGATCGCCCGGAATGCGTCGCGGCGCGAGGTGTGCATCTTGCGTACTTTTGTGCCGCGCAAGAGTGTGCAGTAATCATCTGATATTGTGCCATGCATGCAGATGGTGACGCACGCTCCATCCCAGGAGGCAGCTGCTTTTATTGAGCACATCAAGTTCATGAATGCGTCGCTTGAGCCTCGGTCAATGGACCTCTGTGCTCCAGTAATAATAACAGGTTTGGTTAGGTTTTCAAGTAAGAACGAGAGCACAGAAGAAGTGAAGTGCATCGTGTCTGTTCCATGTGTGATGACGACTCCATCTGCAGTCTTAAGCGATTCTAGGATGGCTTCTGCCATTTTCTGCCAGTCTGCAGCGACGGCGTCTTCGCTCATCATGCTCATTACTTTGACCGCTTTGATGTTTGCAATCTTGGAAAGTTCAGGGCACATCATGACAAAGTCTTCTGCAGAGTAATCTGCATATACTCCACCGGTGCGGTAATCGACGCGTGATGCGATGGTTCCTCCTGTGGAAAGGATTGCGACAGTTGGGAGCGCAGGGTCATGCACTATCTTGGCACGGACAGGGACTGGTGTTTGGTATTCTTGCAAAACAGTGCGTTTCTCGATTTTTTTGCTTTCAATTCCAATGTTGTACCCGGTTTTAAGCTTGAGGACGGTGATGTCAGAAGAAAGAAGCGCAGGGCGGGGGAGCAATGTTCCTTCAAAGGTCCCTTCGCTGGTTGTCAACTTGACTCTGTCTCCTGGCTTCATAGAACAAAGAGAAAGAGAGCTATTTAAAAGATTTGCTTAAGCTATGGCACGTAATGAAGACGTATTCACGTTTATTCGAAGCGCTTATTTCAATGGGCAACTTGGAAACAGCTTATAAAAACGCGAGAAAGGGAAAATCCACTAATGCTGCTATTCAGAAGTTTGATACACATTTGAGATTGCGCCTTGTTCAGCTACAGTTGGAACTAAAGTCAAAAACGAAAGGACCGCCATCGATACATTTATATACCACTTGTGACATTTATATCCTGCATGATACAAAATTGGAGCAGATATTGCGTATTGCAGCAGTTCTTTAATTTTCCTAGAAAAGCATTTTTGATTCTAAGAGAATCTCAAGGGTTGTACCCTACATTTAAGGCTGAAACAAATAATGCGTTATACAAGCTACTAAAATCGCAAAATCTCGTGCTTAGGTTGAACCAAAGCGGTATTTTATCAATATTGGAAAAAACACTATATCCTACTTGTGTCGTGTTATTTGGAAGTGCTTCAAGGGGAGAAGATACGGAAGAAAGTGATATAGACCTTTTTATTCAGGCAAAACAGTCAAAAATCGATTTGAGCAAATTTGGAAAAACACTCAACCGAAAAATTAATCTTCTTTTTGAGTCCGATTTCAAAACAGTAAGTCCTGAATTAATAAATAATCTTGCAAATGGAGTTGTCTTATATGGATATTTCAAGGTGATTTGAATGGAACAATGGGATGAAAAATCTGACAAGGTGAGCAAACTAAGACCTGATCTTGAGAAGGCGCGCGCACTTCTCAAAATGACCGAAGTGCGGGAGAAACGATCGCAACTAACTCCATTGCCCGAGTTTACGACGCTTCTGACAGAGGAATATTATGAGATTATAAAAGAACTTATTACTGGGATAATGAGCATTGACGGATGGAAAACCGTTAGCCACGAATTTCTCATTGGATACCTGGCAAGATTTTATCAGGAATTCAATACTTCAGAGGTAATGACCATTGATCAACTCAGAATAATTCGCAACGACATCGCGTACAGGGGAGCTATGATAAGCCCAGAATATTTGGATCGCAACCAGATGACTCTTCTTTCAATCATTCAAAAACTCAAGAAAATAGTGAATCAAAAACTCAGCACAGGGAAACCATGAAAAATTCTTCAAAAAGAGCAAGCACGAAAGAATTTTTTGAAGTTGTTATTGGACCTATGCGAATCTGCCCTGAATGTGAGAACGAAGAGCTTGAAATCACTGCAGATTTGAACACATTTGAGTGTAATCTCTGTGGTGCAGTGTGGAAAAGAATTAAGCCACTGATGCGTGCTGATGGAAAAATGATGCAACTACCTGTAAAACTAAAATCACTTCTTAAACATTCTGATGTATTGCCGCTTGGGGAACAGTGAGCGCTAATCCAGTGCATACTTATAATTAATTTTGTCTTCGCTAAACGTGGTGGTGACAGAGAGTTCTCCAATGCGAGTGAACGTCTTTGTTTGCTCATGTGCTCGTTTGAGCGCTTCTCGTGGGTGTCTCACACCAAACGCAATCTCAAGGCCACTCACGCCGGTAAGAAATCCACATACCAGGTAGTGGAAATTTTGGCCGTTTGGTTGGATGTCAATATGGCTAGGGACAAGAAGAGTTCCACGTTCGCGCACCTCTTGTGTCTCATCTGTTCCAAGAAGTTCTTTTACAAAATTAATATGTTCAATTTCTCGGGGGACTGCATAAATGAGGGGCTGTGCGCATAAATCCACAAGAATACTTAGTCTTCCAGGTATTTTTCTATCTCCATAAGTTCTTCGCAATTCTTCAGTCAATCGGTCGTAGGTTTTCATGCGTTTCCTATGTGGAAAAGGTTCATATTATTATGCCAAACCTTTATAAATGCTAAAAAAGACCATATTTCTATGTTACAGTATGTTGTATGGGCGGTTACCTTCGTGTCCCTTTGGGTTACGATTGTGTTGTTGAATTATGTAGCGGACGCTCCAAAGAAGAGGCGTTTGTTGCGGTATCCGCTTATAACAATCGGAATTCCCGCGTTTAATGAAGAGGAAGGGGTCATCAAGACAGTGAAGTCCTTGCTTGCCGCGGACTATCCGATGAACAAAAAGGAGATTGTTGTAGTCAATGACGGTTCCACAGACAATACTGCCAAGATCATGCGCGAGTTTGTCAAGATTCATCCTCAGGTCAAGTTTATCAGTAAACAAAAAGGTGGGAAAGCGTCTGCGGTGAATGCTGCGCTCAAAATAGCGAAGGGCGAATTCTTTGCAGTGATTGATGCGGATAGTCGTATCGATAAGAACGCGATCAAGGCTTTGCTTCTACACTTTACGAATCCAAAGACTGGTGCAGTTATTACGCGAATCCGTGTTGACCAGCCAACAAATTTTCTTGAACGCATGCAGCGTTTTGAGTATATCATGTCGAGTTTGACGAGGTTTATGATGCGCAACTTCGGAACGTTGGCCATCACGCATGGTGTTTTGAGCATGTTCCGCACGAACGTTCTTCACAAGATTGGTGGTTTTGTGCAGGACCGTAATAATCTCACTGAAGATTTTGAGATCGCTTTACGCTTGCGCAGGGCTGGTTTTGTGGTTGAAATGGCGACTCAGGCAATAGGTTACACATGTGTTCCAAAGACGATGAAAGGCATCTGGCGTCAGCGTTTGCGCTGGTCCCGTGGTTATTTGTACAACATGGTGAACTACAAGGATTTGTTCTTCTCAAAAGGCCAAGGCGTGTTTGGGACGTTCCAGCTTCCGATGAACTTTTTGGCGGTCTTGCTGCTTATCTTGAACGTCGGCATTATTTCGTATGATTTTCTAGACCGTGGCTCAAGTTTTCTGCGAAGAAGTTTCACGCTGTCAGGTTACTTTTGGAATACAGTGTTTGACTTTCCTTCAATCAAGGAACTTGTCCTTGCCCGCAATGTGCAAATTGGATTGCCTGTGTTGCTGAGCCTTGTTCTTGGAATCTACTTGATTTTTGTGGCTCATCGGGTCTTTAACGAGCGTATTCGAAGTCATCTTGCTCCCGCGCTTGCATACATCTTGGTCATGCCCTATTTTTCAACAGTAAATTGGATTTCCTCAATTGTGCATGAGGTAGTTAGGACAAAGCGCAAGTGGTAGCACAACGCTTTTAAATCGCCTTCGTTGTTTTTCTTCTCATGCCGTCGTAGCTCAGTTTGGATGGGGAAAGATTTATAACGGATGTTTTTATTTATTGGGTGATGCGAGTGCTGTTAAGTCCTCAGTCCAAAATGCAATTGCGCAAGGACCTTCAAGAGTTCTACGGGGTAAAAACGCTTCAAGAACTTTCGGTAAAGTTAGGGATTCCATATGGTAATATTGAACAGTGGTTTTACAACAAACGAAGGTATGTACCATTTGAAAGGATTCCAAAAGAACTTCATTCAAGTTTAATTATTATTGATCGGCAAGAAGATAATTGGGGACGGGTAAAAGGGGGAAAGAAAACAATTTCCATTCTCCTGCAAAAGTACGGTAAAACTGTTTTACGTCAACGTCAGTTAAACGGAGCAAGAAAAAGTCAGGAGTTGCGAGAGCAAAGAACAGGAGCTTTTTCTGTTGACGTGTGATCCATTATTTCTTGAGTTTTATGGTGCCTTGCTTGGTGATGGTTGGTTGAGCGCTCTTTCCAATGAAAAGAAAAAATTGTGGTGGGTAGGGGTGAGCGGTCATGCTAAGTTGGATAAATCGTACCTAGAATATCTTGCAAAAAATATAAAAGCGCTTTTCAAAAAAGAGGTTTACTTTAAGTTCAAGAAAGGCACGAACGGGTTGGAGTTTATTCTTTGTCACAAAGCTTTGCTACTTTTTCTTAATAGAGAGTTAGGTTTTCCGATTGGACTGAAGAGCGATCTAAAAATTGCAGATGGCATAGCGGCGGACTGGGAGAAACTAAAGCCAGTGATACGGGGCATCTTTGATACCGACGGTTGCTTTTATCTGGACAAAACTCCTGTGGGAAGGCCGTATCCTTGTCTTTCAATTACGATGAAAGCGCCTGTTTTATTGGGCCAGATAAAGGAACAGTTGGTAAATCACGGCTTCAAATGTTGCATAACAGGAATAAAACTGTTGTTGAAAGGAAGCATACAGATTAATAAATGGATGGTTGAGATTGGTTCAAATAACCCTAAACATAAGAAAAAGTATGAATTATGGAAAAGCTCCTGTGGCGCAACTTGGATAGCGCAACAGCATCCTAAGCTGAAGGCTGAGGGTTCGAATCCCTCCAGGAGCGTTTAAATGTATATCCTCAAACACATCCCAGACGACTTCATCGTAACTGAAGTCAGTACCATCATACCTAAATTAGAAGGAAAATTCATCTACTTCACCCTCAAAAAGACCGATTTTACCATCCACGAAGCGCTGCGCAGGCTTGCGAAAGAGCTGAACCTTCCGCTCAAGAATTTCTCGTACGCAGGTATCAAGGACCGTCGCGCAATTACTGAGCAAGTCTGTGGCGTTTCGGGCGTTACCAAAGAACAGTTGTCGCGCGTAAATATCAAAGACATTCAAATTGAGTTTCTCGGTTACGGAAGCGACCCAGTCCACGTTGGCGATTTAGAAGGGAATCAGTTCAAGATCATCATCAGAAAAATAGAAAAGCTCCCAATAATCAATGCGAAATTTCGCAACTTGTTCGGTGAGCAGCGTTTCAGTACGCAGAATGTTGGAATCGGTCGTTTTCTTCTACAACGAAAATTCAAAGAAGCCGCAGAATTAATTGCTGTCAAAGATGTGCACTTAAGCAAGATTATGCACGTTGATGCGTCGACAAAAGATTTTGTGGGTTCCCTTCGCCGCATCCCAAGAAAACAGCTCTTATTTTTCATCCATGCGTTCCAAAGCCATCTGTGGAACAATGCTGCGATGAAGACGAAAGAAGGTGAGCTTCCGCTTGTCGGTTTTGGCACAGTTGTTGAAGATAAATCAACGAAGCAAGCGCTTGCGCAGGAAAACATTAAGCCCAGGGATTTTATCATCAAGGAGCTTCCCGAGATTAGTGCAGAAGGCGGGATACGGAATGTGTGGGCACAAGCAAGCAACCTCAGCGTAGGCAAGTTTGAACCCGACGAGTGTTTTGAAGGAAAGAAGAAAGTGAAGATTGAATTCTTCCTGCCGAGAGGTTGTTACGCTACTGAGTTTATCAAACAAGCTATGAACGTGCCTCAACAGCTCTTACAATCTCTTTGAAAACTTCTTTAACAGTGTTGTTTCCGTTGACAGTGTAAACAAGATTCCGCGGTCGGTAATATTCAAGCAAAGGCTCAGTTTCGTCATGATATGTTTCAAGTCTTTTTCTGATAAGTTCAGGCGTGTCATCTTTGCGTTTGACAAGTTCTCCGCCACATAAGTCGCAAACGCCTGCTTTTTTAGGTTTGTGTGCGGGTCCATAGCTTGCTTTGCACTTCATGCATTCAAGCCGAGAGGATAATCGTTTGATAACTTCTGGGTCTGAAAGTCCAAGCTCAAGGACAAGGTCGATAACAACGTTCTGGTCGAGTTCTTCTGCTTGGTCGAGCGAGCGGGGGAAGCCGTCAAACAGATTGTGTTCTCCAAGGTTTTTTTGAACAAGTTTCATGACAAGCATGGAAGGTGCGAGTTCTCCTTTTCGCATATAAGTGAGCATCTTTTTTGCGAGTTCATCTCCCCCTCGCCGTCCAAGTTCGCCAGGTGAAATGTGTGTCAAGCCGTATTTTTGGTACAGGAGTTCAGCTTGTGTTCCTTTTCCGCTTCCAGGTGGTCCAAGTAAAATAATATTCATAAGCCTATGATTCTGCACAGGTCTTCATAAACCTTTTGGGGAGGGTTGCTTGCGTCAAGAACGTGCAGCACTCCTTTCGCAGCATAAAATCCAATAAGCGGAAATGTTTCCTTGCGGTAAAGGTGCAGCTTTGTAGGAATTGATTCTTGCCGGTCATCGTTGCGTCGCTCAGGTTCTTTTCCACAGCAAAGAGAGGGTGCAGGGTTATTGTGGCCGTAGATTGAGTGGCAGGAAAGACAGGTTCTGCGTGCACGCATACGTTCAATATTGATTTCAGCAGGCAGAGAGAAATGGATTGCCTTGTCAACGAGTATTCCTCGTCTCTCCATCATCCGCGCTTGGGCAATTGTGCGTGGTGTTCCATCAATGACATTCCCATTTTGCGAAAGGCTTTTCTCAAGCAGACGAATCGGAAGGTGGTCAGGTAAAAAACCTCCAACTGCAATCACGTTTTGCATTTCTGTCGCAACAGGGTCGGCATCGCGCAAAAGGTCGCGGTACGCGTCTCCGCTAGAGTAGTGGTGCATTCCATGTTCGCGCGCGTAGCGTTGTGCTTGTGTTCCTTTTCCCGATCCAGGCATTCCAAGAAAGACGAGGTTCATATTATCCCAGGTACCCCTGGATTTCATCAGGAGGGATGTTTTTGGTCCATGATTCCCGTATTTTCTTGACAAAGGGAAGCAGTTGTTTCTTTTGTGTCATCCACATGTCGTATACTTTGCGGATGGTTTCCGCGTCAGTCTTATCCTCCACCAAAATGTCTGTTTCAAGCAGTAATCGGTAGTGTTCCATGAATTGTTTGAGGATTTCAAGGAGTTGTTTTTTCTCGCCATGGGTGATTGAGCGGCATTCGTACATGTCGGTGAAACTTCCCGGGTCGGGCGAAAATGCGTGTTCCATTACGTGCAGGCAGGTTTCGAGCTTTTCCGCGATTTTACGTTTGGTCGCGCGCAAGAGAAATGCTTCATTTTCAATCAGCAAGAGTTCAAATTCTTTGTTGATTTTGTCGAATTCAGGCAGTACGGGATGTTCTTTTCGCAAATGTTCGTAGGTTTCTTGAATCATGTGTTTTTATGCGTGAGAACTCTATATAAAAATTGTGCAAGTGAAGAGGGTGTTTGCAAAAGGAAGCTTTTTAAACTCGCCAAGACCGTTTTTGTTTATTGCCTCTGTAGCTTAGTAGCCATAGCGGCGGTTTTGTAAAATACGTCAAAAGAACCGCAGGTCGAGGGTGCAACTCCCTCCGGAGGCTT
>JAGVYM010000042.1 GCA_018303245.1 Candidatus Woesearchaeota archaeon | reverse complement strand
ACGTTGTAATCACGTGTATATCTTTACCGAGCTCGGATCGTATTTCCAGGTAGCCACGATGCGTCCTGTTCCTTTGTAATATTTTGCAAGGCGCTTGATTTTGCTCTCGGTAAGCTGCAGGCCACGAAGACAGGCCATGTCGTGCTTGTTCACTTCAAGGTGTTTGCGAATGTAAATCGAACGCTTCATGAGCGAAACAAGGTCTTCAGGAAGTTCTCCGAGCATTTTCTTCTCGGCCAAAAGTTGCTGGATACGTTTTCCCGTCAATAACTTGACGCTCGGAACGCCATAACTATCTCGTAGGATGATTCCAACCTCACTTGAGGTCTTTCCTTCTTTGGAAAGCTTTCCAACCAAGAGTTCTATTTCTTTGGGCTTATGACGGATCCAAGTGGGAGGGTTTGTCGTCAATGGTTTATTGCTGTGCGAATTTCCACGTCCTCGCGAATGCATCTTTGCCATATGTCTTGTCTCCATTCAAGCGATAAGAAAAGAGCAATTGCTCATTCTCCAGCACAGAGAAGCTTGCACTCACCATTGTTGAACAATTATGAGTTAAAAAATCGTTAATCGCGATTTTCTTTACCGATCTGTCTCTTGAATAAGATGTCCCCTGCGTACCTCTTTATAAAGATTTCGCGAAGTATTACTGTAGAAACCTTATATTTCTTCCCAGTATTATGAAAATCCGGGAAATATATAAGCTATAAAAAGTATAAAGTTTAAATAGCTGTGCTGCTTTCTGAAAAACACATGGAAACCAAAATGCTCAAACTGGTTCAGGACCCTTGTTTTGGAAAAAGTTATGAAAAAATCCAGCAGTGTCCGAACTGCTGGGTAAAAAATTCTTGTCTTGTCGCGTTCAGGAATCGAAAATAGTTACACGCAGCGTCGACCGATATTTCCCTGGAACAGTCTTTGGCGGCACATGAAGTTTCATGTTCGCTCGATATTCTCCTTTTGGTGCGATTGTGAACGTCAACGGTCCTTCTATCTCTACAGTGTCAGAAGGTAACGTATAGTTCTTGTAGGCAAGTCCACTTATGCGCAAGCTGACCGTGACCGCGTTCGGTCCTGAATTCCGAAGCGAGAGCGTTCCTTCAGGGGCAAGGTTCACAAAAGGAGTAATTTCAAGCATTGGGATGCGCAACGTTACTTCTGCAGTGAGAACGACCGGGATTCCTTCAAAGAAGTCCGCTGGTGCCTCTTCAAAGGCTTCGCCATTGCGCCGTAACGCCATTCCTGGACTTACAGAAGGACCAGAAATGCCAACGCTGCTGTCTCCTCCCCAAGAGACTGCATCTATTGTCTGGTTGCCATTAAGCAGCGCAACAAACCCATTCGTGTTTCCAAGCGTTATGATTTCAAGATAATCTGCTTTACGCCAGGATGCGTTATCTTTGTTTTCATCCCAGCGCTCATCTGCGATAAGGAACGTCCTCCCGGGCAACAGTATCGTATTCTGCGGCAGCGTCGCGTCATGGTTGGACGAGTCAGTTGCAAGTATCCATCCTGAAAGGTCGACGGACTCGTCTCCCGTATTTTTGAGCTCGACCGCTTCTCCGCCACTTTCGCTTCCTACCGGGTCGTAGAGCACTTGGTATACTTCTACTTCTGCGTGCGCGAGTGTCACGTACAGCAACATTGCTAAAATAACATATTTCATGATATTCACCTCACATAGAATCGGGAAATCTGCCTTAAAGTGCGTTGCGGAGAAAAAGTTGAAAGAAGTTCAACAAAAGCTGAAAAAAAAGAAGAATAAAGAATTATTCTTTGCGTCGGCGCAAGAGTGCTACGAGCAAGACAATTAGCACGACAACCGCAATCACGATTCCTACTGCAAGAATCGCAATGTAGACTGGGCTGTCGGTGACACTGGCGCTCTTTCGTGTTGCTGCTACACCGGTTGTGGTTGAAACAATCGGGTTTGTCACCGTAGTTGTAGTCGAAGGGGTTGTGGTTGTCACAGTGCCGCTTGAAGTGCCAGTTGTGCTGGTTCCTGTGCTAGTGTTTGCTCCTTCAACGCTGCATGCTTCAACAGTGAGGTCAACTGAACCACTGTTGCTTTGTGCGATAGTGTCAAAGAATGAACGCACATCAACTCGCATGACTCCTGTCTTGGTGTTCTTAGGGACAGGGATGTCCAAGTTGACTGAGGTGCTATCGTCTCGATCAAGGCTAATATCAGTAATCTTCTTTGAGAACTTCAAGTCAGGGACTGCTACTTCGACTGCTACTTTGTCTTCATCGCGCTTTCCTTGGTTCAAGAAGTTCACGGTCGCTTTGACGCTTGTCGCTTCGCATGCGGAAACACGGGAGGGTGCGAGTTCAATGCGCCGGATCTGGACGTCGTGCGTGAGACGGACGACTTCAAGGCGCGAGCTGCGCTTTTCGCCGTGGATTGCGCCGTTGTCATCGCGGCCAGTTACAGTGATATCTAAGCTTGAAGTGCGGTCTTCTGCTTCATCATCGATTTGAAGAGAAAAGCTAAGTGCGTCATCATCGCCTGCTGCGAGGTTGTCGAGGTTGTCGTTGTCATCGTCAAAGTCGATGTCGCTGTTGCTTGAGTCAAGGTTGACATCAACAGTCTGGAATTCGACGTCGCCGATGTGGCGGTTGTCGCGGTCGTTATCGTTGAAGTTGTTTTCGACTTCGACTTCTAGCGTACAGTCATCTCCTGGTTTGAGATTCTTTACTTTGTCACCGTCATCAAGGCTTTGCGACTTGGTATCGCATTCGATGCGAACTTTCTTGATTTTAAGTTGGTTGATTGCTTGCATGAGTACATCAGAGGTTGAAGTTTCAACAACAGTGGTTGTTCCTGTTACCGTGATAGTTCCAATCTTAACTGGATTTTCTTTGAAGTTTGAATCGATTCCAGGCTGGTCCAATGGGATGAATGCGCTTGCGGTGAGGGTCACGGTTGCTCCTGGCGCAATGGTCGTTGGGATGGTGGAGAAGTTAATGCGATATCTTGCATCGTTTGCTCCTGCTCCCAAAGAAACTGCTACATTAGTTAACGCGTTTGTGGTGTTAGTATTTGTTACGGTAAACGTTGCACTTGCGATTGCGTTTCGTTCTTGGTTTTCTCCGCCAAAAGTTGGCGAGGAAACTTGGATTGCGCTTGCCGCAATTGCGAGCATGCCAACCATAATTAGGAACAGTATTGATTTGTTCATTAGATTTTCCCCCATGATTGATTTTGTTGCTCGAAAACTCTTTTGAGTTTTTGAGTTAAAAACATGGCGTTGACATGTTTTGTTACTTTGGAGAAGGGGCACTATTTAAATGTTTCGCCTTGTTAGCATTGCGGAGTAACGAAAACGCCCAAAACTCTGCCATAAACAAGCAGTGGACATTTTTTAACTCAAAAGAGAATAATAGTGTAGCAACTCTTTTGAGTCATAAAAATCCGTCGAAAGCGTCCTACCACGTCCTAAAAGCCGTGGCTTGATCGGACGCTTTCTCTCATAGACGGATTTTTAGGACGCAGAAAAGCTAGAAACTGGCCATTCATCAGCATCTCAAAAGATGTGGCTTTCTGGCTTTTCTTCGTAACAAAAACATCTATTTTTTCTTCTGAACTCGTTTCGCCTGCTTCACCAGCTCCTCAGCATCTTCGACGGCGCAGTCCAACTCATCGAGCTCTGTTGTGGCTTCATGAATCAGTTCTTTTTCAGCTGCGTGCTCCTGTTTATCCTTTCGAACCTCTTGTCCAATTTTCTTTGCTTGGGAAAGAGTGGGTTTCATGGTATCCTCCTTTGGTTCCTGGTTAAGAACGTTCATCATAGCCGCAAGGGGCTTCTGGCCTTCCCGGCTGCTCAACATTATTTCCTTCGCACGGGCTAGCGCTTCTTCCATCGTGGCTGCCAAGTGCAGGGATTTAAGTGACCTGGCGAGTTCGTGGATGCGAGTATTTGTTTCGTCGTCCATAGGAGAATGACGAGGAAGCGCTATATATTAATCTAGTGCTGGCAATGGAGGACGTACGCTATATTAATATAGAAACAACTGCAAAAAGTGTTCCGTGAAAAGGTTGTACGAGTTCGCCAAACGAAAAGCATTTCCCGGCCTGGAATTTTACCTTAATAAGTGGACCAATCCGTTCGATTCACTGGCGGATTTCGGCTGCGGCCCTGCTTCTCCAGCGATGTATCTTCACATAAAAAAAAAACTGGGAATTGATGCTGCAAACGCAGCAATCGATGAAAGCAGAAAGAGGAACATATTCACTGAGTATCTTGTTGCGGACGTTCTTCATACCGGTTTGAGGAAAAAATCATACGATGTGACGATGTCTCTTGATGTGGTGAATCTGATGGAGAAAAAAGACGGGCTTGCGCTTATCAAAGAGATGGAGCGTATCGCGAAGAAGCGCGTCATCATTTTGTGTCCAAATGGCAGCATCGAGGAGCCAAAAGAGATGAAAGGGCAATCGCATTCAAAGTATAAATCCGAATACAAATACTTGAAATATCGCTCAAGTTGGACTGCAAAAGGGATGCGTGGGAAAGGGTATACTGTTATCGGAATCAACGGACTAAAGTGGCTGCGGGAAAGCAATGCAAAGCCTAGAATAAAACCAACATTCCTCGGCGTTATTATTTCTGACGCTTCACAATTGTTCGCGCGATTTTTTCCGTCAACCGCGTTTCACTTGTTGTGCTATAAAGAGTTAAAGCAGTCAAAATGAATCTTGTTTGCCTACGTATGTTCCAAATGAAGTCTGTTTTTGAAGATTGGTGAAACAAGCCATGATGCATTAAATTAATAAACCTGTATTTTGGCTAAGTCGGCATGGATGTACAAAAAGAGCCTGATGTTTCTATCTGTTTAGTAAATTACAATCAAAAGCGTTGGCTTGAGTCTGTATTTGCAACAATCAAGAAAACAGAGTATGGCAGCTACACGATTACGTTTCTTGATAACTCGAGCGATGGAAGCGTAGCCTGGGTAAAAGAAAACCATCCTGATGTAACTGCGATTGATTGCCCTTCAAATTCTGGTTTTGCAGGTGGAAATAACATTTGCATAAAGAACCGCAAAGCAGACTATTACGTCGTGCACGATATGGATATCGACCATATGGATGCGCTTTGGCTTAAGAAAATGATTGACAAGTTAGAAGAGAATCCTAAAAACGGCATTGCGGGCGGGGTTATTGTTCCGATGCATTTGAAGCCCAAACTTGACATCGCGAAAGTGCACGAGATTCTTCCCAGCCCAATGAAGGCGCACATGATCAGTGGTTCATTGATGGTTGTGAAGCAAAAAGTCATTGAAGATATTGGATTGATGGATGAGGACTATTTTATTTATTGGGAAGAGACCGATTTCCAATATCGTGCCTTGATGAAAGGGTATCACGTTTGGTATGTTAACGCGCCGTATTGGCATTTCAGCGGTAGCTCAACGAATTTGCGCGAGCAGAGCAAGACAACGCTGTTCAAGAAGAACAAGGTTGTTTGGCAGGATGATGCCGGGAAATTGAAGCCGCGAGGGTTCTATTATTATTATCGCAATGAGCTGATGTTCAACTTGATTATTTATGGCAATTGGAGATTGCTTAAGGGGTTAGGCTTGTTGTTTTTGCGCACCGGTTACCACAGCACGCTTAAGTTCCACCCTGCAAAAGTCAAGGCAATGTGGGATTCGTGGAAATATATTTTCCAGAACCGTAAGAAAATTTTGAGCAAGCGCAAAGACGTTCAATCGACGCGCATTGTCGGCGACCGCGAGATTGAGGACTTGCGCAAGGCAAAGAATGTTGTTTCTCACAAGCTTGATGCGTATTACAAACAAGTCGAAGCAGAACTGATTAAGGAAGAAGCACCGCTCGAAAGAACGTTTTACCACTAGTTTGGCCCACCGACCACTTCTAGCAACAAGCAGTAAATAGTCTGAACTTCACGTCCATTAACTTAATAAAGCTAAAAATTGGTTTTGGATATATGTAAAATGGCAAAAAAAATACTTGTGACGGGAGGGGCTGGCTATTTGGGCACCCGTTTTGTTGAGCACTTGTTGAAAGACACAGATAGGTCAATTATTGTTCTTGATAATTTTTCGCGCGGAAGGTATAATTTCATTGGGCCGCTTAAAAGAAAATATCCTGGAAGAATAGAAATCGCTCCGATTGACATTCGCGACTCGAATCACGTTGAAGAGCTTTTGAAAAAGAACCAGGGCCAGATTGATGAGGTTGTTCATTTGGCGGCTATTGTTGATGCGTTCAGCACCAACCGTGAAGGAAAAGATGTTGAGTGCATGGCGGTTAATCGCGACGCGGCCATAAAGCTGGCGGAGCTCGCCAAAAAGTATAGAGTTAAGAAATATGTTCATACTTCCACAGTCTCGTTATACAGCCAGGGAGAAAACCTTACTGAAGATGCTGACAAAAAGCCGCTAAGCACGTACGGCAAGGCAAAGCACGAGTCTGAAAAAGTGCTTGGATTGGCAGACGACAATTTTAAAATTGTAGCGTTGCGTCCAGCAACATTTGTAGGTTGGTCTCCTGGTTTTGCCACGCAGACAATCATCAATCTTGCTTGCGCAAGAGCGGCATATGATATCCCACTTCAGGTGTTTGACACCGCATTAGAGGGCAACAAATCATACCTCTACCTGGGCGACCATTGCAAGGCGATGCAATTCGCGTTAGATAATATTGATAAAATATCAGGACAAGCGCTTAATGTTGTCTCGTTCCACGCAACTCAAAACAGTATTATCAATCATAAAGCAAGAGCTCAAAAAAGATCCGCCTTTTGAGATTGTGAAGACTTCAGGAGTCAGTCAGCAAGTATACACTGTGTGCGGTGACCGTTTCAATTCCCTGGGTTTCAAGCCGACAGGGACTGTTGAACAGGCAATCAAGGAATCATTGGCTAATTTACCAAAAGAACACACGATGAAGGAGTGATACCATGAAAAAAGAAAGCGAGGCTGTTATGGAAAAAGAAACAAAGCAAGTTGAAGCGCCAGTACGAAAAACTATTCCGATTCAATATCCGTATATGAACGAACAATCTATCCAAAACGTTATGATTAAACAACAGTTAAAAATTCCTTTTCCAGTTACTGTGAACTCTGGAACTGCTGCTGTGCATCTTGCCCTTGACATTGCGGGTGTTGGTCCTGGTGATGAAGTTATCACCACTTCGCTTACCTGCGCGGCGACCAATCACGCAATCCTGATGCAGTATGCCAAGCCTGTTTTTGCAGACGTTCAATATGACACTGGAAACATTGATCCTGAGGACATTGAGCATCGCATCACGCCAAAGACAAAAGCTGTTTTGGTAGTGCACTGGGCAGGCTATCCGTGCGACATGGATGAAATTAACGCAATTGCGAAAAAGCATAATCTTCCCGTGATTGAGGATGCGGCGCACGCAATGGGTGCAAGCTACAAAGGAAAGCCTATGGGCACGATTTCAGATTTCACTTGTTTTTCATTACAGGCAATCAAGCATATTACCACTGGTGACGGCGGCATCTTGTGTACTAACAACATTCAGGATTATCAGAAAGGAATTAGAAGGCGTTGGTTTGGGATTGACCGAAACCACCGCATCCCTTCAGTGTTGGGCCACGCGGATTATGATATTGTGGAGCGCGGCTTCAAGTATCATATGAACGATATCGCTGCCGCGATCGGGCTTGCTCAGCTTCCTGATTTACCGAATACCGGGAGGAGCTTGCGGACGTTCAGGGAATCAAGATGATGGAGTATAAGAACGACCGCGACTGTTCGTACTGGTTGTTCACAATGCACGTTCACCGCCGGGAGGAGTTCTGCCGCGCGATGCTTGAGCGCGGTGTTGAAGTGAGCGTTTCGCATTACCGAAATGATATTTACACTATTTTCGGACCGCGAAGAAAGGACTTGCCGAACGTCGATAAGATTGACAACGACATGATGTGCATTCCAATTCACGCAAAATTGAGTGATGAAGACGTTACATACGTTATCGATGCAATCAAGAAAGGCTGGTAACGCTTAGTCCTCCATCAAGAACCATGGGCTAAAGCCTATGACGTAATCAACAAGTGAAACTTGCAGAAAAGCTCGCGCTCGCTACGGGTCAATAGACTTTTGGCATACTCGCGAGTTTTGACTCAGCAATTTATTTCTTCTTATGTGCCGATAGTTTTTTATAACATTGATGTTTTATTCAACACGTGCTAATAAGGAAAGCGAAAAAAGAGGATATGAAATCAATTCATAAACTTGATAGAGAATCCACAGAGTATCATAAAAAATTTGATAAAGATTTTTATACAATTTCGGAAAGATGGTGGAATATAAAGAAATATTCTCAATTAAAAGCAATAAAAAGTCCAACAAATCTTGTTCTTGTTGCAGAATTAGAAGGAAAAGTGGTTGGTTACATTTGGGGTTACGTGGAAACGATTATGAAAAATAAAATGGGTAAAATACAAGAATTAATTGTAACATCAAAGCAAAGGGGAAAAGGAATTGGGACAGAATTGATTAAAGATATGTTGAACTTTTTTAAAGATAGAAAGTGCGTCATTTCTGAAATTGAAGTATTTGTGGAAAATTTGTCAACAATTCAAGTTTATGAAAAAGCAGGATTCAGAAAAAGAGTGTGTAAGATGCAATTAAAGTTGAATAAAGAAAATGCCTGAAAACTCGCTACCACACGGAGCAGGTTCAAGGGCATTAAACCTAAAAAGAAATAAAATTTTAGGTGTCAGAAAAATGGTCTGAACCTTTTGGTTTTATTTCAAATGTTGGGTTTAATACCCCGCAGCTTGCTGCGGTTTGCAGTATCCAACTTTGAAATTAGAAAATACCTGAAAATGAGCTATCCTGCAGCAAGCTGACGGGGTATTACGCTCATTTTCAGGTATTTTCTTTATTTTTTTCCATTCATGGTTAAATTATACATTTCTACTGACAGCGTGTCTCCAAGTCCAAAACAATTGCAAGAATATTCATTTTGAAGTGCCAGTTTACCGTCGTAACGAGAGATAAGCCCATGAAGTTGTTTGTTTGTTTCAGGAAAATTATTGATATATTTACCACGCAGAATGACAACTGAAGTAGGGTGTTGCTCAACAAATGAAGAGATGTATTCTGCAGAGGTGTTGTGACCTGTAAGGGAGGGTTGAAAGACTCCATCAACAGTATCTCCATAATCGTCAATCCCTAAATAATATCTTTCTCCAAGCGCGTCATGCATTAAGTATGCCAAGGTGTTTCCTACAATCAAGTCATGTTCCGACGTTGCTGCATAGATGTCTTCCATGAGCGCTCTATTGCGCGTGGTCGCTCCATGGTGCAGAAAGAGCAGGAGTGCAGAGGAAAGAACTAAGCAAATCAAGATGGCTCCGAGCGCAGGTTTTGAAAACCGGCGCAGCTTGGAAATGAGTCTGTGCAACTGTTCTGCGTAGTCAGGAAGCAAGAACGCAATGACTGGAAGCACGTACCGTGTGTGCCGCACAAGTGAGGTTAGCCCGACAATCTTGGTGACGTTAGTTGTATAGTCAACAAATGAAAAGAAGAAAACATAGAGCATGGCGCCATACAAATGCGGCGCGTTTTTGGGCTTGCGCTTAAGGATGCCAAACGCGAGTAAAAGGAACATAAACGGATAAATCAGCATCAATACTTCTGCCTGGTAAATGAAGTTCAGAAAAACGCTCCACATCGGAGCAGGATTGTCAAACACCCAAAGCGAGTTCACATCAGAGGATGTGTACCCTCCGAGCACGTCAGATATTGAGAAGAACAAAAATGCAAGGAAGAATGGCGCAAGCACGAGCAAAGAAAAAAATGTTGTTCTGTCCATCACCCACCTTTTACGGATAATCCCTTGAATCCAACCCCACGCGGGCTTGAAGTAAAAGAAGGTGACAAAGAGTAGTGCAACCGGGCGAATGAACAGCAGCATTCCGAGCAAAAGTCCAATAAGAATGCCGCGCCATTTCAATCGAGAGGTGGTAAAAAAGTAAAGAAGAATCATTAGCAGAGCGGCAGCAGTGTAATCAGTGAATAGGCTAACTGAGTAGTAGGCGAAAAAGGGGAAGAAGAGATATAGCGCAGTGTATGCAATGGGGACTTTCCGTTTGCTCAAAATCAATGAAAAACAATATGCTGCGAGCAGGTGGAGTAGGATGTTGACCAGAAAGATGAGCTCGAAGCTCAGCCAAGCAAATGGCGCCATGAGCAAAGGAAAACCGACAGGGTATTTAGACGAGTACTTGCTGTCAGTGGATTGGTGGAAAATCCCGCTGCGCAAGATGTCGCTAATAGATGTTGTATGTTCCTGTGCAAGCAGATGTGCTGTGCGCGCGTAATGATGCTCATCCGAGACAAGATAATACTGAGGATAAAATACTGCAACCAGGGGGATAAAGAGGGCAAAAAGTAGGCCAAGCTGGTGTCTGCGGATAAAAGCCATCATCAGCGTGCTGGGAAGAAAGTGGCTATAAAAACGTTATGAACGCACGGCTTTGTAGAAAACTTCCTTGAATAAGGAAGTCATTGCTCGGCGGAGTGCCGAGCAAGCAAAGACTTTGAACCCAACTTCCTTATTCTGCATGTGAAC
>JAGVYM010000051.1 GCA_018303245.1 Candidatus Woesearchaeota archaeon | reverse complement strand
TTTGAAGCAGGACGGGAGAATACAGGAAAAGGATTCAACTATCTCATTGGTGAACTCGCCCAACTTGACCTTGCGCTCCAACGATATGGTATCGATTTTCTGCTTGAACACGGATTTGTTGTTGTTGTTCCTCCAGTCATGCTCAACCGCGAAACGTTGAGTGGTGCTGTAGATTTATCTGCATTTGAAGAAGTTATCTACAAAATTGAAGGAGAAGATTTGTACTTAATTGGAACAGCAGAACACGCGCTTGTATCCCTGATGAAAAACAAGATTATTCCTAAGGAAAAATTGCCGTTTAAGATTTGTGCAGTCACTCCCTCTTTTCGTAAAGAAATAGGCGGGCACGGCGTTGACATGAAAGGAATCTTCCGTATGCACCAGTTCAACAAAGTTGAACAAGTTGTATATACACTGCCTGAAGATTCATTCAAGCTTCTTGAGACAATCCAAGGAATCACCGAAAAATTCTTTCAAAGCCTTGTGATTCCTTATCGCGTTATTGAGATATGTAGCGGGGATTTGGGCGGAAAGTTTGCAAAACAATACGACATTGAGGCATGGTTCCCACGGCAAAATGCGTATCGTGAGGTCACCTCTGCAGGAAACTGTACTGACTATCAGGCACGACGACTCAACATCACCACACAGACAGCTGAAGGAAAGAAGCACGTCCACATTCTGAATAACACCATGGTTGCGACTTCCCGCGCAATGGTTGCCATACTTGAGAACTTTCAAAACAAAGATGGAACTGTCACGATTCCCAAAGTCCTGCACAAATATACAGGGTTTAAAAAAATGGGGGTCAAAACGTAAATGGCTTCCATTCCGTGGTGGGCATGGCTTGGAGTCGGAGCATTTGTCGCCATCACTTCCGCAGGAGTCGGTGGGAAACTAAAAATGTTTGCATGGGTTGGCCTTCTTTTCATTGTTATTGGGATTGCAAAAGCGGTCTACATTTTTGTCTTACAGGAGCGCGAGGAATCAACGCCAAAGCACACTCCGGTGACATCACCACGACAACACATATTATTCTGCCCGAGGTGCAGGGCACAAGCGCAGGTGAGCGATTACTTCTGCAGGCTTTGTGGGCTAAGGCTACGATAAATGGCGTATTTGTTGGTCGTAACACCACAATCTTATTAAATGTTAAAGCAGCAAACTTTCTTTTGATGGGATTTAAAGACATCACGAACAAAGGGGAACACCTGTTTAAAAACGAAGACGCGCTGGACCCCGAATGGCTTCCGAAGAACCTGCCGTACCGCGAGTCACAGCACAAGTTCATCGCTAATTGCATTACTCCTTTGCTCCAGGGTAGAAATGGCCGCAACTGTATTATTTCAGGAGCGCCAGGAATAGGGAAGACTGCCGCCGTAAAACTCGTTTTGAAAGATTTAGAAGAGAACCCGGACGTCAACGCACCGGACATCGCGGTCCTGTACGTCAATTGCTGGCAAAATAACTCAACATACAAGATTTTTGCAGAACTGTGCGAACAGCTTGGATACAAATTCACCCAGAACAAAAACACTGAAGACTTATTCAAAATCGTACAAAATATCGTCAACAAAAAATCCGCAGTGTTCGCGTTCGATGAAGTGGATAAAGTCGAAGATGTTAATTTTTTGTACAACATTTTCACTGACATCTTGAAGAAAACTATTTTGATGATTACCAACTATCCACAATGGTACACTGAAGTGGATGCGCGCATCCGCTCACGATTACTCCCTGAACGCATCGATTTCAAACAGTACAACCGCGAAGAACTCGCAGGGATTTTGAAAAACCGCATGGAGTACGCATTCATTCAAGGGATTTGGGATGACGCCGCGTTTAATCTTATTGTTGACAAGGTCGCTCCTACTGGAGATATTCGGATGGGACTTTACCTGCTGCGCGAGTCTGGTCTTGCCGCAGATGAACAGAGCGCGAAGAAAATCACTGTTGAATATGCCAAGTGCGCTTTGTCTAAAGTGAGCGATTTTAGCATCAAGCCCGAGAGCGAACTTTCTGTAGATGCAAAAGACATTCTTGAACTGATTAAAAGCCAAGGCGGTAAAATTGGAGACTTGTTTAGGTTATACCAAGAACAAGGTGGGGTGGTGACTTACAAAACATTCCAGCGCAGGGTTGAAGAGCTTTCTGAAGGAGGGTTTATTGATGCTAAAAAAGTTGTTGGCGGAAAAGACGGGACTACAACTATCCTTTCTGGCAAGAATAAGAGTTTGGATGAGTTCTAACGCGCAGAATTTCCCGTTCTTTTGATGGAATTCTGCCGAGTCAAAAGTGTTTATACTTTATTTCAAATGTTGGGTTTAATACCCCGCAGCTTGCTGCGATATAACGAGCCAAAACGGAATTAGAAAATGCTGGTCGCGGAGCGAGAAAACTCGCGGTTCGAATCAGATTTGAACCAAGGCAAACAGTTGTTTGCCGCGTAATACCACATCAGCTTGCTGTGGGGATAGCGAGTTTTCAGGCATTTTCTTTATTTCGGTAACTTTTGACTACGATTAGTCGTACTTCCCTACTTTGCACTAGACACTGGACTTATTGCCTCATGGCGTATATAAATGAAACTTACGAGTTACTCTATAGAGCGCAGGGCGCGGAACCTTGCCTCCAAAAGAGGTGAAACCATGAAAACAGAAACACAACACATCCAACAATTGTTTTATGAGCAAGTGCGCATGATGACGCAACTGAGCGCATTACGATTAGCACGTCCTGCAATTTCACGGAGGCGATAAACATGTCAGACCTCTACGATGACGGCGCAATCGACTACTTTGAAGATAACGATGAGCTTGACAGCGGTGACGCAGGATTCATGCGCGGATACCTAGCTGCCTAATTTTCTTTTTTCTCTTACTTCTATTTTTGTTTCGTAACGCTTCCAACTATTATATTCCCTGATTGTTTGACTCATTACTCTTGATCCCACTCCACTTTCCGGAGCAACATAATTGTACGCTTCAATCTGTAACATGCTTTGCTTACCAGCTTCAAGACCGAACGATCCGGTAAGCCAGCCTTTTTCTTTTGCCTTCTCTTTTACTGAATTAGGAACTGGATTGTGTCGCGGAAAGAAATAGTGAATCTCGCCCGTGTGCGGAGTATAATAAAACTGGATTAACAAGCTTTCAACCAGTTCACAATCGTTCCTATTTCCCATCGCGCTGAACAGTTCACCTTCTTCAAAACCGCTCATGCGCACAATGTTACGTCTTACCAATTCGTCAATCGAGGGACCAACGAGCCGTTCTTTTAACCAATTTAAAAAATCCATAATTCTCGCTCACGCGCCAGTGTTTAAATACGTTCTCATAAGATTTATAAATAGATTCTCAAAGAATTGTCTTATGAAGTGTTCGATTTGCAAGAAAGAACTCGCTGAGACGTTCTTGAAGAAAATCGTTGGCAGCTATGTGAAAGATGCGAAAGGTAAACTGCACACTATTTGCCGCGAATGTCAGAAACAACTGAGCACAAAAGAAGCGATTATTGCAAAACTCTAATTCTCGCAAGCTTTAAAAAGGAACTCCGGACTCACTTGTTTGCATAACTGCCTTCATAGCTCAGCCGCAGAGCACCTGCTTCGTAAGCAGGGGGTCGGGGGTTCAAATCCCTCTGAAGGCTTATACGAAAAGTATAAATCCCTCCCCTTTCCAAAAAGGGTTAAACGGTCTTTTTTTCTTTCAGATTTAGTCTTTACCCCGCCCCTTGGGGCGATTGGGTAATTCATTTCGTACTCACTCCAACTCTCTCTTCAATATCTTATGCGCATGGTTAATAGCTTTAAATTTTTCAACGTTTCCGTTTGGAGTATCAGGGTGATGCGAGCGCGCAAGCGATTTGTATTTCTGGTTGATTACGCCTAAGTCTTTAACACCAGTTTCTAGGCCAAGGGCAGCACGCGCCTCTTTTCTTTGCTCCTCAACATCTTCTTCTTCCGAGAATGCATCCACAAACTCCTGGACGGGCCTGCGTTCTTCAAGAACAGCCTTGACTTCACGCTCAAGAACCTTTGAAATAACGTATAGATTATCCACAAACTTGTCACAGGAATCGTAACTGTAATACATATTGCGCCCGTTGAAATACCAGCGGGCAGAAGCAGGAGCTTTCTTGAACGCAGAGGGTTCAAGCTCAATTTCCATATGGTCTTCGGTAAGTCCAAGTTTCTTCAACGTATGAATTATATTATTCCTGAACTGGACAGCGCGCCTGCTAAAAGAATCCGTTACAACATGCACTTCAAACTCGTGCCCTTTAACTTTTGTAGTAACCATATGGCCTAAGAACTCACTTCATCTTATCGCGCAACTTGTTCAACTGCTTGTATTCTTCTTTTGTCGCGTTGCCCGCTTTGCACTTTGCCTCGAGGATTTCCAATTCCTCTCGGTAGCCTTTGCGAAGCTTCTCCAAGTCTTTCTTGCCAATGGTCATCTGCGGCCACGCTTCCAAAATGGCTTTCCACCAGGCCTGCCGCCCGGCCTATTCTGCCCATGCCTCTGAAACTTTCGGTCAGGAGAAGTGCGTTCGTGCATAGGTGCGGTCGGAACAATCACTTTCTCAAACTGCGGAAGAGGAGTAGACTTGATATCTCTGTTAAGCACACGAGCCATTGATTTGAACTCGCGCAGGTCTTGAGGAGTGACGAAAATGATTGCATCACCCTTTGCGCCTGCACGCGCAGTACGACCGATTCTGTGGACATAATCATCAGGCGCTTGCGGCAATTCGTAATTGTACACGTGCGAGATGTTCTCAATGTGCAACCCACGTGATGCAACGTCGGTAGCCACAAGAATTCCAAATCCGCGTTTGTGTAGCATTGAGATAGTGTGCATCCGCTTGCTCTGTGAAAGACCACCATGGATAGGAATCGCGTCCAACTTTTGCGAGCGCAACTGCCGTGCGATCTTGTCACACTGGTGGCGCGTTGCACAAAAAATAAGCGAGATGCCAGAATTATGCGCTTTCAAAAAGTGTACCAGCAATGAAAACTTCTCCGGCTGCTGAACCATGTATGCAGTTTCGATAAGCAAGCTAGTATCAACGCGAGTCTCTGTCTGGATTGGAATTGGATTGTTCATATGGCGCTGCACAATGGCGCGCAATTTAGAAGAAAGCGTCGCAGAAAACAACACAGTCTGGCGATGCTTTGGAGTATGACGGATAATCTTTTCAACATCATCAATGAAGCCCATATCCAACATACGGTCCGCTTCATCAAGAACAAGATACCGAACGTTGGTCAACTTACAACCACGCTCGATTAAATCAAGCAAACGACCAGGAGTAGCGACAATAATATCTGCAAACCTAAAACCATTCAGTTGAGCCCCAAGACCTACACCACCATACACTGCAAGAATCTTCAAGCCCATATGCTTGCCAAACGCGGCAAGCGCTTCAGAAACTTGGATGCACAATTCACGCGTAGGGGTGAGAATTAATCCTTGAACGCCTTTACCGCGAGTAAGCAAACTCACCAGAGGCAAGCCGAACGCAGCAGTCTTCCCTGAACCAGTCTGAGAATGGCCAATAACATCCTTGCCCGCAAGCAGCAACGGAATCGCTTTCTCCTGGATTGCAGTAGGCATAGAATAGCCCTGCTCCTGAACCGCTTTCAGGACAAGAGGGGGCAGTTGTAAATGGGAAAATGACATATTTACTCCAATTCTACTCTCATAGAATATATGTTTTTAGCCCTATTTGCCCGTTATAAATGTTTGTATTTTCCCTCCTCTATCTTTAGTCGAAAAGCTGAAATACTTAGAACAATATTGTGTACATCGCCTTCTCATTCTACTTCAGCAATCATGTTCATCAGGATATGCACTGCTGCTCCTATGACTGCACCGATTGCTCCTACAATGATGACGGTCACTAGCGTCAATGCTGCAGAACCAAGATACGCCTCAAACCCGTGCACGGGAGTATCAAGCATCGCCATCCCAGTCGAACTTGCAACACCATTTAACTGTATTAACAGTCCTGCAACAACCCCAACCATCGCGCCGACACGAACCCCTGTTTTCATCATCGCAACATCCCCGCAAGTTTCCCGCCTTTGGACTTTAGCAACTCCTTTGCACGGACACAGCGTGGATAACCAGGAAGCGTATAAATAGTGATATCTGCCATTACTGTAAACATACTTCCATTGTTTAAAAGCATTCCTGCGCCATTACTATTATATGCAAGTGACCTCTTTATTATCCCATGCAAGTCTACGAGCAAAAACTTAGCGAACTCATGAAAAAATATGCGATCAAATGCCAGCACCTGCACTTTGACCAATCCTGCCATTCAGTCAAAGAAGCAGCCGCGGCAGCAAAAGCTCGGGAAACAGACTTTGTCAAAAACATCTGCATGATTACTGACACCGGCAAACTCATTGTTGCCATCTTAAAAGGGGAGGACAAGGTCAACTCGCAACTAGTTGGTGAAGCCATGAACTTTCCACCTCTAAGATTTGCCACTCCTTCTGAAATCCTTGAAAAAACAAGGTATCCAGTCGGAGGCACGCCCTCATTCGGATATTCCGCTACGTTTCTCATTGATCCGCGGGTCATGGAAAAAAAGATTGTTTATTCTGGTGGAGGATCTGCGCAATCACTTGTCAAGATTTCACCCCAAGAACTGGTGCGGGCAAACAAAGGAGACATCGTTCGCGTGCGCAAATAAAGAAAATGCCTGAAAACACGAGTAATACCCCATCAGCTTGCTGTGAGGATAGCAAGTTTTCAGGCATTTTCTAATTCCATTTTGGTTTGCTATATCGCAGCAAGCTGCGGGGTATCAGAGACAACAAAGTTGTCTATGACATAACAAAATTCTCCTCGCATATCGGCGAATTTTGGTATGTCAAGAACTAAGTTCTTGACTACACAAAAATCTGCACAATTATCTATTAGTCTTGCAGATTTTCGATGTCCGGAAAATGCGTGCTAAAGCAAGGGGTTTTACACCCGCGCATTTTCTTGATAGAAAAACCTTGTTTTTCTCTGTTAAACCCAAAAAGGAATAATATGAAACCTACAACAAGTTATATTATGCTTCTTGATGTGACTTCAGTTGCAGAAGAAGCGGGAAGTTATACTTCATTCCTTGACGATTCTGGGGAAGTGGTCCGGGTCGTGCCCAAGAAAAACGATTTGTTTCTAATAAATCAGACTGGTTTGAAGAGTTTTGTGAAGTATCACAACCACAAATTGGGAACTTTGGGCTTTGTAGAAAACTTCCTTGAATAAGGAAGTCATTGCTCGGCGGAGTGCCGAGCAAGCAAAGACTTTGAACCCAACTTCCTTATTCTGCATGTGAAC
>JAGVYM010000050.1 GCA_018303245.1 Candidatus Woesearchaeota archaeon | reverse complement strand
AATGCAACCCCGTCCCGCTTCATCAATACCACAGATTTTCATTATAAATGGATACGTGGCACGATTTTTAAAGTCTTGTATTTACGAAGTTTTAAATATTTGGTAATCCCCTTTTACAGTATGGCATCCGCAAAACCCAAAGAGCACACTGAAACAATACAATACATTGGTGTAAGCGACCTTCGCGTCCCTGAACAGGAACTGGTCCACAAACTAGCTGAAGAGTACGCGCACAAATTCAAACACATGTCCACCCCTTTTGAACAGATTGTTGTCCATGTTAAAGTTTACAATGCGGAAGGAGCGCGCAGAAAATATTCAGTACACTTGCGCGTCTTCAATCCCATGCACTCGTTTGAAAGCAAAACAGATGATTGGGACTTATCTCCTGTTATGCACCAAGCGTTTGAAGACATTATTAAACAAATGCACCACAAATTGCATACTGATGTGACTCGACCGAGATAATTATCTTTGCCTTTTCTGCACGCAAACCTTTATAAATCCCCACAGAGCACGTCAAACCTACAGCGGGGTAGGGAAGTCTGGAGTTCCCGATGGGCTCATAACCCATAGCTCGGTGGTTCAAATGTCAGACGCGTGCGTCTACTGAACGTCCACCCCCCGCTATACCCGGGGGCCTTCCAGGGCCTCCTTTTTATTCCATCCTTTTCTTGAAGGTTTCTTTGTGAAATTTAGAAACTCTTTTTCTTTTCGAATGTTGAGATACCAACTCTTATCACAATTAGGTCCGGTGATCCAGTTATGAATTTCAAGATCGGCCAACATTATTTGGATGTCTTGAAGCCCCGCCTGGTTCATGCATTTTATACGTATTGCATTTCTATCTGGCGGAGTGTATCCTTCATCATAGGCGAATGCTTTTATCTATTCAATCCGCAATTCATGAGAGGATTCTTTAATACATTGAGGAACCCTCTAGAGATATGTTTTGTACTCTGACAGGTTTAGCAGTACTTTAGCGATTCTCAAACTTTGCACAGAAACCCGAAAGCTCTTGGGCTGGTACGTCATTTTTACTTTAAACACTTCGTTCATATCTCTACGAAAACTATCTATGAGCTCTCTATTTGTGTTGTAATATGCGATGTGTGCACGGTTTGGATGGTCTTTCTCTCGTGATTTATAGATGCAAATCAGTCCGTCTCTACAAAGATGCGCGTGAATACGAACAAGTTCAGGCGTAAGTTTCATCTATCAATTAGAGTAAAAACATTTTAAATACTCTGTGCTGGGTTGTCCAGTGCACCTTCCTATTTTTCTGAAATCTTACAACCCGAAACATTTAAATAAGCTCTATCGGGCTTCTTTACTCCATGCCACCGTCGCATAACCTGGTATCCAGCTAGACTGCGGCCTGGCTGTCCGTTAAAAATGAGGAGCATTTTTAACGTTGCGCAGGATTGCGCGATTAAACATGCTACCGTCGCATAACCTGGTATTGCGCAGGATTGCTATATTTATTGCAATCATCCTGTTTCCGCAAGGATATCCCGGTTCAAATCCGGGCGGTAGCGTCTTCATAAATAACATTTAAATACTTGAAGCATTACACTACTTGTAAGAGTAACGAGGTGTATTATGAAATGGACAATACTATTCATCAGCGCGTTATTGCTTTTACTTGCGGCATGCAACGGATCCAAATACGACACATTTGCACAATGTCTTTCCGATAAAAACGTCAAATTCTACGGTGCGTTCTGGTGTCCTCACTGTGCCCACCAAAAAGAACTCCTTGATTATTCAGAGATGATTCCATACGTTGAGTGCTCGCTCCCTGACCAGAGCGGGCAGACAGAGGTTTGTATCCAAGCGAATATTACAAATTATCCCACTTGGGAGTTTTCATTTGGTGATCGTATGACTGGAGTCATCGCGCCTCAGGAGCTCTCCAATAAAACAAGTTGTCCACTACCATGAGCCTTGTCGGCACGATAACGGATATTACTTCGTGGCTCACGCTGTTAGCCCACTTTCTTGTTGGCTTGTTTCTTATCAGCCTGCTTCGCAAAACTTGGAGAAATAACACATTTGCGTTCATTCGCAGATACGCACTCTGGGCGAGCTTTCTTATCTCCTTTTTTGGAATTCTTTTGAGCCTCTACTACTCCGAAATCGTAGGCTATGTGCTGTGTATATTTTGCTGGTTCCAACGCATTTTCCTGTACCCACAAGCGCTTCTTTTTGCAGTTGCCCTCTGGCGCAAGGATAAGACAGTGTTTTATTACACGCTTCCTTTGACGGTGATCGGAGGACTTATTGGAATTTATCACGTGTTCCTCACACTTGTCCCCGCGGCAGAAACTTGCGCTGCGACGGGGGTGTCGTGCGCTGCCAACTACTTTGTCTCGTTTGGCTACATCTCCATTCCTGTGATGTCGCTCACCGCATTTGTATTGCTATTTGTTTTTGCACTCATCGGCCGCCAAAAAGTTTAAAAGGTCCTTATGCTCTGCAACAGTCATGTCAAAAAAGAAGGTGAACTTGCAGGATGTAGACCGCAAACTTCAACTTCTCTTGCGCAACCAACAAAAACTCCTGCGCGAGGAGAAAGAAGTTGATAAAGATGAACATAAAGAACTCGCTCACCTGCAGCAGCTTGAAGCGATCGAAGAACAAGTTGTCAAGGAACTTGGACCACACCCACTAACCACAATCACGTCACGAGACATTGCACGCGGAACCGTTGGAGCGTTCATTGGAGTCGTGGCACACTTCACCTTTTTCTACGGTATAGAAGTCGCGGAATGGCTCAGCGTCACCCGCGCAACACTTCTTTACCCGCTTTCCCTAATCATCGGTGGCATCTTCATGTACGCAACTGGTTTTCGCAAAATCAATGATAGACGGGTCCTTGCATTCCTTCCCACAAGATTAATAGTTTTGTATATTGTAGCACTTCTTGTTTCCGCACTCGTCTTGTTCTTTTTCAGCCCTGAATTCACTCATACTTTTGAAACAGCGTACAAACAACTCGCCACGGTCACACTCATCGCCATCATGGGAGCCTGCACAGCAGACTTGATAGGAAAGGACTAAAAACCTCTTTGAAATGACTACCTTCCAAGAAATTGAAGACAAAAAACAAAAATTTCTACGACCTTTATTTTCACTCAGCGACAAGCTCCCCATGCTTCTTGCACGAGCACGCGACCCCGCGGTTGAACTTCATATAGAACTCATTCTCAAACACTTACCGCCAGCACTTGAGGTGGTCAAAGATTTTATCATGCAGCAAATACCCATTGCACCACCTGAGCTTCGGCCAATGCTCATTCAACAAGAAACCCATGTGCGCGCGGCAAGAAACGCGCTTCTAGAAAAACAACCAGACACCAACTTTGTTCACACCTGCCTTATCCAAATCCAACGGCTTTCCGACACCATCAGTCGCAGCACGCTCGCACGAGCAGCTTAACAGGACGCATCAAGTCTTTTTTGGAGCGCTTTTTCATTTAATTTTCTACCGATAAACACAAGAACAGTCTGCTTTTTCTCCCCAGGCTCCCATGCCCTGGTGAACTCAAGCTCTGTACGCTTGCCCACTTTTTGGAACGAGATACGCAGTTCATCTTCCAACCCTTTTTCGCTCTCCTTGATGCACAAAATTCCTTTTGCCCGGAAAATGCTGTCAGAAAGGTTTTCAAGGAATTCCTGCACTTTATCAGAATCGACTGGGCCTGTGGTGAACGAAACTGACTGGATTTCCTCATTGTGATGATGTGACTTCTTTTCCAGATGATTTTTTACTTCAAAACGGCCGACCCCAAGCACAGCTTTCAAATTAACCTGTCCTTTCACCCCTTCAAGGATGAGCGCGCGAGGAACCATATTCTTCACCTCCGTTTTGACTTTCTCTGCTGCGGATTTTGAGACCAAATCCGCTTTGCTCAAGATTACGATGTCAGCGTTATATAATTGGTCAAGTGTTACTTGGATGTTCTTCTTATTTTCCTCATGATTTTCCGCATCCACTACGCACAAAATAGAGTCAAGCTCAGTTCGCTCGATAAGCTCAGGAGCATTGAACGTGTACGCCACAGGAAGAACCTCAGCTAGGCCAGAGGTTTCCACGATAAGATAATCGATTTTATTTGAATTGATGAGCTGAAGAGCGGCTTTTACAATGTCACCTCTAATCATGCAACACATACAACCATTAGGAAGCTCGACCATTTTCTCCTTACTTGCAACCAAGAGCTGGCTATCGATACTCACTTTACCAAATTCATTCACCATGACTCCAATACGCAAGCCGTGGTTTGCAGTAAGCACGTAATTGATAAATGTGGTCTTCCCAGCGCCAAGCGCACCGGTGACAATCGTGACGGGAATTTTTTCCATAGAAATACCCATTTTCAGGGCTATTTATGTCTTACGCTGCATCAAGATAGGTTTCTAGGTCTTGTTTGAGCTTTTCTCTGACACGATGTAGCTTGCCCCTCACTGACTCCACTGTAGTTCCAAGAGCCCGTGCGAGCTCAGCGTATGGCGCAGGGCTATCAGGATTTTTCATATACATATCCCACAGTTTTCTGTTGCGCGGAGTCAATGTTTCCACGCTCCGCTCTACTATGCAGACCAGTTCTTTATATTCAGGGATTTGTTCCTGTGGATCATAATACCAAGACGCGTTGTTCTTTGCAGTTTTTGTAACGTGTTTTGAGCGCACTCGCTGCCTACGTTGTAAATCAAATAATGTATTTCTCATTCCACTTGTAAGGTACGATGCGAATTCACACCCGCGTTCTCCAGTGTACTGATTTGAGAGCTTCTCTATCAGGCTGGGCGCAAGGTCACATAATTCATCAAATAAATAAGAATTGTTGCCGCACATTTTTGCAGCAGCAGACTTGAAACGGTCCACTGATTCAGCATAGATGTTCTCAAAAAGTGCTTCATCATGCGTCCTTTGCCACTCAAAAACTTGAAGAGAAAGAGGCTTTACTGCTTGAGCTTTTCCATACTCGGGCATAGCCATGCTTCGCATTGCTCTTTTAAAAGTGTTGTGACCTATTCAACCCACAACTTTTTAAATAACTCTCATACTTTTGAACAGTATGAAACCAGTCCTTATTTTTCTCATCCTTTCCTCAATTGTACTCGCACAACCCATCGACTGGTTCGCGGCGCAGCGGGTGCACACATCACTTGACGTTTCCTCCTCTATTGATTTCCAACCAGTTGGCTTGCTCCCTCACGTTGAAAAGCTCACCGTGGATGTAACCTTTATTCCGCGGCCCTCCGACACAGTGAAAATAGAACAATTTGAGATTTATCCAGACGCCCTTGCCACTTCTGAACGCATCAGGTACACCTGGACCAAACCAACCAATAACGTATCATTTGGCTATCGCGCGTTTCTTTCCAGCACGCCTAACACCCCACTCGTCCGGGCAAAAATTCCATTTCCTTTACAAAGTGCTGAATTTAGAGAATACACCAAACCTACACTCAATATTGATTCGGACAATTCTGCCATCCACAACCAGGCCCTGTTAATTGCAAAAAATAAAGACGACCTTTTCACGGTAGCGAGCACGATTGGCATCTGGGTCAAAAATAATGTCGCATACAATCTCACCACGCTTACCGCTGACGTTTCACAACCCGCGTCATGGGTGCTTGCCAACCGCACAGGAGTTTGTGATGAGCTCACCGGATTATTCATCGCCATGCTTCGCTCACTTGGAATCCCCGCCCGGTTCGTTTCCGGAGTCGCGTTCACCAACAGCGCACAATTCCCTGCAGGGTGGGGAGCGCATGGATGGGCAGAAGTCTATTTCCCCGGCGTTGGATGGGTGCCCTACGACCCGACGTTTGGAGAATTCGGCTGGGTCGACCCAGGGCACATCCCGCTGAAAATCAGCGATGACCCCCAAGACCCTGCAATAGTCTATGAATGGAAAGCGCGAGACACCAACGTCGAAGTCCACGACCTCACCATCCAGGCATCACACGTGGACGCAGTAGGATTTATAGAGCTCCCCTTGCAACTATCCCTTGAGCCCGTACGTCAGCGCGTCGGCTTTGGAAGCGCAAACGGGCTCGTGCTCACGGTCGACAACCAAGGAGACAGTTACGCGGCGTGGGAGTTCACCCTCTCACGCGTCAAAGATATGACTGTCCTAGGCTCAGAAAGCCAACAGATTGTGCTCGCCCCGCACTCGAGCGGCAAACTTTTTTGGACAGTCAAAGTCGCGGAAAACCTCGACACACAATATCAATACGAACTTCCCTTGGTTATTTCTACCATTCGCAACGACACTGTCAAAAGCGCGTTCTACGTCGGGCAATGGGACCCAGTAATTCCTTTAGCAGAAATTAACGCGGCACAAGCACGCTACAACACCAGCGCAAGCGACCCCTTTGACCTTTCCTGCGCACTCGCATCTGACCGAATCACCATCGCGGTCGGAAGCGTCAACTGCACTCTTGAAAATCACAAAAGCACCCCACTCACCTTAAACGTTTGTTACACAACCTGCAAACCCATCACATTAGCCGCAAATGGGCGAATAAGCATGACGTTTGATGTCCTCGCCGAAACGCCTGGAACCACTGAAGTTGCAATCGTCGCAAGCACAGGAACAATAAATAAATCAGCAGTACTCACGCTGCAACGACTCGATAAGCCGCATGTTGAACTCACCAGCATTACCGCACCTCAAACAATATCTTACGACGCTCCGCTGGAGGTGACGTTTACCGTCGCGCGCAAGAGCTTTTCAACACCACTCAATGTCACCGTCACCGCCCGCGACCAAACACAAGTCGACCTTGGAACACTTGCAACCGACCAGCATTTCGACGAACAGGGAACAATGTACACGGTCGACTCTGACGTTTCAATCATCGTCACGAATGCGCCATGGTACAAGCCACTCTTGGACTGGCTGCGAGAATTGTTCTGATTGCGGCTTAGTAGAAAACTCCTGTAGCTTTTCCGACGGGAGTGTTCATTGGATGTCAAAATCAGGTAAAATCCATTCAGGACCCCAGGCATAAATCGCCATTCTGGCAAAATGCCTGATGGTGAAATGGCACCAACCTTTCTACAGAGCCCTGATTGCGTAAAGCTTTAAAAGGAAGTACAACCAACAAGGAGTATGCTTGACCGAAATTATCTATTAGAACATGCAAAGCTTGTCAAAGAGAACATCGCAAAGCGCAATAAGCCAGACAAAGTAAAACTAGTCGATGACTTTCTCAGAGCAGACACAGACTGGCGCAAAATCAAATCACAATTAGACCAATTACGCCACCGACGCAACATACTCTCCCAAGAAATAAATACTGCGAAAAAGAACAACAAAAATGTGGTTCCGCTTGTAGCAGAGGCAAAAGGACTTCCTCAAAAAGTCGCTGACCTTGAAAAAAATGAACAGGAACTTGTGGGAAAAATCCATGACTTGCTCATGCGAATCCCTAACATTATGCACCCTTCAGTTCCTGGTGGAGCAGATGAATCAAAGAATCCTGAAGTCAAGAAATGGGGAAAGATCAAAAAGCTGGACTTTGAACTTGTGAGCCACGCAGAACTTGCAGAGCGGTTAGGTTTTGCAGATTTTGAAGCAGGACGGGAGAATACAGGAAAAGGATTCAACTATCTCATTGGTGAACTCGCCCAACTTGACCTTGCGCTCCAACGATATGGTATCGATTTT
>JAGVYM010000015.1 GCA_018303245.1 Candidatus Woesearchaeota archaeon | reverse complement strand
TTAAATAGGGGTTGTTTGCTGTTATTGTATACTGCATACAGTGTGCATTCAGTTACACACCAAAAAACAGAGTTTCACATCGTTCCACCTTGTTCCGGTAAACATCTATATACCGTTTCGGACGATGATACTCACATTGAAGGGCAAAAGCCCAACAGAGGAAAATAAAAATGAAAAAAATAGCAACAATGACATTGGCAGCGCTTTTAAGCGTTCTTTCACCAGGCTGTGGGAGCAAAGGTTCAACTCAAGTATCTCTTCCCCACCCAACAAACACTCCTTCACCAACAACTCCAACAGTTCCAACTCCAACCGCAACTCCAGCCACACCAACTTCTCAAATATTTGCAGACTTAATAGGTGCGACAGATGATGGAAGCTACGCAGTTGTTCGAGACATTCGTGTCCCTACATACGGCCAATTAATATCCATCAACACCGCAACAGGACAAGACCATACTATTCAAGTGAACCCAACTTCCACAAGCCTCGCTAAAATAGTAGGCAACGAAGGAATTTTCCAAAAAGTGGAGTATTTTGGGTACAACCAACCTTATAACAGCGATATTGTTACAGTAAACCTAACATCAGGTAAAATAGAGTTTGATACAAATACTCCCAATCAAAGAGAATGGCTTACAGATGTGGCAGGCAGGAACGCTGTTTTTGTTCAGTATGATAATACTGGTAAAAACAATGTAGGCTTGCTCGACCTCTTAACAAAGAAAACTAAATTGTTAAGTGCGGGAAACGCATACGTCGCGCGCAACGATGAACATTCCATTTCAGTCGTAACAGCTTTGCCTAATAGTAAAAACACGTTGATGTTAATTGACCGAGTGACTGGAGTTACATCTACAGCGATTGACTTAAATTCCAACCCTGACGCGATTGGCTTTTTCGATTCGCACGCTCGAGATATCGTGACGTACAGAACGTTTGCAAACGATATCATTTTTAACTTTTTGAATGGTCACACTTCGCGTTTCATCCCACCCAATAGCAACTCAAATGTGGCGTATGATATACTTGCAATGTCTGCAGATGCGTCACAGGCGATTGTTCAAGAGCAGGATTTCCAAACACAGAAAATGAAGATATACCACTTGTTCTTGTACGGCTCTGTTGCAACACACCAAGAAATAGATTTTGCAGCAGCAGGATTATCAGTTAATGACGTGTACGGCTTTTTGGTTGGGCGAGGCCAAACAATGTTTCAAATCGACAGTCACGCAACCGCAACAAATCGTAATGAGGTTCGATTTTACAACCCTCACTCAAAACAAATTGTGGACCTTTTATCTCCTGCGCTGACAACTGGCACTGTAAAAGAAGCTTTTACAACCATTAAACGGGACGACTCTGCATCCCTTGATGTTCGTGTTGATGTAAATGGCAACCAAAATAATCAGGTGATGACTTTTGACGGTTGGTCTGTCAACGCTCCGTTCGCACAAGCAGACTCAAGCTATCACGCTGCAATAAACAGCACCGGTAACAAAACAGGTTCAGGAGCAGTAGTGCTTGCCAGGCGCGGCAACTTCACCGACATCTATTCACTTGACTTAACAACTGGTGCGACTTTTGCGCTCGATTCAACCCCACGTAATGTTGGCTCTGTTGCGATCACGCAAGATGGACAAACTGTCGCGTACTCGTTGCAGGCAAATAATGATAACGGTCTTTATGTCGCTACGAACGGCTGGACTTTGCCCAAAGAACTTCGTCGCTCAATTGTGCCAGTGTTTCCGCTTGCGTTTACGCGAGATGGCAAGAGTTTATTTGCGCAAGGGAACTCAGGACCGCAAGAAATAGAACTTATTAATGTGGCAACTGGCGTGGGCAAACACGTCTGCAATAAGTAATTTTTCTTTTTTCACTTTTTATATTTTCTACTTGTTCTCGTCAATATTATTTTTCACTAACAAAACCTTTATATACTAGCTATGCTAGTATACTAAAATGTGATAATTGGTGTTTTGGTGACATCAAATGTCCTGATGAGGAGTTTGATGTTGATATCAATTATCCGGGTGATACCGTATGCGGTGTACGGTTGATGCAGGCAAGGGAAAAAGAGGTAATAATAGTTAGACGGAATTTAAACAGAATCTCTATCACAAAGGCTCTCCACTGTTTCTTTCCCATAATCCACCCCCCCAAATCCCACAAACTTGGAGAGCCTTTCATTTTCCTTATGTAACAAGGATAACAGTAAAAAAAAGAGGGTAGAATGGAGGTAAGTAAGATGGATTTCCTAGTAAAAAGCGCGATGTCAATGGAGCAGACTAAGAAAGAAGATTACGATTTTGGTCAGGCAAACATCAAAGTGATTGGCTGCGGTGGAGCAGGCAACAACATGGTTTCCTGGCTTTACAAGAAAGGAATCAAAGGTGCAGAAGTTATTGCATGTAATACGGACAAACAGCACGTAGATATTTCTGAAGCTGACAAAAAGTTTATCATCGGAAAAGAAGCGACAAGAGGACTTGGCTGCGGCGGATTCCCCCAGAAAGGTGCAGAAGCAGCACAGGAATCCTTGATGCAGATTAAAGAAGCCTTGCGCGGAAGTGACATGGTTTTTGTTTGCGCAGGAATGGGAGGAGGAACCGGAACCGGTGCTGCTCCCGTCGTCGCAAGCGTCGCAAAGGAAATGGGCTCGATTGTTATTGGGACAGTAACAATGCCGTTCAGTATTGAACGAGCACGAATAGACAAAGCAGAGTTTGGACTCAACCAGCTACGCCAGGTCTCTGATACTGTTGTGGTAATTGATAATAACCGGCTTGTTCAGATTGCGGGAAACTTACCTGTTCAGCAGGCATTCGCAGTCGCAAACGAACTCGTTTCGACCATGATCAAGGGAATTGTTGAAACCATCGCAATTCCATCTCTTGTCAACCTCGACTACGCAGACGTTAAAGCCATCATGACCAACGGTGGAGTCGCGGCAATCGGTGTTGGAAGTTCAGACACCAACAACCGCGTCGAAGAAGCAGTCCGCGGCGCACTAGCAAATCCATTGCTCGATATTCAATATGAGGGAGCAACAGGAGCGCTTATTCACGTTTCTGGCGGACCAGACTTGACCCTTGATGAAATTAACCGTGTCGGACAGCTCGTTACTGAATGCATGGACCCGGACGCAAACGTCATCTGGGGAGCACGAGTCTCTGATGACATGAAAGGAAAACTTCTCGTCATGACTATCATTACTGGTGTCCACAGTCCCTGGATTCTCGGAAGAGCAGATGCGAAGAAAAATGCAATGCAAACCAAGAGGATGAGCTCAGAACTCGGGATTGAAATTTTATAATTTAAACTTCATTTTTATTTTTTGTTTAAGGTGATTACATTGTTGATAAAATAAAAGTTACATGGGGATACGTTATGTCTATATTGAGTAATTTGTTATACGGGCGCTCATCGCCTACATTGAAACCAGAATCTTCACTTTCCAAAAAAGAAGCTGCAGGATACGTGTCGGCTTCTTGTGAAGCTCTTGAACAATTTCTTGAGGCTGCATCTGCATATATTGCTGGAGAAACTCACGAGCCTCCTAAGAAATATAGCACACTGGTGGTTGATGTCAAAAGAGGCGTTTCTGGCTTGCTCTTTGAGGACATGACTCCGATCAGCAAAACTCCTTGGTACTTCATAGGGACTTCTGAAGAAATAGATGCGGTCGAATTCACTCTCAAATTCCGCGCCGACAGAACAGGGGCAAGGCTCATCCTGGGAAGAGGAGAGATGCGAGCAAGCAAGCGATTCGGAGAATGTTTTGTGCCCTGCAGCATTGATGAATATGTCCAAGCAGGTCCAGCAAATACACATTATATGCTTGACACATTACCCCGTGGCAACGACTATTATTCTTTTCCTCCTTTACTGGAAACAGCAGATGCACATCTTTTGGCAGCTTAAATATTGCGTATTGGAACTTTCTCTTCCTTGCCCGTCTTAAGTTCACGGATTGTGACTTGGTTCTGTGCCAAATCTTTCTCTCCTACAATTACAATTTTCTTGGCTCCGATAGAAATCGCGTAATCAAACTGCTTGTCGAGCTTCCTTCGCATCAGGTCGATGTCAGCGGACTTGCCTTGACTTCTGAGCTTTTGCACGATATCAATTGCTTTCTGCAGTACCTTGTCATTAACAGGAGCCACGTAGAATTCAGGACCGACTTTTAGCTCTGGAATCAAACCCTTTTCAGTCAGCATCACAGTCAATGGAGTAAGCCCTATCGCAAAACCAGTTGCAGGAGTAGGCTCGCCGCCAAAGATTTTTACGAGCTCATCATACCTGCCGCCACCTGCCAATGCCCGATACTTTCCTTCTCGGTCGAAGCACTCGAAAACATTGCCAGTATAATACGCGAGTCCGCGTGCGATGCTCAAGTCGATGGTGATGTATTTCTTGTCGACCAACGCGAGCGTGTTTTCTAATTCTTCCAATCCTTGCTTTGCAAGTGCGTTGAGCTTGAATTTCTTTACTTGAGCAAGTATTTCAGGGTTGCCTTTCGTCATGGTTATTTTTTGAACCTCTTCTGGTTTCTTGATACCAAGCGCTTGCAGCTGTTTCTTGAAATCCGCTTCGCTGATTTTCGCGGACTTATCGATAAGTTGGACAACTTCTGGAACATCCTTCGCAGGCGCCAACTCCTCCAGGAGGCCTTCGATTAGTTTTCGGTTGTTGATTTTGAGCGTAATGTCCTTGCTTGTGAGCCCGATTTTTTCCATGCACGAAATGATAAGGTTGATGCATGTCGCGTCAGCTTCAGGATTTGATGAACCAAACAATTCGACTGAAAGCTGCATGAATTCTCTTGCGCGCCCTTTTTGCGGCGCTTCATAACGCCACATCGGAGCGATGGCAAACCACTTCACTGGCTTTTGCATTTCCCGCTGCTTTGCGACAAACATTCGTGTCATGGGAACGGTGAGATCAAATCGTAAACCAAGTTCTTCAGAGCCTTTCCTTTCGGTGAGAAAAATCTGGTCCTTAACTTCTTCTCCACTTTTTGCAGTGAGAAGTTTGAGCGATTCTAATGCAGGAGAACTCACTTGAACAAAGCCAAATTTCCTTGCTTCTTCTGCCAACGCGGTTGATAGCCACTCACGTATCGCGAACTCTTTCGGGTAGTAATCTTCCATTCCTTTGACGGGTTGGTATTGCATGAATGGGTTATACGAGAAGGTGTTTATAAATGTTCATGATTCCGTAACCTTTATCTAGTGCTACCACATCTTAATACGAAACAAAGAGGTGGTATTATGAGAAACTATCAAAAATGGGCGCCAATTGCGCTTCGTATTGGACTTGGATTATTGTTCCTATACACAGGAATTATGAAACTTGTGGCACCTGACACGGTGACTGGCATGCTAAGTGGAATTGGATTTCCAGTACCGGCATTTTGGACATGGGTGTTGATACTTGCCGAAGGACTGGGCGGTCTTGCACTAATCATCGGCTTTAAGGTTAAATATGCAACAATCCCGCTTGCAGTCATCCTGCTTGTCGCTATTTTAACCGTGCACCTTTCAGTCTTGGGAGATGTGATGCTTCGCCTCGGCTTACTTTCAGGCGTTGTATCGCTATGGCTCTCAGGCCCAGGCGCGCTTGCGGTTGGCAAGTAGGGTTTTAACGTTTTTTATTTTTCTTCCCAATATTATGTAGTTTCCTTTTTGTAGTTTTATGTGAACTGTTCCCGTAATTTCTTTGTTAACCTTTTGAGCCAGAAATCTCCGCACTTTAGTGCGTGAGATGAATGGCTTAGTTTTTTCTACTTGTAAAGTAAAGAATGCGTGGCGAGCGAAAAAATTTGCGCCACGCATCTATCTGTTAAGGATAGCGTGAGCTTTGCTCGCTGGAAGGCGGGCAAGATGGAATTCACATCAACAGCACATAAGGTTGGAATTAACGTTCACCATTTTCAATGGTGCACGAAGTACAGATATCAGATGTTACGGCAGGAGAAGTATAAAAAAGCTTGCGAAGATGCTATTCGCAAGCAGGTTGAACGACACCATATCACGATTCGTGAACTGTTTGTCATGCCAGAGCATGTTCATATCTCCTGCGAGATTCCACCGAGTATGTCGCAGAGCAAAGCTCTGCAATTACTCAAAGGGGGATCAAGCTATCTTCTTTTCAGAGAGCAGCCTAAGTTCAGGCTGCGCTACCCGCGCGGACATTTTTGGAGTCCGGGCGCGTATGCAGGAAGTGTTGGCTACAACACTGTGGACGTAGTTGATAACTACGTCAGAAACCAAGCAGACATACACCAAAGAAAATTAGTAGACTTCACCGGAAGCCCTGCACTTTAGTGCGGGGAGGAGGTCACAATTCTTGTTTTTTCTCATTGTTGCTTTTAAAACAACAGCATTGCCTTTTGCAAAATCATAAGTTGATTTCTCAAACCATCCTTGTCCATCTCCATCTGCAACTAGCATAATCACAGGTTTTCTGTCTTTTGCTGGCAAGTGTTCTTGGCAAGATTATATTGACGATTGGGCGAGTCAAGAATTAAACAAAGTGCCTGATTGTTCTACACTAAAAAAATTTGTTAAGCGTTTACCAATGTGGTTGAAAAACAAACTGGTTTCTCTTTCTGCAGGGCTTGAACCTGCAGAATACGGTGCAATTGACTCCACTGGTTTAAGCAGAACTAATGCAAGCCAACACTACACGAAAAGAATTGACAGAAAAAAACCAATCAAACAACCACTAAAACTCAGCTTGTACACGACAAAAAAAAGAATTTTGTCTTTCAGACTCCGCGCAAAAGCACGCGGCGACACAAAAGACATAAAATACCTCACAAAACACAGCCCGATTCTAGCACAAACAAATTGTTTAGACAAAGGCTATGACTCAAATCCAATCCACGCACACTTCCGAGACCAAGGACTGTACAGCATAATCCCCATCCGCAACAACGGCAAAAGAGGACAATACAGAAAAGAAATGAAAAACTATTTTGACCACGCACAATACTGGGAAAGAAACTGCGCAGAATACAACAATTCAAGCATCAAAAGACGCTTCGGAGACTACGTCCGAAGCGTCAAATTCTGCACACAACACGCAGAAGTTGCAGCAAGAATAATAATTCACAATCTCAAATCATTTTTATTCAGACTTTTTCACCAGAGCCCGAGTTTACAGCAGGTTTAAATATAACCACTTGTGTGATGTTATCATATGAATCTAAGCGTGCTTGATGTTGGGTGTGCGTATAAATTAACTCGAGAAGAGACAAAATATCAAAAAAGAACGGTTTATCCGAGTGCAAGTGTAAATTTTTCATTAAAACAAGGAATTTATTTTGGTGACGTGGGTGATAAAATACAAACAACACCTGTTCATCCTGCTGATAATGGATTTCTTAGAGGAGAAACAAAAACAAACGCTAATTTTGGTTATGAGCTTTTTAATCCGGAGTTAGGGTTAGAGGGTGCTCTTGGAAGTAAAGAAATTAGAATCAAGATGGGGTGTGATGCAAGATTAAGTGTCCCTACACTAGGGGGTATGATTGATGTAAAACAACAAAATAGTGATACTCGCCCAAAAGGACAAGGCTCGTTTGTTTTTACTAAAACATACTTTGGTTTATTAACTTACACACCACATATTGGAATCGAAACAATTTTGGCTGAATCTGTTTTTTTAAGTGTGGATGTTGGCGTACCGTTTGCTACTTTTAAAGTTCGTTCAGGGCACGAAAGATTTGGAAGAGAGGAAACTGTTCAAAGAGACTCGTGGAGTGGGACAGGATTTAAAATTGGTGGAAGTATAGGTACTGCGCCTGAAGATTTAACTAGCGGTTTTTTTTTCTCAGATTCTACCGCAAAATCAGTCTCTTTAGTTGTTGATTATGAGAATTATAGGCCAGAATTTGCAGGAGAAAAAGCAAATATTAACGTAATATTTTTTGGAATAAAAATTGAAGATTTTTGGGCAGACTGACTATTATACTATATGTTTGGTGTGGTTTAATGTGTGTTTTTTCTCACAGTCGTTGTTCTGCGGGCACAGAATAATTTGTGAGTGTTTTTTGAGTGTGATGAATTGTTTCTTGTGGAGTTTGTGGTGTTTTTAGTATTTTTTTGTTCGTCAGCATATTTTTTGTTTGTCGTCTAAAAGATTTTTTAGAATTTGTGCAGTGTTTTCGTTATTTTTAGATGGCTTTAGCCATCTATTTTTCGTTGTGTGAATTATTTGTGGTTACGTGACGATTAGTGTGGCTAAATGATAGATTTGTAGGAATGTTTTGTTTGCTCTTGCTAGTTTGCCGTTTCTGTCTATTTGTAGTTCTTTGTAATAATACCTGTATGCTCCTGGGCTTTGTAGTGTTGCAAATGTTATTCCGTCTGCTGTGTTCCATTCAAATAATGTTTCGTTGCCTACGAAGCGTTCATCTGCGTTTTCTGTTGAAATGGTTATTATCGAGTTTTCTGCTCTTGTTACATATCCGTCTTCTGTTTTTGTTATGTCTATTGTTTGTGGTTTATTTGTTGCTGGCTGTGCCGTAATTATTGCTTTTTGTTGTTGATTTTTTATTGTTAGAGTTGCTTTGTCAACTTCGTATGTTACGCTTGAGCCTGCATTGTTTCCAGTGTATTCTTTTAGGTCTATTATTATTTGTCCGTCTTTTGTTGCGCTTGTTTCTGCTGTTCCTTCTGGGAGCAAGCTTTTGAATGACTGTTTATTGTCTGTTTTTGCTTCAATTGTTTGGATTACATTATTTTGTATTGTTATTGTTGTTTCTTTCAGGTTGTCTAAAGAAAACATTCTTTGTGATTCTATTAGTTTTTGTGCTGCATCAAATGCCAAAGATTTTTTTTCGTCATCGTACTTGAAATTGTTGACGTTTGTTATTGTTATGCTTCCTACTTGTATTGTTTGTGCAGTTCCTACTGCAACATTTCCATTTCTTGAAATTGTTGCGTCTATTCCCGTATTTATTTTTATTCCAGACTTTGTTTCTGCTACATCTATATTTGATGAAGTTAAGTCTCCGTTATTTACGCTGACTGTGGAGCCGGATGGTATTGAGGCTGTGCCGATGTTGTTGTTGTCTATGTTTAGTTGGGAGTTGATTTGTCCTGGTGATGCATCACCGTTACTATCTGAAGCTTCTTTGAAGTAACTGTATGTATCAGTATTCTCCACATCATCAGCATAAGTATTTGTGATAAAAATTAACAACATAACTATTAAAGATAATACTAACCTTCCTTTTTTCATTAATAAAAGTTCTTGGAGTCTGACTTTATAAAATTTACTCTCGCATTGAGCTGGTCAATAAAATCTAAAGTGAATTAATTGTGTGAATGTGGGGCAAGAATACCAAATACTACTCCAATGATTAAACAAACACTTCCAAAAGTTGAATTAATAAATATTCCTCCAATAAAAGCAAAAATTACTGCGATTAATCCAATCCAACCGCCAAGAGTATGAGAACCCGCTATTGAAGCCAAAGTTGCTATTGTTGGTATTATCCAAAACATAAAAGCCTGACTTCGCCACTTTGTGAGTTTTCTGATTATTTTTGAGCATTAGTGTCTTTTGACACTTGACGTTTTTGGAGTGTTACCAACTGATTTGTAGGTTTTTGTCACAGTATTTTTCGATGAAATTACCTAAAATGCTTGTGATTTCTGGGCAAATGTTGGCTAAAAGTTTGAATTTGAATCCATTTGGTGGGTAAATTATTACAAGTGTCAATTTGCGTAGGTATTTTTTGAGGAGTTTTGTGTTTTTCACGACGGGATTTTTGGCTCTCAAAAGTGTCAAATTGACTAAGAAATTTGTGAGGAAAATCACTAAAACATAACCAATTATTGCGTCAGTGCTCCAGTGACGCATTGGTCTCAATTCTGTTCCTTCTTTGATATTGCGAAACAATTTTTCTGCTTTGTCCTTGTCTTTGTAGAGCGCAAGTGCGCGCTCTGATTCAATGTTTAGACTGCTTTCGAGAATGAAGTATCCTTCAAGACCGTTGATGAGTGGATTCTCAATACTTGCTAACGTTTTTTGCAAGTGCCCTGTTGTTGTAACAACTCCTTCTTCAGTAAGATACGCATCTATTTCTTTGCCTGTTTTTGTTTTTTTGAGTACGCCTTTATTTTTTTCAAGTTCTTTTTTGAACTTGCGTTCTTTCAACGCAAGATGGTCTTGCTCGAGTTTTTCGCAGAAAAAAATGTAGTTGAATTCATCATCATTTTTTGTTTTAACAGATGAATACGTGACGTCATTAATTTTGACTTCTGTCTTTTTTTTGTCGTTTTTGTATTGTTCAATAAATTTTTTGTAAACACTAACTTTTTTAGGTTTCAGCGTCAAGTAATGAAAATTTTTTTCTCTAACATCTTTTTTGTTTTGTTTTGTGTTACCGCCACAATCAAAAATTAACAAACTGTTCTTTTCAAGAACTGCTTCACTTGTTTTAAGCATGAACTTGAAATGTGTTTTGTCCTGCACGTTTCCCTTCTGAATTGTCAACGCAGAAGGGATATTGTTGATGCCTGTAGAAACGCCAAATGTCAACTGTTTTTTCCCAGGTTGTCCGTCGCGAGAGTATCCAAACTCACCTAACGCTTCTGCTTTTCCCTCAAAATAGCTTGACGAAAAATCAATAAATTGCTTGTCTGCGACAAGCCCTTCTTCTTGAATTAATTTCTGGTATTGCTCTAAAATAAACTGGTGTTTCTTCCCTAATCTTGTAATATCACGATAAAAAGTCCTTTCACTTGGTTGACCGTTGAATTTTAATAATTCAAACAGTTCAGAAGAATACCCAGTTAACAAATTATTCGTCGCAAAACACTCACTTAAACGATTATACATAAACAATTTAGTGCTTGCCACAAAGTTCTTAGCTTTACCACCCAAACCACCAAAAACACGCCGAAAAACCCAAATTCACAATCAACTTTATCTATCAAAGCCAAACTACCAATACTGACGGTTACGTTATTTTTCATTTTTTCACCAAAAAAACGAAAACGGCGTAACCGTTTTATTTCTAATGCAAAATTATTGTAAAATCATAGAACTGGCGAAGTCAGGTAAAAGAATACATTGGATTTGGGGATAGTTCTTGAATGACTGATGAAAATGCGTTTATTATTTAATAGAAGCAATTCTGAAAGAATTTAATTTACAAAATAAGTTCTCACGAGTTGTTATAAACTATCTTAATCCATTTAATTGGTTGTGTGTTGTTTGTTCTCCAAACATATTTACTATTACCCCCTAAATTAGAATCAACCCATTTCTTGCTATTACGATATGTTTTTATGATATCTTTAGGCACAGGGCCACCTCGGTAAATATCAAGTCCCTTAATATTTCTATCGTTTTGCTGTTCCGTTTCTTCTTTTGTTAAATCGAATAAGCCGTACAAGAAAATAGATGGTGCATTTAATGCGCCTTCTTTCTTTATCTCTGCTCCGAATTTACCTTCTCCTTCTCTAGTCTCTTTAAATTCAGGATCAATACTAGGATCATAAAATATAATTCTGAAATTTGTATATTTTTGTGCTAGTTTCTTGACTACAATTGCATCTCCTTTACCTACAACATATTTCTCTTTCTCAAACCATCCTTGTCCATCTCCATCTGCCACTAACATCAAAACAGGTTTTTTATGCTCTTTTGGGATGTTGTCTTGGTATACTAATTCTCTGAAGTTTGTTTTGCCTGTTGAGGAGTCATAAGTTATTCTTTGTATTCTGCCAGATGAGTATTCTTCTTTTAGAATGTCATCAACAGTCTCGCGAAGCATTAACTTGTCTACTTCTTCTTGTGTTAGGTCGTCAATAGATTGCGCTTGAACAGGTTTTTTATCATCAACAAAAACACAAGCAGGAT
>JAGVYM010000014.1 GCA_018303245.1 Candidatus Woesearchaeota archaeon | reverse complement strand
AGGTGGTTTTAGTAGGGTCAGGGTTTCCGCGTTTGTTTAAGATGCGCTGGCAGAAGTTGGTGAGTTGGTTGTTGTTTTTTTCAAGGCTGGACAGTTCAGGAAGCTGATCGTATTTTCCTGTTCGGGAAATCTCGGCTGTTTGCTCAGCGAGCGAAAGCGTGACAAGGAATGCTCTGCGCAGGATGATGTCGAACTGGTCTTCGAACTCTTTGGAGAGGCACCGGACAATGCAACTGTTAGGTGTTTTGTGGATGATGGCAAACCCGATGAACAAGTCTTTCAAGAGTTCGTCAATGACTTTTTCCTGTTCGATTCCCGTTGTAGCGATTTCTATCTCGTCGTATCCTTTTTTGTGCAGGGATGAGAGGACCCATCTGATGACGCGCTCGTTTGCGTTCGTGAAGTCAACAGCGCATTTTTTCATGTCTCGTGCTTTGCTCGTGCTTATCTGGATCTGTGGCCCGTTCTCAAGAAGTTCAACTTCTTCCCCTTTGCAGATTCCCCATTGTTTGACCCAAGGGGATGGAAGGCTGACCACAAATGTTTTTCCCGCAAGCTGTATGACTTTCCGTTTCACAAAAGTATGAGAAAGAATGGACGGTATTTAAGGATTACTGGGTTTGACAACAAATGTTGTTGAAGGGACAATTCACATCTGCCTCGGTAACACGTAATGGTTTATCAGTAGGGCAAGTTGAAGCAGCAACACACGAGCGCCCCGTTAAAAAGCTGCACTTATCGAGTCCTGCCTGTTCAGAAATCTTAGTGTAGTCTTTCCCGCCTTTCGTAATCTGATCCCTAAATATGACGATAAGAATGATGAGCACGATAACACCTAGCGCAATAGTAATTAGCGGGTTGATTGCGACTTCCGAACCTCTTTTATTCATGGTGATGGTTTTCATTTGGTTGTATTTAAAGGTTTAGGGCTGCAAATTCGGATACTCAATGAATACTTTGTTGGTTGTCCAAAACGCCCAAATTGTGACGGGGTAACCATCCATATCATAAACATCTTTTTCAGCAAGGCATGCCTTATTCGCAGAACTATCAGTCCCGCTAGAGTATTTGCCGTTTGTCATTTGGAGATTGAGGCCGTCAGAAAGTCCTTTGATGGAAGATTCTTTTTCGATCAGTTGAAGTTGTTTGTAAACATCACTTGCAGTGATATCACAACGAGAGTTACTTTTCTGCCCATACGCATTGCACACGCAGGGCTGACTAGTGCAGAAACAGATACTGTCGCAATAAAGCTTTTTCCTCAAAGGTTCTTTGTCATAGGCAATTGTTATTTGTTTCCAACACTCTGCCATTTGGCGGGCTATTCGCAGGGAAACTGCTTCTTTGGTACCGCCAGTGATTTTAACAACAAATCGTCCTTGGCTCACAACCGTTCCCGGCACAACATCTTCATCAAGGCGAGGAATCAGTTCTGCGTTCTCCCCAAAGAACCATTTGTTCAAGTTCTTCGTGATGGTTCCTGGTCCAAACGCCCCAAACAGTAAGACAAGTATGACAATTAATGAGAGTACAATAGTTACAAACGCGCTCATTCCTTTTTTGGTCATTCTTACGGCTTGAAATTATTTCTTTATTCAAGATACTTTGCTTTTAACGAGTGTTTTCAGCTTGGCGATAAGTGCAAGTGCGATGGGTGCCTTGCGATCATGATAGTCTTTGTTGATACTGAACCCCTCGTAGGCAATGCGGTTTCTGACCTTACGTAACTGGTCAATTGTTTGGATTTCATGTTCTGTGAATCTTTTGGTGTAGCTTGTTCGTAGATACTCAATAAGAGTGGTGTGGCTCAGTGTTTTGTAACCGTCTGCCGAAAGGAGGGCTGTAAGAAGTTCTTTGATAATTTCATAGTGTGCTTCTATGATGAGGGTTGAAAACTCTGAAGGGTCTTTCTGGTTTGCATCTTTGAGTCTGATTTCAACCTGTGCGAGTAGGCTCTTCGCCCGCTCTGGGTTTGGGGTCATCTTGATAAGGTCTTCCATTTAAAACACCTTGAGATAGCCGTGTAGTATGATTCCGTTAACGATGTTGTTCTTGAGTTCGTTTCCGAGTTTGCCAAAGTTGCTTATGAACAAGGGTGAAATCTTGCGGCGCAGTGCTTTTTCATACTTGTTTACGTTAAGTTCAGTCTCTACTGATATGATTGCTAGGTCAATATCGCTGTTTTCTATATCTTCTCCTCGGCTCGCGCTGCCAAAGAGTATGATTGCATCTGGGCCGCAACAATCAACTATGTGCTCAACGAAGCCATTGGTTGTAAGTTCAATAACTAAAAACCACTTTTTTAAATTTCTGAAGAGTTGGGCATCGCGGTTTGCGCTATAGGTAGGGTATGGTTTTTTTTTGGACTTGTTGATGAGTCCTTCTTTTTCCAGTTCTTTGAGGTACTTTTTCGTTGAGGGTGGGGCTATCTGTGCAAGCCTACTAATTTGGCGAAGTTGGAATTCCTCAGTGGGCTGTTCAAAAAACAGCCTTAAAACCCGATACTCGTTATTATTTTGTAACATTTGTAATAATATAGTTACGCTTGTTATTTAAATGTTACGGTTTCAGTCTGAGGATTTGTCCTGCTCCTGCGTTCCCGCTTTTCACCGCAATCCAAATCAAAAGAATGATTGCGAACAGTCCTAAAATCATTCCAACGATATACGCCCATCCGGGCAATTCTTGTGCTTTGCGATTAATTAATCGATAAATTGTTCGCATCCTAAACCTCCTTTGTCAACAGGTTTAATTAAATTCGCAGTGTATGGTGATAAAAGAATAACTTGTGCAGAATTTCCCTCTTTGATTTCTTTTTGTGCATGTTCAATTGATGCTTGAGCAAAACTCTCTCCAACCCCTATAATTCCTTCGTAGGTCAATTCTCCAATCTTCGCGAGACCCGCGGACGTAGTTGCAATAGTTCCAACAGAGCCTACTAACTGAGCTCCTCCTACTACAAGGGAAACCACTCTTCCTACCACAGGGATCCATGCAGTAGGAGGAAAGAATGAGAGCGCGATTGTTCCCCCTGCCAGTATGAACGGGGTTGAAGGATTTTTTCCTACCCATTCTTTGAGTTGTTTAAAGCTCGAGGGATTGCTTTCCCAATAAATGACCGCGTAAGGAATTTTAGGAGAATAAACAAACTGTGCATATACTGGTTTCGTTTTGAATCCTTCCGAAAGATAGTCGTAGTAAGTTGAGCCTTTGTAATTATTAACTTTTAACCAAGTATCTAGTGAGCCTATTTGTCCGTGGGTTAGTCTAAATTCTTGGAAAGGAAGATTTTGGTCAAATGTCACTCGTGCACAAATGACGCACGCAGTCTTGCTTGTAATCCAGCCTTCTTTCCAGTTTCCTGGGAACAAGGTAAACTTTCCGCGTAAAACTTTATCGGAACAATCGACCAGCTCGCGTGCCATGATTGCATCAAGCGCCCATTCTGCCTTGTTTTTTTCCGAAAACCATTGATTCGCAGGACTATTGAGAGTTTTTTGATAATTTTTAATGGCTTTTTCCGCCAGTGGTATTTGTTGTTGAATGAGAGCAGGAGTTACACTGAACCGGTGTGCTTGACAAGACGGTGGAATATCTTGGAACACCTTTGCTCCCAATTTTGAAACCAAGAAACTCCAATTGCACACTCCTTGTTGTCCGGTATCAAACAGCGCATCCTTAAGCACCGGCCAGATCACAACAAGTATGACCACGAGTGCAGCAACTGTGGCAATAATCTCAACAAGTGTGCTAATCTCTCCCTTCATTCCTGGCTTTACGTTCACGGTAGCACCTTCTTTACCGCAATAAGCACAATCACAAACAGCGCAACGATAAGAATAAGCACTACTGCTATTTCTACAAAGTGTGACTGACCTCTTTTCATTTCAACGAGTTTTTAAGTAACAGACTATAAAATCCTTGCTATTTGCTGCGCTCATTTAAAAAGCGTGCGGCAGAATGGCCAGTGGCATTGAATGTTGCAAGGAAGTGTGCGGGACTCAAATGATGAGCTTGTTGTTGCATATGCAACTGATAGAGAAGCAGACTGTATTGTTTCCTACAACAAAGACTCGTCATCATTGAAGTCATGTAGATGAATCCAAATAATGACTCCAGAGCAGTTTCTTGCACTCTGGCTCGTTAAGTCTTGCAACAAATCTCGTTCGGATGGTCTTCGAAGTTGCCGTACAGAACATCTTCGCATTGGGTTCCAATAGGTTGGAATGTATAGGGTGCAGGACATTCTCCTTTTCCAGCAGAAGTAATGTCTTTTCCAAACCCTCCTGTTCCGCGTGAGAAGATAACGCCAAGCACAACAAGGACTAAGATTCCGAGTGCTGCGATGATGATTGTGCTGATGGGTAAGCCTTGGCCTAGTTTGTTTTTATACAACATGAGTCACACCTCCAACGAGAAGAATCGCGTAGTTTTGGTAACTCGCGTGGAAGAGTTATTCCACTCAATTTAGTTTCCGTGTTGGGATCACAATCAGCAGTGCCGTCAATATCAATATGTTCTAAAACAAGTGGTGGTACTTGGTCTGCTTCTGAGCGTATTTCTTTAATATGTTCTGAATTCATATAACATCTTCCTGGACATTCATGCGGACCAGAGTCAACAAATTGCTGTCCAGTGAAAAAAAGAACAATAAACACAAAGACTATGACTCCCGCAATCAAGAGAAGCATAGTCCGCCCTGCTCGCAGTTTCATGCCTAATTTATCCGGTTATGATGCAGCACGATTGGCATCTCCACGAGGCAGGGTCGCTCACTTTTGGCATGTTTTGAGGGGTATAAGCGCTTCCCAAGTCTGTTTCAAATTCTCTATTGCAACTGTTTGTTTGGTAAACAAGTCCAGGGTCGACATTTATGCGGTCATTGTGAGCCGCAAGTCGCAAATCTTGAAGTTTGCTCTCATCTACGACGCATCTGCCCGGGCACGGTTTGGAAGCTCGTGTAAATTGTCCAATTTGTCCACTGAAGATTGCTCCAAGAACCACTAAGACTAAGATTCCGAGTGCTGCGATGATGATTGTGCTGATGGGTAAGCCTTGACCTTTCATGATGGTACACCTCTCTTTTAATCTGAACCCTTTTTCGCTTTGGAATATTTAAAGCTTCCTCCCAGAAGTCCTGGGAGAAGGTCCGCGTCGCTTAAGAATGCTTCTCGCCGTAATTCATCTAACACGTAGCACACTTGCTTTTGCCGTATCGTGAACTGTTTTTCAACCCCCTCGATGAAGTTTTCAAGTGCGTACATATCCTTAAAGACGCATTCCATAAGTGTGGTCCATCCGCTGTTGATTCGGAAGAGGGAGTTCACGTTCTGGTGTTTTGAAAGGTATGAAAGCAGCTTGTCTTTTTCCGCAGGGTCGACTCCGATTAAAATGTATGCCCGCGTATCAAACCCGAGTTTTCCAAAGTTAAGGAGTGCGCTTGGGTGCACAACTCCTTCTGCAATCTCTTGTTTAAGTCGTTCGTGCAGGGTGCTGATGGGAACGTTTGTCCTGCGGGAAAGCTCCGCTAATTGTATTCGTCCGTTTCTGCGTAATGCGCTAATCATGTTCATGTCTTGTTTCATATCATTCACCTCAAGAAAGAGTGTTGTCCGGCGAATGGTTAGTCTTTGTTCTTAGAAGTTACAAGCTGGTATAAGCGAGTATAAGGCAGAGAGGGAAATGACTACTTTCGAGTGTCAAACTGAACGAAAGATTTAAATAGATGTTTTTTCCTTCTCAAGATATGGCAATTGAAGAAGTTCAAGGTATTGTTTCAGTGGTTCCCAAAGAGGTTGGTTACGTGCTTAATGGGAAAATTTGGACAAAATTGTCGGGAGTTGTTCCTTGGTGTGAGGGCGTGCTTTATAGTGTTCAGCGTAACGGTAAGATAGTGACTCTTGACGAGGCTGTTGAGTTTCGCCATGATAGTGGTGGTGTTGATAGTTCTGATGAGTATGAGTATACGGGAACTCTTCTTGCATCTACTCATGATGGTTGTGCGCACTTGTATGAGCCGTCAGTTCCTGAGCTGCTTGCGATTGTTGCGCATTCTGATATTCGGAAAAGGGAGCATTATTTTGATGTTGAGGTTAACAGCAAACTCGGCCAGTCAATTTTGGCTTTTTCAGCCAATTCAGGTCGAACATTTGTTGTTCCTTCGCAAGATCTTTCGCTTTTGGTAAACACTGATGCTGATTCCGAATATAGCAGGCACGAAATTGTAGGTAAGCTCATGCCGGTTAATGCTCGCAAGAATGAAAGTTGTATTGCGCAAGCAGGGTATGCAAAAGGAAAAGTGTGGTTTGTTCGTTCGCTTCCTGCACAAGGTTACTTGCGCGTGCGGGCTGTTGGTCTGGGCTGGGCCGAAGAAAACATCAGCGGCATCGATATCGGCGGCTACTTCGACTACGGTGGTCGCGCTCGCGGAGTAGTCCCCGTCGGCGCGCAAAAAATTCAGTAAGAAGTTAGTGATGAATAGTTCTTAAACCAATCCCGCAAACCTTGCCAGAATAAGCACGTCAAGTACTAGCACAATTCCAAGGATGACAAACTCAACTAGTCCTCCAGTCACAAGGAATCCTTGGATTCGGAAGGTGCTAAACGGGTGGAGCAAATTGCAGCCTTGCCGTGTTAAACAGTCGGAAAACAGGTGGACAAGGTAGCCGATTGCAAGGGGCAATGCAATCATCTGAAACGAAAAGATGAGTCCTGCGAAGAGAATGATGAGCGCGGGAAAGATGCTGTGGAAGAACCCGCGGTGGCGAAACAGCCAAGGTATCCAGCGGGTGACAGGCAACAGGCGGTTTATCATGCTTTTTTCATGATCTAAGTCGGGCAAAAGGCTTCCAAGGGTCGCAAGACAAATAAATAAGAGCGGGTTTGAATCAAATAATTTGAACAGCGCAAGTCCCGCTAAAAAACCAATCGCCATGTGCGTTCTGCCCATCATGTGGAGAACCACCTGTTATGTCGTGAAGGGTGGTTCTTGAGCATGCTCGGAAATCCTACCGTTTTCAACAGTTTCGTGCTTGAGATTTTTGTGTGTAAGATTTCCGACACTTGAAATCACCTTTTAAAAAAGCGATGGCGAGAAGAGAGATATAAACTTACTGATTCGATTGTCCAGTGCAAGCATATTCTGCATATCGTGATTCATTCAGGGGAACAGTTGATTCGTATTGGAATTGGTTATATGTGATGCTGCAGTTTCCAAAAGAATAACTACCTAGTGCAGAATCTCCTTCAAACATAACGTAACTAATATTATATCTTCCACCCATTCCGGTTAAAACTTTGTTTCGCGTTATGTGCTGCTCGAAACGCACATCTTGAGCTGTCCAGTTCTTTTTACAATCAATTGAAACATCACGGAT
>JAGVYM010000049.1 GCA_018303245.1 Candidatus Woesearchaeota archaeon | reverse complement strand
GGACTTGAACTGGTGACGAACGTGTCAATCGCGGCCCCTCCAACACTGATCACATCAAATGTCATCTTACCCCAAAAAGATGACCACGATTAAGGCAATCGCGACACCGAGCACTACTCCTAACGCCAGATAGCTTGCAATAAGGATAATGCAATAGTGATGGTGTCTGCCCATAGCATCCTCTTTTGGCTCCTTGTGTCCTTTGCGTTTATTAATGCTTCCCTTTCAAACTTTTGGAAAGTTTGATCAAAGTTCTCGTTGTTCGTAGTCGAGAAGCATTCTATCGCTGACTCGCGTTGCTCGCAGAGGTGAAACTCTTCTCTCCTGCTCACAATCTCGAACAAGTCAGGTCTGGCCAGGGGCAAACTAGTCCAACTACTCCCCGTTAACTATTTAAATGCCCAAACTTCTGAATCTTAAATGCCTGACTTTTCCCTGCTGGCAGAAAAAGAGGTCCTTGCACAGCTGAACACCACCCCCTCTGGGTTGACAAGTTCCCAAGCAGCGGAACGCCTCCAAATCTACGGCCTGAACAAAATCCGAGAAAAAGAAGGAATCAACCCACTTTTGCTTTTGCTCTCACAATTCGCAAGCCCGATTATCTGGGTGCTTATCGGTGCCATGGTCATTTCGTTCTTCCTCAACGATATCGTTGAATGTCTGGTCATCGCAATAGTTGTCATCATGATTGCAGTCCTTGGATTTGTTCAGGAATACCGCGCAGAAAAAGCATTGGTAGCACTCAAGCACATGCTTGCAGCCAAAGCAACAGTGCTTCGCGGCGGGGTAGCAATGGAAATTGACGCGCTCGAAGTCGTGCCTGGCGACATCCTGCTCCTTGAACCAGGAAAAAACGTTCCTGCAGACGCGCGCATTATAGAGTGTTCCTCCTTTCACGCCCAGGAATCAGCACTCACTGGCGAAAGCGTGCCTGTGGCCAAACAGACCAAGGCCTTAAGCGTAGAAGCCGGCGTTTCAGACCAGAAAAACATGGTCTTTCTTGGGACAACCATAACGAGCGGAAGCGCAAGATGCGTTGTAGTACGCACAGGAATGGGAACAGAGTTCGGCAAAATCGCCCAGCTCATCTCGGAAGTTGAAGTAGAGCCAACCCCTCTCGCCCGCAAACTAGCCAGCATCACTAAACACATCACCATCGGAGTCATCCTTCTCACCATTCTTGTTTTCGTACTCGGGATCTGGAGACTCGACCAGACTTGGAGTGGAATCTTCCTCACCGCAATAGCCTTGGCGGTTGCGGCCATCCCAGAAGGACTCCCTGCAGTTGTCACCGTTGGGCTTTCCCTTGGAGCAGCACGCCTTGCGAAGAAAAAAGCGCTCATCCGCAGACTTCCCATCACTGAAACCCTTAGCTCGTGTACAGTGATTTGCACCGACAAAACAGGCACACTTACTCAGAACGAAATGACGGTGCGCGCCCTCTGTTCAGATCGGACCACTGTCGAAGTCGCAGGAAGCGGCTACACCCCTGAAGGATATTTTAGCAAAAAAACTGACGTTGATTTGCTGCTTCGTATTGGAATGCTCTGCAACAACGCCCAGCTCACTATGCAAAACGGCAAATGGACCGTTCTTGGCGACCCAACAGAAGGCGCTTTATTGGTAAGCGCAAGGAAAGGAGGACTTGACCTTGCACAGCTTCAGACCGAATTCCCCCGCATTAAAGAGATTCCTTTTAGCAGTGAACGCAAACGTATGACCACGCTCCACGCTCACAAAAAAACTCACGTCGCGTACACCAAAGGAGCTCCTGAAGTCGTGCTTCCCTTGTGCACAAAAATTTTGATTAATGGACGCGTTGAACGGCTCACCCGTGATGAAAAAGACAAAATCCTCGCCACGACCCAAAACTTCGCAAACAAGGCACTACGCGTGCTCGCATTCGCCGCAAAAGAAGTCAAGACAAAAGAATCCGTTGAATCAGAACTGATTTTCGTAGGTCTTCAGGGAATGATTGACCCCCCACGGCCAGGAGTCAAAGACGCCATAATACAGTGCAAAAACGCAGGAATAAAAGTAATCATGATTACTGGCGACCACCTTGCCACCGCGCAAGCAATCGCGCACGAAATCGGCATCGAAGGACGCGCAATCACTGGCGTAGAACTTGATGGGCGTACTGACCTTTCAAGAGAAGCGAACGATATCGCAATCTACGCGCGAGTCAATCCATTGCACAAGCTCAAGATTATCCAAGCGCTCAAATCCCACGGCCATATTGTTGCGATGACTGGTGATGGAGTTAATGACGCCCCAGCACTCAGGAAAGCAGATATCGGAATCGGGATGGGAAGCGGAACCGATGTCGCCAAAGAAGCAAGTTCGCTCGTGCTCACCGATGACCATTTTTCTACCATCGTTCGAGCAGTCGAAGAAGCGCGCACCATATATGATAACATCCAAAAATACCTCGCGTACCTTTTCGCAGGCAACATCAGCGAAGTGCTGGTAATTGTTATAGCACTTGTTTTTGGGATGCCACTGCCATTACTTGCCCTTCACATACTTTGGATAAACCTAGTAACTGATGGGCTCCCCGCGCTTGCCTTAAGCGCCGACCCGCCTGAAACACCCTCATTGGAAGGCCCACCACGCAAGACGAACAACCTTTTCCGCGGAATCAAACGCTATCTCTTCATCTACCCAGTCATCCTTGCACTAGGAACTATCTGGCTGTTTGACTATTTCCAACCTCAAGGAATTGTCAAAGCCCAAACGATTGCGTTCACAACGCTTGTCCTGTCCCAACTCTTCGTCGCAGTAAGCTGTCGCTCCGTCCACAAGCCAGTATTCATGGTGAATCCTTTCGCCAACAAATGGCTCTGGATTGCCATTTTTGTTTCATTCGCGTTACAAATCATGTTGCTCTACGTGCCATTCTTCCAGAACGTGTTCTCACTTGCCCCACTTTCACTTGAGGAATGGGGAATATCGTTGCTTGTCGCAGCAGCAGGCTTTGTCTATTTGGAAGCGCACAAATTCTTTGCGAAAGAGAAGTGGGCGTGATTTCAACAAATCTTTTCAGATCTTGAGAACTGCAAAGTGATAGTACTTTCTTACTTCGCAGATCACGAAGTCTACCACAGGAAATATTCATCTGTTACGGACTGCTTGCGGTACTTGGCAAGTTCACGTTTATGTGAGAACAGAATTCAAAAGAAAACAAAAATCAAAAATTAGAATACACCTGCTGATTCTTTGGAGGCCTTCCTCTGCCGCGCTTGGGAGCAGTCATTGGCTGTCCGCTGATGTCATAGGTTTCCAGATTGACTGGACTTGCGTAGTCATCATGGTAGGGTTCAATATGACCTGACTCTAGACTGAACAGACAGATGACTAACCCAACGATGTTGACCAGAATTCCAAACGCAAACCCCAACAGCGAACGTGATGCCACAAACAACCACAGAACGTTCGCCAGTGAAAGCATGAACACGATGATCCCAAGTGGGTACGCCCAAGCGCGCCGCATCATCAGTCCAAACACAATCGCTGCCGAAACCAAAATTCCCAGGAAAATGAATACTAATTGGTATTTCACTCCGCTGGTAATGCGGGACTCAAGCAATAACGCAGTCATGAGACTCAATGCCAATAAAATTCCGGTGATAATCGCCTTATGTTCTGTTTCCATACAACCTCCTCTTGTTACCTGTTCTTTTCTTCCTTGGCAATTAATATTGATTTCTATCCTGCAAAGTAGATTTTTGATTTTTGGTTCTTTTTTTGGGTTACATGAAGGTGATGATTTTTGTATCACAACATATAAAAAGACTTCATGATTTCATCTGGCTTGTGTCTAATTCAGGAACTGTACTGGGTGATCTTGGAACTTTTCAGTATTCAAATACGTATATAGTAAACGCGCGATGTCCGCTTGATAACACTCAGCTCGTTGTTCGATATGGAGAGCAGGATGCAGGCAGAGGAATGAAATACGACTGCGCTGCGTGCCGTGCAGTCTATTCTGACTTAGACCGTGCAAAACTTGCTGAGCGTGCCAAGCAGTACGCAAATGAACTGTATCGACTGCGTGAAGAAGCCTGCAAAAAAATAGGCGACCTGGATAGGATTCTTGGCGCGGCAGAAAAAAGAGGAATAAAACCTCAGTTCCCCCAAAACCCTTAAATAGTTCTTCTTGCGATTTTCTCTCTATGTATGATGTCGCAATTGTAGGCGCAGGGGCAGCAGGATTGACAGCTGCGATTTATGCAGGACGAAAGAAACTCAAGACTGTTTTAATCACCGGGCCGAACATCGGCGGGGAAACAAACTCCACCAACGACATCCGCAATTACCCCGGATACGAAGGATCAGGCCCAGAACTCATGAAAAAATTCTGGGAACAAGCAAAGACCTGGGGAGCTGAAGTCATCGAAGACACAGTTGGAAACATCAAACACACAAAACACTTCACACTCACACTTTCAAACGGAAAACAACTTGAAGCAAAGACAGTCATCCTCGCCTACGGCCGCGAACGCCGCAAGCTCAACATTCCAGGTGAAAACAAATTCTTTGGAAGAGGATTAAGCACCTGCACGACGTGCGACGCTCCGCTTTTTTCCAATAAAATCACTGCAATCATAGGCGGCGGAAACAGCGCTGTCGAAGGGGCGCTCGAACTTGCACGAATCGCTTCAAAAGTATACTTGGTTCACCGTCGAGAGGGCTTTCGCGCGGACGAAGTGACGGTCGACCTCGCACGTAAAGAACCAAAAATAGAAATCATCACCAACCATGTTCCTGTTGAAATCACCGGAGAGAAATTTGTCAGGTCACTAGTTATTGAAGATATCAACACTAAAAAGCAACGAACGCTTGATGTTAACGGAGTGTTTTCCGAAATAGGGTGGGAAACCCACACAGCAATGGTTGCAGGGCTTGTTGACACTAATGTCGTAGGAGAGATTTTAGTCAATGAACTTACACATACGCGAACCCTAGGATTGTACGCTTGTGGTGACTTAACCCACATCCCACACAAACAAACAGTCATCTCTGCAGGAATGGGAGCAGTAGCAGCACTCGAAGCATACCGGTTCGTGACTGTGGGAAAGAATTAAGCGTTAATCACAAAAATCTTCTTCCAGACAACTCCGCCTGGAATTTTCTTAAGAATATTGATAGCGTCCCCAGATTCAAGTGCTATGCCGTGCGCATCAAGTTTTTGTTCTTTCCGGTCAATGGTCACCTGCACATTTTCTTTATTAAGAATATATGTGGACCAAGACATCTTCCTGAATAGAAAGTTGCCTTCTTGTTTCGAGCAGAAAACTACTTGCGAATCCCCGAATGCTTCATCCTCAACAGAAACATCGCTTGTCCTGCTCCCACCTAACGTGGCTTTTTCTTTGCAGATGCGCACCCGGTTCGTTCCAGTCCGCGTAATCCCTGCAACAGAATCTCCTGTGAGCATGCAATCCAGACCTTTCAAAACAAGACCGCGCTTATCCTTGACAACATTTCCGGCCTTTTGATGTTTTAACATAATGCGGTTTTCCTTTTCCTTTTCCAGGGAGTAGAAAATCTCAACAATCTCTGAGCGTACCATATTTTTTATCTCAAGGGAAGCATCGTTTCCCTCGCATTCTACAGAATGAATCATCCATGGCGAGGATTCACTGCTTCGTGCACGTTCCCCAACGTATTTTATCGTACGATAATTTAGAAACGCCATGACATTGCCCGTGCTCACGTCACCAGTGGTCATGTCAAAATGCGCGCGCACCAACCCTTGAGTCCCTTCCAAACCCTCAAACTTTCGCGCAAGTTTTTCTGCGCCCACCAAAAGAATAGCAGCTTTCCTTTTTTCGTCCAACAGGAGCACGGTTAGAACTCCTCCTGCGTCATCTCCTTAAGCAGACCCTTCCTGCGCAGGACATCAACCTGAATCAACTTGTATTTGAACAAAACATCGCCCTTGCCGTCCCCACCTAATTCCCAAGGTTCGATAAGCAGAATGTCTCCTTCACGCACCCAGAGCTTGCGTTTCAGGCGCCCAGGGATACGGCAAATCCTGTTCTTTCCATCCATACAGCGCACTTTCATACGGCTGCCACCGACGCGCTGCTCACACAAACCAAGCACCTGCCGTCCACGGGGAATCGGAGTGCGGCGCATCTCCTCCTCCTGCATTGCCTGCGCCTGCGCGACTTCTTCTTTCTTACTCATGAGATGCTTTTCAGACCATGTTGCTTTATAAAATGTGCGGTTTTCTCTCGTCTGTTGTTAGAGAACTTTTGCTTCGTCAAAAACCTGTGTTTTGCTTTGTGACTTATCTGCCCATGCTCTGACGGATACGCGCTTCATCCCAGCCAGCCTCGGCGAGCCTGCGAACGATTTCATCATTAGAAACTCCTGCGCCGCGCGCCTGGCGGATATAACTTTCCACTTCAGTTTCACGCGCATGTTTTCGCCTCAGAAGAACTAGGCCTTCTTTGACAACAAGACTTATAACAACAAGAATGCCCGCGATTGCAACAATCTGCCAGTATGATGTTTCGCTTTCCACCTGTCCTTGTGATGCTTTCAATGCAGAAAGATCGCTCTTGACAATTGTGACTTCATTCTCCAGTGCGGAAACCCTGGAACGAAGCTCGCCGTTGCTTTGCACTTGCTGCGGATACTCCACTTCAGGGATAGCGGAGGGAATCGGACTTCCGCTGTTTTGCGAACCTGCTGATAAACTAGGTTGGGCCGCAGGCTGCGTTGTTGTTTTCGGCTGCGAACTTGTTTCTGAATGTGTCCGCGTATCAAATGAAGGAGCAGGAGGAACGGGAACTTCGCTGGGCTGAGGAATTGTGATTGCAAACACAAATGGAATAAGCAGCAGCAACACAATCCCAACTGTTTTCATGCGTGTCCAAGTGCTATATAACTATAAAAAGCTATAGACTCGCATAGTATATACGGAATCCTTAAATAGTATTCCTTCTCATTATCTGATTATTAATTAGATTATTAAAATTGAGGTGAGTTATGCGATTTGTCCAAACAATAATCTTGTTCGTCCTCTTGTCAGGTGTCCTCTTCGCATGCACTCAAGAAACAGCTCCTGAACCTTCTCATAAGTTCTCCAACTTACGGCTTCCACCACCGCCCCCTCCACTTCCGGGAACTCCTATCGAAGGCGAAGCAGTGTATCAGGACAGCGCTGTTCTTATCTGATGTTACTTGTTCAGTTCTAATTTATACACTGAAGAAATCCTTCCTATTCGCTTTGCAATAACCTTGCATGCCTTAGAATACGTTTTGCCGTGGCCGGTGAACTTTTCTTTCGCATGCTCACTCATCTCCTGGATAAGCGCACGGCCATTGCCCAATAGGAAGAAAGAATAGCTAACCGCAAGCTTCATTTTGGTCCAGAAAGTCGGTTTTCCCTTGATGTTTTTCGCAAGCATGAATTTCGCGTAGACGCAGGCTGCCTGACGGGGAGTAAGATATTGGGTGAGGTCGAAATTACGGAAGCTTAATAGAACTTCCAGAACTTCTTTTTTATTACCGCCAAAGAAGTTGCTCAAATGGTGGGCGATTTTTGTTGTATTACTTTGCAATTGACACAATGGTCTACCAAGTAATGAGGCGCATTCGAGTGGGTTTGCATTCCAAACTTTTTGAGGATTTTGTCCGCTTCGTCGATTTTGTGGTTCACAAAATGCTTGTCGAGCAACTCGTCCAACTCTTCATGTAAAATCATACCAACCGCAAGCGGAGCGTATTTTGGATCGACCTTCAAGAGGTACTGCAGAAATTCTTCAGCCCGCCAGTGAACGTTATCAAGAACGTGAAACTCTTCGATATCTGTTATGACACTACCGATGGTCACCAACGCGAAGGGGAATGTTTTTTTTCGAAGCTTCAAATGCTCGAACACTTTCTTTGCGCTATCAATGTGTAATGCGAATGCCGGCATAGGACTCCCACTAGACAATCATGCTCAGAGGCTTTATAAATGTTGTGGAGCGCTTTCTACATATGTTGACGGAATCGTTTGTCCTTCTTCCGTCCGTGCGACAGACGCGTGAACGGGCAATATGGAGTCAAGGGATCGGATCATGGCAGGACTTCCTTTCACGCGAATCCGTCAAAGGAATAGGAGGGGCACACAAGGAACGATGCAATAATCTCTTGCGAGTGGCAGACAGGCATCTGCGGGGCAAGAACGCAGCTTTCTTCACCAACGCATTGCGCTTTTGCGACCAGTGGAGACTCTACGAGACCTTCAAAGATGAAGCAGTCTACCTTGATATTGAAACAGACGGATACTACGGAGGAATCACAGTGGTCGGGCTGTTTGATGGGTTCGAGACCAAAACCCTTGTGCGCGGATTCAACCTTGACAAACACCTCTTGCAAAAAGAGCTCTCACGCTACCAACTCCTCATTACATTTAATGGCAAATCTTTCGATGTTCCTATTCTTGAACGCTACTTTGGAATGCGCATCAACCTCCCCCATGTTGATTTACGATTCGTCTGCGCCAAAGCAGGATACACCGGCGGACTCAAATCTATCGAGAAACAACTGGGAATCCGCCGCCGACAAGAAGTCCAAAACATCTCAGGGGAAGATGCAGTATACCTTTGGGAAATGTGGAAAAGCACCGGAAACCGAGACTACCTTGAAAAACTAGTCATGTATAACGAAGAAGACATTCTTAACTTGAGACCTCTCGCTTCTCAGGTTGTGCCGAAGCTGTGGGAACATACCCGGCAAGCTCCTTTGCGACAGTAGCAGATTTGTTCATTGCCCGCGCAGCATCCTCTACCATCAACGTAGCCTCGCCAAACTTGCTTTCTGTCATCCCGATAATGGAGGTCATAGTCGGACCGACTCCCACTACATCATTGCCAGTGAGCAGCATGTAAATCAACGCGAGGGCAAGGATTGCCAACGCGATGACAACAACGACGCGCAGGATACCGAACAGGAAACGGAGTGCAAGAACTGCCGCCAGAATAACGATGATGAAGATGATGATTCCGGTGAGTGCCATGCGCTCTTTTTGGGAGGATTTGTATTTAATGGTTTCGGACAAGTGGCTTTTTGTTATAATTTTCCATCGCAATCATTAGTGGTGGTTTTTCGTACTCTGCTATTTTTGAAATTCGTAGTCGTGTTCCTGGAACGTATGGACTTTTACTATAGTATGCACTAAACGCTCGGAATAATAATTCAGGAGATTGTCCCTGTGCGTGCAGTTTTCGTCCAATATCAATGGCGGCAAGATATCTTTTTGCTGAATACCCTGCATATCTGGGTCTTTTAAGAATGACTTCGCGTGCCTCTTCCTTGCTTTTTCCAACAAGCCTTCCCAGACGTTCAATTCTTCACACTACTCTTTCGTGGTTGAGTCCTGCGAATGGTGGGTGTGCAAGGATTGCTTTTTTGACTGCTGTTTCGTCATGATACACTTCTGTTCCTTCTCGCACAACTCTTTCATGGTCGTACCCTGCGAATGGTGGGAAGGCAAGGATTGCTTTTTTGACAGCTTCTGTAGTCCACTGGTATACATTTGCAATATCATTAATAAGCTCTTTAAATTCAGCGACTGATTTTCCTTTGTGATGAAAATGGGGATTTTCAAAAAGAGCACTAGCTTCACTTCTCTCTATTTCAAAAACAGCAATCAGGTCATCAAGTACCATGCTTTC
>JAGVYM010000048.1 GCA_018303245.1 Candidatus Woesearchaeota archaeon | reverse complement strand
TGAAAAGATACATCCAACGTCAAGGTAACAAAGATAAGAATTATGATCTTCGCAAGTTTCTAACGTGATACCCCGCAGCTTGCTGCGGGGAGATTCATTCGTCACGAACTCAGAACTGTCTTCCTCAAAACCCGCAGTCAAATCGCATTGAGCGATAAGTCCTTTGGACCTTTTTCTAGAGTCCTCGTAGTATGTCAAACAAACAGAAAGTGCGTGTTGTTTTGGGAACGGTTTGCAAACATACGAAACTTGACAAAACTCTATGCCTTTAAAACGAATAAGTCTGTCACCTTGCTCGTTCTTCCACACTCTGCCGTTTGGAAACTCTATCCGATCAGGACAGATTTTTTTGTCAACTAACTCTTCGTATGAAAGATGGTTCATGAATTTTTGGTACAAGCCAGGCTTTATAAAACTTTCCCTTCGTAATCACTTTTCAGTGACGTCTTTACTTTCTTGCGTGGGTGCTTTTGGCTTTTCAGAACTCTTCTCTTTAGGTTTCTCTTCAACCTTTTTTTTTCTCCCTTTATTTGCATCTCGCTCCGCCATCCAGTTCATCAAGCGCTGCTTTTGAATCGCGTAATTGGAAGGGTTTTTGATTTTTGGGCAGAAACCATCCGGAGAACACACCAAAATACCTTTCATGTATGCGGCGTTATCACAGTTTGGCGGCATTTTCTTTTGGGTTTTGATGTAGCGAAGTTGACCTTGAGTGTAGTTGTCGCGTAGGGGTTCAGGATTCTTCTTGTTCCACTCGGCCACATACTTTTCTATTGAGCTTGGGTCCCAACCGCAGGAACCAAGGAAATTGATTAAGATGAGAAGCGCGCGCTTTTTCCCATCAACAAGACCGCCCGCGATTTTTTGGATGCACGGCGGGAAAAACTGTTCAGGGATGGCTGATGCAACAGGCTCGAACTCTTTACGCTCGCCACTGATACGGCTCTGGTCAACCTGAATGTTTGTGATAACTTTCGCGTCAAACGCCTGGACAAACAAACTCCTTGCTTCATCTGGAATGGCTTTTTCTCGCTCCAGAAATTTCATTTTCGGAACAACTTTTTCTGGAACAGCCATTGAACGGTCAAACTTCAAAATATCTTCTGGACGGATGACGACGCTCACCAAACCAGATTTTTCATTGAGGGAGTAGGGCATTCGGTAGAGATGGCGCGATGCGATAAGCACGGTATCAATCGCAAGCACTGCGAACGGGTTAAACTTGCCATTCTTGATAATTTCATCCATGCTCTTTCCTGACTTTTGCGCAATCGCCGTTGGGGCATCTTGTTCGAGCAGTTTTTTGCCCAAAATATCATTAATCATTCCTTGAAGATAGCTTGCGATTTTTCGTGGACCTTCGGGAAACAAATTTTTCACAGGCGTTGGTTTTCCGTTGTGGTTGACAATTTCAGGAAATGCTTCAAACGGAATACCGATGTGGAATCCGTGGTTACCTGAGAATTTCACCGAGATGCATTTGATTCCGTAATGCTTGAGCGCCTGGACAAGAATGTCTGCAGCGATTTTTGAATACTCTAGTTCCTTACAATCGATGTCCAGAATCAAATCCCATCCGATACGGATATTGTTGTATTCTTCGGGCTTCATTCCGGTGACGATTTGAAGCGGATTGCTCCAAATCTCCTCGCTGCAATGAAAACTTGTCCCGCCCTGCTTGACCATTTCAAGAATATCGCGTGGATAAGCAATGGTGTCTGGGCGCTTTCCATAACCAGTCCCGCCGTAACTCACCGCGATCTCTTTACGGTCCGCAGCCTCAAGAATGGCCTGCTGAATATCCGCACGCTTGTAATGCTTCAAGAGCACGCTTAAGTGTATCTTCTGATAGTCAGCCATACTTTTTTCGCCCGCCCCAATCTTTAAATAACTTCGCCCTTTATAATCTTTGATGGACACAACTGCTGAAAAGGAAGAAATCCTGCGATTGCTTGACGAGATCGTAGCAAAAAAGAAACTAGTGCTTGTTGAAGGAATCAAAGACAAACGAGCGCTTGCGAAACTTGGCGTTTTGAATGTTGTAACGCTTGCGCGACGGCCACTGTTTGAAGTCGTGGAAGATGTTGCTGACCGCGCAAAAGAAGTGGTGCTGCTTGTGGATTTGGACGAAGAAGGACGGAAACTTTATCACACGTTATCGACTGATTTGCAGGAGCACGGAGTCAAAATCGACAACACTTTGCGGAAATTTTTGTTTAGGACTTCGGTGCGCGTGATTGAGGGGCTGGGCACATATCTTTCTTAACTTTTGTACTCTCCATCCACAATATCCTTAATCCCTTTCGCCTTTTTCTCGCCCACACCTTCAACTTTGGTGAGTTCTTCTTCGGTTGCGTTCATCACGTTCTTGACGTTCTTGAAATACTTGAGCAGCTCTTTCGCGAGGTTCAATCCAATGTTTGGAAAAGCGCTAATAACATATTCTTGCTGTTCTTGTAATGTTGCTGGTTTTCGGTCAGCATGAGGAGCAAAATCTTTCTTGTCCTCATCTTGCTCCCTACGAGCAATTGCGATAAGAAGTTGAGCCGTGTCTCTTTCATCTTTGGTCTGGATAAGCGGGATGCCGTAGCTTACCATAATTGTTGCCAGCATTCCTCTTATCGAGTTAGGGTGCACATTTCTCACCGCATAAATATCCTGCGTTCCCTGAATGATTATAATTGGCCGCTCAAAACTCTTTTTGGCACTCTTTAATTGTTCAAGCAGTCTTCCGTCAATAAGACTTGAGACAAAGTCATCCACCAATTTTAATTCCACGGCAACCCGAGAACTGAGCAAATAATCCGCGTGCTGGAGCATCTCAAGTCTAACCGTAACGTTTTGCTCAACAAGCTCTTTCACAACACCAGATCCTTTTTCTCGATAATCAGCAAAAATCTTCACGCCCGCAGGAATGCTCGTTAAAGTGGCTTGCTTTGGAGCGAGCTTGAAGCTCATGGTCTTGCGCAAATCTTCCAATATGCGCACCATACGTTTTTCCTTTGCTCTTGCGCTCCACATGTATGCCTCTTCACGCGTGTTCTTGGTCATGAATATTACGACGCGGCCTTTTTCCTGACGGCCAGTCCTTCCCCTCCGTTGAATATGGCGAATAACACTTGGAATCGGTTCGTAAAAAACAACCAAATCAACTTTGGGAATGTCAAGACCCTCCTCCGCAACACTTGTCGCGATAAGGACGTTAAACAATCCATCCCTGAACTGGTCAAGCATTTCTCCTTGCTTTTTTTGTGACAACCCTGTATCACCTTTCTTTGCCTGACCAACAAAAATGTGTGCAATAGCGCCCGGGATTTTCTTGAGCTCTTCTGCAAGACGAACCGCACTATCACGATATTGAGTGAACAAAATCAGTTTGAGCATTTTGTTTTTTTCAAACTCTTTAATCAGGAATTCGCGCAAAGCATCAATCTTCGGATGCTCCTGCTTTTGCTCCAGTAGCTTTTGCGCAAGAATAAACGCGCTCTTAAAAGACAAATCAGCTACAAGATTTTTCACAGCTTTAGTCTTTCCTGACACTGCCTCTTGATACAATCCTTCCAAGTAACGGTTCAGCTGGAAAGCACCTTGGGTCTCCAGAAGTTCAAGCGCGTGATGTGCCTTCATGACCTCGGCAAGCACGCTCATCGCCCTCATCATATCAAAATCACGCTCGCCACCGGCCATCTGCGCGTGAAGCTGGGCTTGCAACGCGAGCAAATCTTTTTTGCCCATAAACGAGCCTTTGATGCCCAGAGTTTTCAAAATCTCAAGCTTGCATTTGATACACTGTTCAAACAATTGTTTGATTTTTTTGAAGTTCTCAGGAAGCTCCACCTTTATCGTCTCGCTCTCCACTTCTTGGATATAAGGAGCAACATCAGGATCACTTTCGGTCCGAATCTCTACCGCCTCTACCTGCAAGTTCCTGCACACCTCCTCAATTTTTTCCAAATCACTTCCTGGACTTGCTGTAAGAGCAAGAATGCGCGGCCATTCTGCTTTTCGCAAGTATTGCTTTGCAAGGAACACGTAACTGTAATCACCAACCGCGCGATGCGCTTCATCCACAACCAACAAACTGACTTGCTTGATATCTATCTTGTCACCGATAACATCATTTTCCAACCCTTGCGGTGTCGAGAAGATGACTTGTGCGTCTTTCCAAAGGCTTGCACGCTTTTCCGGAGGAACTTCGCCAGTAAACAACGCGAATGCGTTTTCGGGAAGATCGAGAAACTGAGTGAATGTGCACAGGTGCTGCTCTGCCAGTGGCTTAGTCGGAGCGACAACCAGCACCTTGCTTCCTGGACGCTGCTTCAGACGCTGGACGGTTAAAAGAAGAGCAATACCGGTCTTTCCCATTCCAGTGGGAAGCACCACCAGCGTGTTTTTCAAAGCAGCTGTGGCCAAAATAGTTTCCTGGTACAACCTTGGCGTGAAATCTTTAAGCATACATTTTTTCTCTCTCGTGGCTTTTTATGCTTTGTGGGTGGAAGTACAGTGCTTAGAATTCAACACTTTCAACAATTCCTTTCTTGTGAAGCCAATATGCCAACACAACGCCGCTTAACAGTAGAATCGTGACTGGGCGAACCCATGCGAAAAAGCTGCCCACAATTATTCCGAGAAGCAATAACAAGAGGATGATAACGAGCGCAATCTTGCTTGAACTGCGCTGTCTGTACCATATGCGACCGAACAGCAAGCCCAACAGGAACGCGACGCTGTACAAAACCCAGAACGTCCCTGACAAGAGAGCTACAACAAGGCCGATACAAAAGAAGACCGCCGCAACCGCCTCAGGCCAATCAACAAGATAGTCCACTGCCATTTACTCACCCCTTCCGGAGCAGTGTGATAAGCAACGAGCCGCCCACTCCAACCAAAAAAGCAGCAGTGGCGGAATAAACTTGGAACGTATAACCAATCACTGCGAACGCAAGAAATGACAGGAAAATAAAGATATACTCCGGGCGCGAACTGTAAAAAATCCTCGAGCCATCAAGCGGAGGAATCGGCAAAAGGTTCATCACTGCAAACATGGCGTTGAGCATAAAAAAACGATGACCCGCAACCTGACCTACAATTTCCCACGCCATAAAAAGCGAAGTAATCCATGCAAGAGTCGCGCTTGCAAACGGACCCATAAACGAAATCTTTGAAAACGTTGCAAGGTTAGGCCCATAACGGAACGCACCAAGTCGATGAATCGGCATCAGATGAATTAGCGTCGAACTTGCCGCAAAAAAAACGATCGAACCACGGCTGAGCATGGCAAGCATAAGACCGATGACGAGTCCATACCACCACAACCGATGCTCTGCCCTAAACCCAAGGGTGAGTGCAAACATCCGCTGCACAGCATGGTGCACAAACACTGCGACACCCACAAGAATGATTGCAATTATCAGACTCTTTGCACCTTGCGCTGCATCAAAACGAACATCCCCCCAGGAATTCCACGAATAAATCAGCGCGCCAATAAGTACGGTGATAACAAACGCCTTCCACTCCTCTTTTGAGAACCAGAAGTACTTGTCTAACTTGTCCTTGTAATTAGCCCAGCTCATCAATTCATCTCTTTTTGAGCGTTAGGCTTCTTCTGGCTTTATATACTTTTTCACGAGATCAGCAATCTCTTTCTTGTGCCCTGCGCCAACCACCGCAACGATAATGTCTTGCGGATGAGTTTTCAGAAGATGAACAAGCACTCGTGCCATATGTTCATTGCGCTCAAAAACGAGCACGCGATAAATGGTCGGATACTTATGGCGAACCTCTCCAAGTAATTTTACAATCATTTCCTCTTGCGGGACTTTCGACAAGTCAAACTCAACCCCTTTACGAAACACAACACCAACCACAATATCCCAAACAAAACGAAACTTCTCCTTCCACGTGAGTCCTTGCGAAAGGCGTTTTAACGTTTTCTCAATATCCTGATCTATCAAGGCAAGCTGTGCATTCACTTCCTTTGTAACTTTGATCGCCACGCGCATCTCATCACCGGGCAAAACACCAACCTGTGAACCTAACTTGCGTTCCATCCAGCCACCGAGCAGGGCGAATAAGTAACCCTGAATGCCTATCCTTCCAATGTCTTTAAACGTAGGTCCGCGAGCCTGCTTAGGAGAAAGAAGAGCGTGCAAACGCTTCTGGTCAAGCTCAATTGCAACGATTTTTGGTTTAAGCTCACGGATGGTACGTTCTACCTGTTCCATACTTTCTTTTGCTATGTGAGAGCTACCGATGATTTTGAGAGGCATATTCCTTCTTTCCTGCTTGCTTTCCTTAAACCTTTCGTCTTGGGACCGTCTCAATCCATAGTGGGATGGTCCTTCATGCAACCAGAGTGTATGAGACAGGTCACCATAATCTTTAAATAGTTTAACTCTTCCAAAATAGTAAACAGAGGGCGATATGTTGTGATGCGCCCGTGGAGGATATTCCTATGCTCAAGATGAAAACCATTTCCGAAACATACGACATGAAGGTATTCACCGACCAAGGAGATTACTTTGGTGACGTTGAAGAGGTCATATTAACCTCAACAAAAATCCATGGCTGGAGAGTACGCGCAACCAAAAACTCGTTCTTAAGCAAAGTGCTTGGAAATGCCAAAGGAGTTATCGTGCCCCACCAACTGGTCAAGGCGGTTGGAGACATCATAATTATCAGCAAAGCAGCAATGCCTAACTACTCTGAAGAAGAGTCTTCGCAGCAGCAAGCAATGGTCTCTGAAACGCCATAACTTTTTTTCAACTTCTCTTTTTGTTATTACCTTTCTGTCAGCATAAAAGTTTAAGAAAGAACAAATTGCATGTCTTCTTATGGAACTCACTTCATGGATAAAGAACTATCTCACTAGCAGAGACGTGATGGAACAGATGATTGTTTCTATTGAAGATACTGGAAAGGACTTCATTGTTCATAAGAAAACGGGAGATGTGCTATTCCTTGTGCGGCCGGAACTCACTGAGGTGGCAGAATTAAAAACCCTTTCGGGAAAAGCAGGACTTATTATTTTGAACAGCCGCAAGAACTTGGACTTTGTGATTGCGAACTGGCAGACATTTGCCGTGCTCAAAGAGTTGTGCATCTACTTTGTGAATCCGGTGGTGAATGATAAATGGATGCTTTACCCCCACACGCACAACCAAATCACTGAGAAAACCGCACTAAAACAAGGACTGCTTACTTTGTTCTCAATGGTAGCTGCCGTTTAAACGAATGTGTTTTGCAGCATCTTCCCAACCATACGCGCGCGACCCCTTCTGGCAACGGCTCCTGATTCCAAGGACAATCGATTAAAACTCCGCGAACCCCTGCATCAGTACAGCCCGCGAGATACGCATGATTATCTTCCACCATTACTTCAACACCAAGGTCTCTGCACCATTCAAGCTTTGTCTTTTTATTCCCTCCTTTGAATGAATGTCCATTCTGAGCGAAATGAGGACCTTCAAAAGTAGGGAAATAGTTCCTAAGCCAAGCCACTGTTTTTGGCTCCCAGTGAGTGGGACGTGAAGTAATGACCACAAACTCATATTTATCACTTAGAGCAGATGTTTCTTTAAGAGCGCCTGGCAGGGGAACTACTTGTTCAAGTTCTTCAGAATCGTAAAAGGCTTGAAATCGCTTGCGCATCTCATCCGAAGAAATTCCAAGAAAGTCACTTAATAAATAATTGACAATTCTGCTACGCTCAACACGCAAGCCATACACTTGCCGATGAAATTCAAGGAAAGGCTCAACATGCCCTGCGAGAACTTCATCCAAATCAACTCCTGCCCT
>JAGVYM010000011.1 GCA_018303245.1 Candidatus Woesearchaeota archaeon | reverse complement strand
CGTAACCTTTTTATACTTCAAGCTTTTCATTTGTTGTAAGACTTACGATGTAACGGGGTTGATTTCATGGAACACAAAAAGAGTGAACACGATGATGATTTTCTCGCAGGCAAGACTGTGTGGGTGATTGTGCTTGCCGCAGTTCTGATTTTATTCAACCAGGTCCAGTTGTTCCAGTTGAATAGCGCACTGGGGACTAAATCTTCGACAAGCTCAGGTCAGCTGGCACTTTTATCAAGCTCGGATTTAAGTGGCGTTGACGTCTCGCAAATCAAGAGCACTCCTCAGGCAGTCGCAGCGACCATTGATTTGTCAGGTGCAAAGGACGCCCAAGGCGTCATCGACGCGATGATTCCGCGGGGAACGCCAGAATACGGCAAAGAGTTGGGAATTTCATACGATGATCCAGTCACTGCTCTGAACTTTTTGGCGTACAAATTATACCCTGCCATCAAACAGGATGTGAAGACAAACAGTCCCGAGGTTTGGCAAAGATATTTGAATCTCGCCACAATGCCGGTTGGCATCAGCTGCGAGTATTGTTGTGGTGTTGGCCCGATAAGTATTGATAGTAAGGGCGACCTTACTTGTGGCTGTTCACACGCTCCAGCGATTCACGCGATTACGTTGTATTTGATGAAGAACACCGACATGACTGATGCGGAAGTCTTGCGCGAAGTATTGCGCTGGAAGAGTTTGTGGTTCCCTAAGAACATGGTTGAGGTTGGTTTGAAAATTGCAGGCGGAGACGCTAGTGTACTAAATGATGTTCCATCTATGGTCGGTGGATGTTAAGGAGGCAAAAATCAATGTTTAACGTGGAGGCAAAATAAAATGGACAAAAATGTAGTGATTGCAATCGTGCTCGGCGCTCTTGTGCTTATAGCAGGCGCGCAGGCGTTCCAGCTCTTTACGCTGAAAAACAAGATTGCAGAAGGGAGTGTGGGTGTGAGCGCACAGACACAAGTAGGCGCATCCGCAAGCAGCCCGCAGTTGCCAAGCAACTTGCAGAATCTGCCGTCAATGGTCGGCGGTTGTTGAACGACCTTTTTCCTTTTTTATTATAGGACTAATAATGGTAAAGCATAAATAGGTGCATGAGTAGGTGTGTTCCAAAGGTGGTTGTACATGAAAAAGAAATCTGTTTCGATGGTTAATGTTGTTCTTTTGGTCGTTCTTGTCGCGCTTGTCGCAGTGAGTGCGTATTTCACGTTTTCTGTTCCTAAAAAAGCGCCTGTTGTTGAGCAAAAGCCGCAGATGGTCGAGGCGGATTTCCTTGGTGCCGACTGTGCTGAATGTTTCAACCTTTCTATTGCGTTTGATTTCCTGAACAAGCAGCCGGGCATGAAGCTTGCTGCGGTCCGCAATCGAACAAGTTCAGAAAGTGAGGAATTAGCTGCGAAATACAACATCACGCGTCTTCCCGCGTTGGTATTAACGGGCGAGATTGAGAACCGCACCATTCCAAGTTTTGAGCAGGTGGGTGATGCGTTGGTATTTTCAACAGCCCCTCCTCCGTATTTTGATGTCAAAGAAGGCAAGGTTAAGGGTATCGTGAGCGTGATTAAGCTCGAGGCTTCTTGTCCGACTTGTTTTAACACGAGCATATTGGTCGACCAGTTGCGCGCTAGCGGAGTTGTATTGGGCCAGGTGCAAATTGTTCGTGCAGGTACAGGTGAAGGGAATGCGTTGGTTGCTAAGTACAAGATTGAAAAAATTCCTACGTTGATTTTCAACAGCGACGCGCTTGAGTACGAAGTCATTTCACAGGTCTGGCCTGCGGTGGGCTCAACAGAATCAGATGGCGCTCTTGTGCTTCGCGTGGTGAATCCTCCGTACGTTAATGTGAGTACGGGAAAAGAAGAGGGATTAGTTAGCATGACTTATCTTGTAGACGCTTCCTGCAACGACTGCCTCAATGAGAGCACGTACCAAGAACTTTTTGAAAAGGGTTTTGGGATGCGCTTTAGCGAAATAAAGTCAGTTGACGTTTCGAGCGCCCGTGGCAAGTTGCTTGTAAACAAGTACGCTATCGAGCTGGTTCCTACGGTGGTGCTTTCAAATGACGCGAAGTTGTACCCTGTGGTCGACCAGGTTTGGTCACAGGCGGGTACGCAGGAAAATGATGGCTCATTTGTCTTCCGCTCGGTTCAGTTGATAACCAATCACGTATAAGAACCTCACCTCGAACAGCACGGTCGACACGACCAAGTCCGCGCTTGAAGAGCCTGATGTGAGTCCTGCTACTCCTGATTTGAGCTGATTTCTCTTTTATTTCATCTTTGGGTGAATCCCCCGTCGCTTGCCGCGATTGGGATAGCGAGTGTCAAGATAGTGTCTTGACTAAGCAAATCTTGCGTATTTCAGGCAATTTCTTTATTCCTTTTTTTGAGTTTAATACCCTCAGTTTGCTACAGGATAGCGAGTTTTCAGGCATTTTATTTATTAACTAATTAAGAACAAGACAGAACGCTATTCTACTTCGCGCAAAAGTTCGTCAGCTGCCTGCGTGACGTCTTCTGCGTCAGCTGCCTGCGTGACGTCTTCTGCGACAGATGCTTTGCCGCAGTATGGGCAGAGGTGAGGAGCGTAACTTCTGGTGAACTTCCAGTTGCAGGACGAACAGCGATATTTCCCCTTCATTTTAACCTTGGTGTTACAACTTTTTCCAGTCTTAAGAGGGTGAGGGGGATATTTAAAGATTGCGGAACTCTTCACGAAACCCCCTTGAGATGGGTTGTGCCAGCGTAACTTTATTAACTATAGTGACGTTTCTCATTTGTATGAACTTATATGTTTTTCTCGTATTTGTCTTTTGCTTTGGCTTGCTTGTCGGACTTTCGTTTATGACTCCTGCAACCACAGGTCAAAGTACGACTTGCATGGTTGACGGAGCAGTGTGTACGTGTGATGGTGAGTGCGTCTGTGGCAACCGTACTTTTTCCCAAACTATTTGTGATTCGCAGAGTTTATATATTAAAAATGATGCGTGATTTTTATGAAAACTGACACGGTCTTCTATGGCGTCGGAATCATTTTCGCATTAGCGACTATTCTCTATTTTACTTGGGAATACTTGTTCGACTTGAGTCGTTCGCTTAAAGTTGTCATCTTGGCACTTCTCACGTTGTTTTTCTGGTTTATGGCAGCACATCTCAAGGAGCGCGAGGTCTAAATGTGGGCTGAAATCGTGTTTTGGGTGTTACTTGTCCCGTTGTTGATACTGCTGTTTGTTGTTTATCTCAAAAGCAGACAACTCTACCGGCTTTTCTATATCTTGAGTGTGTTCACGTATTCAATGCTTGTCATGTACTTGATTGATGCATATTCGTTAGGAAGAAATTGGATTCTGGGTTTGCTTGCCTTCTCTGCGCTCTTGATGATGTTTCTGGGGTATTATTTCAGGGGTAAGAAATGAACAAGCACGCAAGTACGAACTTGATAGTTGCGCTCGTGTGTGCTGCGCTTATCGTTATTATCACTCTCTTGAGTGCTACCTCTATCGGGTTCACTTCCCGCGAAGAGATTGTTCCTACAGTAGCAAAAGATCAAGTGATTAAAGTGCTCAGCGAAGGTCGGCAGCCAAGTATGGCTGGTCCAGTTGTTTACAGAGTAACTTATGAAAACACATTCTTGCCTCGTCAGCATCAGCTTCCATTTGTGAGCGCGTGCTTGTACAATTCAAATGAAAAGCGCGGAGCATACTTGGGCACGCGCTGGCAAGTGAGCAATTTTGATAGTCAGCAGTGGTCTGATGGCGGCAACGTGGTTCAACTTGGCCGTGAAACAAAAACGATTGGTCTTGAAGTCCAACCGTATACACTTTGGAAACCTTCTCCTGTGCCAGTGACTGAACCGATAAAACTTGTTCCTGTGCCTCCTGACGAGCAGTACGATTTAATTTTCTTATTCGTAGATGGTAGCGGCAGAATGCAGAGTTTCTATCCGCAATGCGACAACCTGCAAGCGGAAGATATGGCGAGGGCCAAAAAGATTCAATTAGTTTAGACTTTCTCCAAAAAGTACAATCCAACCAAGAACGAAACAACTAGCAGTACGAGTGCTGCTTGATAGTTCAGAAAGTGAGCAAGTGCGCCAAATGCCATGGCAAGGATTCCTGAGAATTTGCCTGAGAGCTCAAGGAATCCAAAGAACTGTCCGACGTGTGCTCGGTGTACCATGAGGAGTAATTGCGGTCGTTGTGCGGTCCAGATTGCTCCAAGTGCCGCCCCTCCAAAGAGTCCCGTGATAAAGAATACGGGAAGTGTTGGAAAGAAGAGCAAAAGGATGATGACTGCAAGCCAGGTTCCGGCGGCTAGTTGGAGGACTTTTTTTGCTCCGTAGCTGTCAACAAGTTTTCCTGCAAGTAAGCTTCCAATTGCTGCGGCGAGGGCTTGAAGTGTGTAGAGAACAAAGAACATTTTTACAGTGATGTGAACTTGCTCACGGGCGAAGGGAAAGAGAAAGATGATGACGGCAAAGATGGCGTTGGTTAAAAAGAACATGGCGAGAAGGAAAGAGGCAATTTTTTTGTGGTGTGAAAATCGAGTGATTGTTTTTTTGACTTCGTGCAAGGAATGAATAAGGTGCATTCCTCGCATTGCACTTTTTTTCTCGTGTATTCCAAAAAAAGTGACCAGTGAGAAGAGGAGAAAAAGCAGGGCGGTTGCTGCAAATATTGACTGGGTTCCCATTTGTGTTTCCCAGCCAAAATAAGTGAGAATGACGCCAGCAATAAGGAGTGCGATGATAGTTCCTAAATATCCGAGCGCAACTCCTATTCCTGATACCTTGCCCAGGTTTTGTTTCTGTGCGATGGTGGGAAGAAGCGCATTATATGTGGTTAGTGCTGCATGATAGGAGAAGTTTGCAAGGAATCCGAAAAGAAGGGCGAGCTTAAGGGATGCGAGCGCCACAATACCAGTAAAAAAACAACAGGTAATCGTGAAAAAAATTATGAACGGCATACGTCTTCCAAGATGATCGCTCCAAGCGCCGATAAAAGGAACAATGATTCCTACTGCGAGCATTGAAAGACCAAACACAAGGCCGAGCTGTAGTTCATTTCCACCTAAGTATTGTTTGATGTAGAGCGGGAAGAAAAAGGTGACAAAGAGCGCGGAGAAAATAGTATTGGCTAGGTCATACATTCCCCAGCAAAACACCTCTTTGTTCATTAAACAGGAGAATGGAGGGTGAGTTTTTAAAGATAACTTTAATAAATCGTCAGAAAGGTAAATATTAAAAGCAAAAAGTGGCTAATGTACTGAAAAAGAGGTTCAATGGTCTACCCAATCAGCAAGCGCATCGCGTGGTTTGTATTTTCCCTATTCACAAAGCGCCTCGAAGGTTTAGAAAATCTTCCTCCTCCGCCTGCCATACTTGTTGCAAACCATGAGAGTGATATCGACGGTCTTTTGTTGTATTTTCTTGTCACAAAACACACAAACCAAAAAGTGTTTCCAATCGTTACTGATGAACGTGCTACCAATTGGTTTGGTGATTGGCTCGTCCATTATTTTGGAGGCGCAAGGGTGCACAGTGGTGCGGTCGCAAAATGTGTGGACGCTCTCAAAGATGGCAAATACGTGCTTATTTTTCCAGAAGGCCAGCGCACCTGGACTGGAAAGATTGAGGCGTGTGCTGCGACAGGCACAGGCGTCATCGCGATTCTTTCAAAAGTGCTTGTTGTTCCAGTGAAAGTCAAGACCTATTCGTTTTACAGTAGATATATGAAACATCCGAGTTGGAAAAAAGAAATCGAAATAAGTTTCGGCAAACCGCAAACCTTCAAAGGAAAGGTCAAGGCGGGCAGGGTTGACAAGTCTGACGCAAAAAAAGTCATCGCAAAAGTGATGAAATCAGTTAGCGGTTTGTGAATCGTTCCATTCGGTCAAGCGCTTCTTTGATAAGCGATAACTCTGTCGCAAAGCTCACGCGGATGTGTCCTTCTCCGTTTGTCCCAAAGTCGCTTCCTGGAATCACCGCGACTTTTTCCTTGCGGAACAGGTCAAGCGCGAACTGCGTGCTGCTTTTATTCAAGTGTTTGACATTTGAGAAAGCGTAGAACGCCCCGTGCGGCAATGGTGTCGTTAGTCCCATGTTGTTAAGCCGCGAATGCACGAGTTTTCGTCCACGTGCATACTCTCGGACCATGGAGTCAGTGTATTTGTGCGGTAACTGCAATGCCTTGATTCCCAGTTTCTGCGAAAGTGTTGGCGCGCAAATGGTTGTGTAAAGATGTGTTTTGCGAATTGCCGCCGCAGCTTCTTCAGGCGCGGCAACGTATCCGAGGCGAAAGCCGCACATGGCGAATGTTTTGGAGAATGACTGGAACGTAAAAGTGCGGTCCTGCATGCCGTTGAGCGAGGCCATGCTGATGTGTTTGCGTTCATATGTGATGCGCTCGTACGCTTCATCGGAAAAAACTGCCAAATCCTTTTCGACTGCAATGTCCGCGATCTCTTCCATGATTTTCCTGCGGATTACGTTTCCGGTCGGGTTTGCCGGAGAGTTGAGTAAAATCACCCGTGTTTTCTGATTGATCTGTTTTTTGATTTCATCAGGGTTTGGCTCAAAATCGTGCTCTTCGTGTAAGGCAAAAAATCGCGGTTTTGCGTTGAACAGTTCGATGGTGGGGAGGAATGCCATGTAGCTTGGGTTCGGCAGCAAAATCTCCTCAGATACGTCAAGTGAGATCGCGGTCGCGATAAGAAGCGCTTCTTGGGAGCCAGTGGTCACCACTACGTTTTCTGGCAGTGCGTGTATCTTGTTGTCGCGCGCAAGTTTTTTGCAAATCGCTTCGCGAAGTTCAAGCAGTCCACTTGGTGCAGTGTAGTGATTTGATGTCGCGATGAGCACTCGCGCGTGTGCAAGAAGCGGTGGTGGGAGTCCAAAGTGTGGCTCTCCGGGTCCTAGAGAAATCACTCGTTTGTCTTTGGCGCTTGCGTCAAGGATGCTTTCTATTGCAGAACCAGGAAGTTGTTGCTCGCGTTGTGAGAGGTGAACCATCTTTTGATGGATAAAAGAAAAACAGTATATAAATCTGCGTGCCACGTTTGTTGAAGTGGTTGTTCTTTTGGGAAGAGGAAGGTGTAGCATCTGCAAGAGCATAAAGCTTAAAAATAACCTGCTGCTTAAGGGACGCATGGAAAAAGGGGATTGGAAGATAGTGGTTATTCTTGCAATAGTCTTGCTTCTGGCAGTGTTGCTCGCAGTTAATCTCGGTCGTCTTTTTTCCACTCCAGTCGCGACCGATGTGGTGCGCCAGGTGGTGAACGCCACATGAATTTGGCAGAAAGTGTATTGGTGAGAGAATTACTGCGCTCATTGGATTGCATGAAAAAGAATCCTGTTTTTGTTTTGGCAGTTGTAGGGTTGGATTTGTTGTTCGTAATTTTTTGCACGTTCATTTATTCGCTTGTTGGCAACCAGATCGCTGCGCACGCCGTTCTTATCGCAAATCAAGTCTCTCCAATGCTTGCCCAAGGCCAGACAGGCTTGCTTGCGAAGTTGTTTCAAGGCTCGCTTCAACCGTTGACCGTTAAACTTCTTGTCCTTGTTGGCTTGTTCTTCGTCTTGCTCTATGTTGGGTATGTTGTCTTGCAGGGGCTTGCCTGGTGGTTTTCCTCGCAGGTTGCGCAAAGTGCACATTCTCTGAGAAAGTATGTGGTTCTTTTCGCAAAACTAAACGTGTTGTGGCTTGTGTTGTTTGCGTTCATCAAGCTTCTGGATGTCTTCCTTGGGCTTCGTTATCAACTTATCAGGAAATTTGCACCTTCCGCACTGAATGTCAGTGCGCCGATAATCACGGTGTTGTTTGTCGCGTTGGGAATAGTTGTTTTCCTGAGCTACGGCCGTTTGCGTGCGCGTGAATTCTTAAAAATTCCTTTTTTGCAAGGGAGTGGTTTATTGGCAATGTGCGTCATCCTTTTCTTAGTAGTCTGGGCTATTGTCGACTTGTTTTCAACTGCCCGCTTTGAGCTCCGGCTGCTTGTTCAGATTCTGTTCTTGCCTATTTTTGTATTAATCAGGGTTTACATGATTCGGGTGGTGAACCATGTTCGTGCATAACATTAATCCAACTATCTTGCATCTTGGCCCGCTTGAGATAAGATGGTATGGTGTCATGTATGTGCTTGCGTTTCTTGCAGTGTATTATTTTGCGAAAAGCGCAATCAAGCAAGGAAAACTCAAGCTCACTGAGAAACAACTGGATGACTTGCTCGGGTTGCTCGTGATTTCAATGATTGTTGGAGCAAGACTGTTTTACGCGATTTTTTATAACCCGACACATTTCCTGGATAAGCCCTGGGAGATTTTGTATGTTTGGCAAGGTGGCTTGAGTTTCCATGGTGGATTCATCGCGATGCTGCTTGCCGCGTGGTGGTTTTGCAAAAAGCATAGTTTGCGATTGCTCCAACTTGCCGATATTTTTTGTGTTCCGCTTGCGCTTGGGAACGCGTTTGGCCGCATCGGCAACTTCATTAACGGAGAACTGTACGGCATTCCAACAAGTTTGCCCTGGGGGATTGTCTTTCCAGGAACTTTCGAGCCCCGTCACCCGACTCAGTTTTACGAGGCCGCGTACAACATTATTATTTTCGCGGTCCTTTACTTCTTGAGTAAAAAGAATCTGAAGGAAGGGACTCTGTTCGGAATTTTCATTATGCTCTACAGCATCTTCCGCTTCAGTGTAGAGTTCATCAAGGACTGCACATCGGCGAGTTCTTGTCTGCCTTACTTTGGATTAACAACAGGACAATGGCTCACTGTTCCGTTGTTCTTGCTCGGGCTCGGTGTTGTGGTTTGGGTTCAGCGCAAACAAGCATCTTTTTAAACCATCTTTCTAGCAAGTAGTGCATGAAACTCCGCCAAAAGCCTGATGATTTTCTTGTCGAGGAGCTGCCGTTGCATGAATTAAAGCAAGAGGGTAAGTACGCAGTCTACAAACTCCAAAAAGTTGGCATGACTACCTTTGCGGCAGAGAAAGTCCTCGCCGCCCATTGCGGGGTGCAGTTCAAGCACATTGGTTTTGCAGGTTTGAAAGACACTCACGCACGTACCACTCAGTATTTTTCGGTTGAGACAAACAATCCTGAATCAGGGAACTTTAAGGAGCGTAATGTGACGAGCGAACTCGTCGGTTTTCTTGACCAGTCGATACGAACCGGAGACTTGAAGGGGAACCGTTTCATCATCACCGTCCGCGACTTGCGCGATGCCGACATTGAGCGTGTCGAACAGCATGTGGAACAGGTCGCACTAGGTATTCCTAATTATTTTGATAGCCAGCGTTTTGGTTCACTCAAAGGGGTCAAGGGTTTTATCGCAAAGGATGTGCTGAAAGGAGATTACGAATCTGCTGTCAAAAAGATTATCACTGCGACTACGCGCCACCAGAAAGCGACCATCCGGAACATGCGTAAGTTCATCCTTCAAAATTGGGGCAAGTGGGACCTTTGTTTTGATGAAGTTAAAAAACTGGGCCTTGACCGCACTGTTGAAGGCGCCTTGGTCATCCATCTTGCAAATGACCCGCAGGATTTCAAGGGCGCGTTCAGAAGGACGTTCAAGGGCATCCGCGAGATTTTTTTCTCAGCATACCAATCGTATGTTTGGAATGAATGTATAAAACAGGTCGTGCGGCAGAACAGCAAAGAAGTTTATAGTGTTCCATATGAAGCTGGCAAGTTAGTGTTTCCAAGGAAATGGAATAACGGAGCCCAGCTTGGCACTTTTCCTCTTGTCGCGCCCGATGTTCAAGGAGCTGCTGAGCAGATGCAGATTCTTGCAAATGTTTTGAAAATTGAAAAGATGACATTGCCAGAATTCGCAACCGATGAGCACATTCTGGTCCCTCGTCAAAGAGAGATAATGATTGTTCCGCAGGAACTTGAGATTGAAGCAGGTGATGATGAGTTGAACAAGCGCAAAAAGAAAGTCGTGCTGAAGTTCTCGCTTCCTAAAGGGGCGTACGCCACGATTGTGACGAAATCCTTGTTTGGACAGTAGTTTTTTAAACAAACGCGCAATAAAGAGTTACATGAAATTTCACATTTCGCGTTGGCATTTTTGGTGGGGGTACACGGTCCTGTTTGTGTTGCTCGTTGCGGGGATGTGGTTCAATGACCGTGCGCAAGATTTGCAGGCTCGCGTATTTTTTGTTCTTTCAGTTATTTTGTTCGTCATTCTAGAAGTTGTTGTCCATGGTGAGCAGGTTTCGCTCGAAAAGTCAAGGGTCGTTATCGCGAAAGGATATCCGCGCAAGCGAACTGCTGTTGATTATCAGTCCATTGCAGGCGTTCAGATTGAGCAGTGCGGTTTACAGAAACTTTTTGGATGTGGGACCCTGACAATCAAGAACAAAGAGGGAGGCACACTCTCTGTGAAACATATCGAGCACGTAACAAAACTACACAAGGTACTTTCGTGATGAAATTTGTGCACGAGTGGCGATTTGTCTAGTGCTGTCAAATAAGCCGTTACGTTTTTATACCGTTCGGCGTTGTGAATTTTTATGGAGCTGTACATTTGCTTGAGCGACCGTTCATTAGGTGAATTTGCGCAGCAGACCACCACTGGAGCGTGCATTGAACGTCTCTGTTATTTTTTTCCAGGACTTCAAGGCCGTGCTTTTTATGGAACAGAACTTTTCAAACCCGTTGTGCCACGCAAAAATGCGATCATGGGTGTTTCACCTGACGAGTTCCAGTTTTTTGCCTATTGGTTTGATGATGATTCCGAAGGAGGAAAAATGTATGCTCTTAGAAAGCAAGAAGATCAAGATGCAATGGTGCATTTGCCTGGCGCACTGCAACGTTATCTTAAGGGAACAGTTTTGCTTTGCGAAAATGGCAAAACAGAGGAGGTGCCTTTGACGGGCCCAAAAATTCTGCTGATTGATCGTTCAACACGCTTTTTCCCTCCACTGGTCTTGCGATGTCGTCAGATCATACGTGCATTTGACAGGGAAAATCATAGTCTCACACAACTGAGAACGTTATCTCAAGCAGGGGTGACCGAAATTCCTGATTATGATAGCTTGCCACTTGACGACCGGTTGTAGATCATCAGCGTTACGTGGAGGAATTATCCAACATTTTTTTTTCTTTCACACCGAAAAACCAGTATGTTGACAGTCCGAAAGAACCATGGCAGGGAAAATCCAAACTTAATAGCAGACCACAGTAATAACATTTATAAAGCAAATTCAGACGTAACCAAGTTAGAATACACATTTACGGGGATATGGTCTAACTTGGTTATGATGCGTGGTTTGGGACCACGTTGTCCCGGTTCAAATCCGGGTATCCCCATCTTTTCATGATTTGAACCGGTATGCACTCCTTCAAGGTCGTACCGTCAATAGAATGAGCAGTTTTGTTGTTTTCTTTTTTTTTCTACTCTTTGAGCAGCGTTTCGATGAAATGTATAGAATTCATCTGTAAAGAAAAGTCCGTTGTTAAATCGTTATATCTTATGGATTTTTTTGCGCGCGACGGGCGACCACTCCACGAGCCGGCCTAACGTCGCTGATATAGCTGCCGGCGTCGATGACGAAGTAGTTGCTGACGCCGTAGCAGCCGAACACCAACACCCGTTCCGTTGTATTTGTTGGTCTACTGTTCAGGCGATGTAAATATGGTTTTTTCCCCGTGAGCCATTTTCCTGCCACGCTAAATGCATCAACATCGTTCGTTCCCATCAACGCTTCAAGAGAATCTTCAAAACCTTTTTTCAAATAACCACCAGGACCAATTATAACTGCGTCTTCCTGAGCTCCAAAAGAATAACCTTTCCAATGCGTGATCGCATCAGGAGCCGTAGGATTGTAACTAATATGTGTGCTGGTCATCATGTAATCCTTTGAAGGGTCAAAGTCATCTTTGAACATTTTCTTTACTTTTTTCACCAAAGATTTTTGGTTTTTGTCAGTAGTTGTTCTATGATCGTAAACTGAGATGATGCTTGCTCCGTAAATTGGTCCAGGAGCAACCTTAAACTCATCAGTTCTTGTTCTGTTAGCCCAGTCAGATTGCGTGTGTGAGTGTCCACCATGAAGCAATTCTTTGCTCCAATCAACAGTCCATAAGTCACCTTTGTACTGCAGGTTATTCAAGCGATAACGATCCGGCAACTCTTCAATAGAAAATTTTGAAATTACAGAAGAGGATCTCACACTCGTTTTTGAAGCCCTTCTCTGTTTTTGCGGTGGAGCAGCGCCCGGCGCAGGCAGAGGTAGCGGTGAACGTGCCAATTCGTCAAGACGTTTATTGATAATTTCTTCAGGAGTCCTTCCACCAATCAATATTTCGCTCATTGGTATGCCTCTGCGACAATTCCTCGCATGAGCGCAACCATATCTTTGCCTTTTTGAACACTGTAAACATTTCTTCCTGCAGCACGTAAGTCTTTGCTCATCTCTGAAGCTAGTCCAATCTGGACATGCGCGTACAAGTGCGGACTTGTCAAGAGTAAATATTCAGCTTTAACATCTTTCCAATTGCTTACTTCTCCATCGCTCATCGTTATGAAAACTTTGGGAGTGCCTGCACAGTTATTTCTTAATACTGCCATGTCCAAACTTGTTCCTTCAGTCTGGCTTGGAGGGTGTTCAAGAATCCATCTGCGAAGTGCGTCAAGCTGTGTTCCCCTGTGTACTCCTGATTCTTTTGTTTGTGTTGCAAAAAGAAGTGCGTTATTTCGGACGTACGCAATTTTTCCCGTCTTAACTAAATCGTTTGTTACTGCAAACCAGCCCCACAACATGTAGTGCCATTTACTTTTGTCTCCCCAAGGAACATACTTTGTATCGTTTCCACTTTCAAGCGCTTCAAGCATGCTTGGGCTTCGGTCAAGCACGGCAACAACCAAATCAGGATGGTCAACCTGCTGTTTTGTATAATGAAAAGGAATATCTAGTCGCGCGGATGGTTCTTGTAAAACAAGACCTCCGCTTGCGTCTATTCCAAACTTGGTAAGACTTGCCTTGGTCAAATCATCAGTTGGCTTCCACTGATACGGAATAATAGGAACTCCCAAACTCTGCGTTTCTGCACGTGCGCTTACGGGCATTTCTCCAAGCGCCTCGTACAATCGCAAAAGCGCGTCTGTCTTTTTCATAAACGCAGGAATTCCACGTTTTCCATCATAGAACTCTTTTGCGACACGTCTTTGAACCACTGGCTCGCGAAGCTCCTCATCAAAAGGATTGTTGCACTCACCAGGAGTATTTCCATGACTGCATGTGTTCTCACAAGTATGGTCATCAAGCAATGGGGCAAGATGTTTTGCGATAATGTAGGCTTGGTTTTCCCACTTTGATTTATCAGTAAGAATTTTCCTATTGTGTCCTAAATCTCCAAGGCGCAAGTCAAGTTCTTTTGCTGCATTCTTCCACGCAGCATTTACTTCTGCTACGTTCTTGAAATACGGTCGCAAGTGTGTTATGTCCGCAGCATTGCCCCATGCTACCAGGTTAAGCTTGGCAAATGCTTCAAAGAACCTGCTTGGGTTAATTAAATTTTTTTCATAAAAGAGTGTTAATCCTGCATTTGAGTGTCCGGAAATTCCACGAACAATAGTGTTTGCATGAATATCCTGAACCGCATTGGTCAGATAATCAAGCCCGCTCTTTCCGGCTTCTTTCAACGCTTTCGCGACCTGATGCTTCATGACTGCGTGAAAGTCAACATTTCCCGGACAGCCTTGTGTGAACTCGCTATTGTTATGACCTGCAACTTCGTGCGCAGGAATATCACGGCACACAGCTTCAATGCCCGTTTTTTCTCCTTTGCGCGCAAGAAAATCACCTTGGGGTTTCCATGACTCATCCATCTGCACAACCGCGGTGCGCAAATCAGTCCATGCTTTCACAGGAATAGTGCTTCCTTTAGGCAAAACCTCGTATTCGACGGGCAACGACGGGTTTAACCGTCTGCCTGTTTCCCGCACCAATCTTTCATGTTGTGAAATCATCATTTGTCAACCTTTGTTTCCTATGGAGATTTTTGCGCGCGACGAGCGACCACTCCACGAGCCGGCCCATCGTAGTAGATGCTGCCGTAGGCGCTGATGATGAAGTAGTAGTAGACGCTGCTGCAGCCGAGCACCAACACCCGCTCTGCTACCTCGGTGGGATTTCTGTTACTTACTCTCCACAAATATGTTTTCTTATCCGTAAGCCACTGAGCCATCTCGTTAAGTTTTGGTATGTCACGCGTGCCAACGAGTGCTTCGGTAGTGTCTTCTACACCAGGAGCAAGGTAACCGTTAGCACCAACAAATTTCCCGTATACCGTATTTGCAGTTGGATATCTGTGCTCGTGTATAACCGCATAAGGATTAACAAGGTTTTGAGCAGAATCCTCGGACTCATATCTTATTCTTGTGCTCGTCATCTTCCAAGACTTTGCAGGGTCAAAATCATCCTTAAACATTGTTTTGACTTTTTCCACAAGGCCTTTCTGACCTGGATCTGCACTATTGCGATTGTCGTAAAGCGCAAGCAAACTTGCAAAGTACATAGGTCCTGAAGCAAGCTTGAACTCTCTTGTTGTCAGTGCAGGCCAATCATCTTGCTTGTGTGGTTTGCCATTGTCTAGCAATTCTTTTCCCCAACCAAAACTCCACAACTCACCTTTGTAAGGAACATTCCCAAGAACGTACCGGTCAGGCAAGTCCTGAACGTAAAAACCCGCGCCAACGGGCGGAGATGGAGGAGGTAAAATTGGAGGGGATCTTGCAGGAGGCAACGGAGCATTCGGAGGCAAAGGTGGCCTTGCTTGACTTGCTAACTCTTCTAAACGTTTCTTAATAATGTCTTCAGGTCTTTTTCCACCGATGAATAAGTCTCTCATTGTGTACCTTGTTTTCTGTTGTAGTCGTCAAGGACTTCACGGAAGTAGCCGAAAATCTTACGTTTTTCACTTCCGTCAATCATGGGTAAAAGCTTTGTCCTTGCAGTTACTGGTCCAAGACCAAGTTTTGTACGCTCATCCATATTGTACAGTTTTCCTTGTGCTGCTAGTGCAGATTCAAGTACAAAATCATCACGTAAGCCTGCCCATTCATCAGCAAAGGTTTTTACCATTCCTCGAGCAGCATTTCCTGGGTTCTGCATGCACGCGTCACTTTTAATCAAATCAGAGTTCCACTTCATTGTATAAGGAGCTGCCAGTTTGATTGTTTCAAGCAGATTAGGAATCCTATCTTCTGAATTAACAGTTGCTCCTGCACTTTCCGCAGTTGCTTCAAGTGCGTTTCTCAAGCGAAGCCAACTATTCACGTGTCGTGGCTCTGCCGGACGCACAGCACCACAAGAAAACTTCAGCTTCTCATACGAAGGACAGGTTTTACACATTGCAGGCCACGCGTGCTTCATCGCACGCTTGCTATGCTGAACAAGTGCGTACTCGCCACCCTTATTTGTCTGGCAATGGTCAAGACCAAAGCTGAAATATTTGAGTATTGCATCTTCAAGCATGTCTGGTTCTGAGCGCAGACCTGCAATTTCCTGGTGCGCTTTAAGCAGGAGAACTAAACGGCTTTGCTGCTCCTCTGAAGACAGCGATTTTCCAAACGCAACGCGTGGACCACGCTTTTGATTATAAATAGCAGTATCGTCACTTATTGTTCTTGGGCAATCGTCAATATCAAGGAATAAGTGGAAACGAGTCGCAAGCGCATCATCAACCTGTCCTGCAAAGGCAAAGTCACCATTTCCAATGTTTCCTGTTGCAACACAGATGTGATACTTTCCTGATTCACCAACTGGCTTACCAAGACGGTAAAAGCGCCCTGTTGCGTCATCATAAATTTCCCCATCTGCAATTGCGAAAAGGCTGTTTTGCAATGGACCGCTTCGCGTGATTTCTTCAATACCAAAAAGGACGCGGTCGATGTTTTTTGACTTGACTGCGTCATCGCTTCTTCCGCTTGCGTCGTACGCGCTTTTGTCTAAGTATCGGAAAAGTCCTTTGATGTCTCCTCGGTGAAGTTCTTCGCGAATTTGTAACGAGTTTTCTTCTCCAACCATTGTTTGGATGACGTCCCACATGAATTGTGTTTTTCCAATTCCTGCATTTCCTGCTAGGAGCGTGTTTCCGCCGGCAAGAATGTTTGCAGTAAGCGCTTTGGTCGCGTCAATGGGCATTCCTGAAATAGTTGCAACTGGACGCGTGTTTACAAAATGAGGAAGCGCTATTCCTGCAACATACTCTTTTGTTTCTTTTGACAAAGTCATGCTTGCGTCTCCTTAATAACTGTAATTTTAACTTCGGCAATCGTGCCTGGCTTCAAGTCTTTCTCGAGAAGTTTTGGAATAGTTATCACTGCCTGACTCCCGTGCTTTGAAATGCGTTTTGTTATAGTGTAAACTTGCATCGTATACATAACCCCCTTGAGAATACTACCTGTTTCACCCCATTTATAAACCTTTCGGTTATTTAACCATTGCAAAGTGATAACAAATAATGTGGTGGGGCAGTATAGTCAAAACAGTAATAAACACCAGCAACTGCCTCCAACTTCTCCCTGCAGTAGCTGAATAGCGCAACCCAATGCGCCCAAAGCCAAAAAGGGAGGCGACCACACGTCCTACCATCAAGACAAGAGCCTTGCAAAAAAAGCATTGTCATGAAATACAGCCCTAACAACAAGTAGCTCAACACGCGAAAGTCTTGAAAGGGCAGTGGAAATTGAAGGACGGTAGGGCTACTCGAGCGGGTGTTGGTGCTCGGCTGCAACAACGTCAACAACAACTTCAACATCAACGCCAACGACAACATCAACAACAATAGGCCGGCTCGTGAATGGCCAGCTCCAACCCTGCAGGGTCTTTTTCATGAAACGACACAGCCAGTTATTCAAAGAAATATGTACTTGGAAAAACCTCGAAGACTCCTACTGGAAAGCACGCAAACACAAATCCAACAACCCACGTATCCAAGAATTTGAAAAACACTGGCAACTTCACTTACTTGCCTTGCTCAAAGAGTTACGCGATAAAATATACACACCACAACCACTCAGAAAATTCATCCTTCGTGACCCAAAAACTCGCCTTATCTGCGTTAGCGAATTTCGAGACCGAATTATTCATCATGCAATTGTTAACGCGTTACAACCAATCTTTCAACCACGATTTATCCATGACAGCTACGCAAGTCAAAAAGGCAAAGGAACACTTCCCGCACTTGACCGGTTGAAAAAATTCATGTGCAAAGTTTCAAAAAACGGAAAACTAGTTCTCAATGCAGAGAACAATAATGCAATTGAAGGTTTTGCCCTGAAAGCAGACATACAACACTATTTTGACACAGTGGACCACATCATCTTGCTTGAACTTATTGAAAAGAAAATCAAAGATAAAGAACTCATTTGGCTTGTTCAAAAAGTTCTTGATAACTACAATTCAGGAACGCTTGGAAAAGGGATGCCTCTTGGAAATTGGACAAGCCAGTTTTTCGCAAACATTTACTTAAACGAACTCGACCAATTTGTCAAGCACGTACTTAAAGCGAAATATTATATCCGCTACGTTGACGATTTTATTATACTGCGCCAGTCAAAAGTACAACTCCAAGAATACCGGCAACAGATTCAAACATTCCTAAAAAAATTAAAGCTCACACTCCATCCCAACAAATGCAAAATAACTCCTTTGAGTGAAGGAGTGAGCTTTCTCGGTTTTCGCATATTCTTTCACTATAAAATTGTCCGTCCAAGAAATTTTAGAAAAATCAAAGCTAAATTGCTCGGTCTTCTTGATGCATATGAACAAGAAAATATTGACGCATCGCAAATTATTGAAATACTACGCGGGTGGAACGGATACGCAGCAAACGGAAACACGTACACACTTCGCCAAAAACTCACTTCTACTCTTCACAAAGAACTTTTGACCCGTCGCCCCCCCTCGAAACGTACGCGATGCCTCAAAAAAATAAACTATCAAAATGGAACCCTTTCCTCTTGCACCCCCTTTCAACTACAACACACCAATCTGCCGACCGCAATTTGCACACTGACCTTCTTCGATATCGTATGCGTCAAGTGGGAGCATGCAAGTTCTGCATCGCATAGTTATCACTATTTCAAGTTTGTTTCTGTTCCTGATAAGAAACATATCGTGCTTCGCATTGAGGAAAATTAGCTCAAGCACGCTTATAACCAGGCACATCAGAAAGGCATGTCATCTTCTCTAATAATTTTTCCAAAGATAAATTTATATACCTTACTCATTCAAGAAATATATGGCTGATGCAATAAAAGGTCCTACGAGGACAGACTATAAAATAGATGTTGATGTTCCAAGTGCTCATTTTGCTGAAGTTCAGAGAGGGCTTGATTATCTTGCCCAAGTGGAAAGTTTTGATGACCTTGTTTCAAATAGACCGAAAGAAATATGCGAATCAGCAGTGCAAAAAGGAAGAACAATTCACGTTGGCGGTCATTGGCCCTATATAAGATATACGGTAATAGATCACATACTGGATCCAGACAAAGGTCACATCAATATTGGACATTATGAGTTTACCCATGTCCAACTTCCCTTCAATAAACCAACTTCTGAGTTGTGAATCTATAACTGAGTTAGGTCGCAAAAATAGCCGCGGAGGTGTGTTTCAAGTTTTTGGCGAGACATTTCTGCGCAGGTTTTGATTTCTCGTGGTCCTTTTTCAAAAATTCGTTTGAGGAGGCCTCTGTCGCGTTGCCGCTGTATCCAGATGGTAAAATATGTTGGGCTTGGTTTGGTGTCTCGCGGAAATTCGCGGTAGGCGAGAAATCCTTCATAGACAGAATCAGGTATATTTTTTGCCATTTTCGCAGCAGCAGTATAGCCGAGGTTTGCGAAGATTTGTGCAATAAATGGGTTGAGTTCTGTGGTCATTCTTATTGAGAGCAATACAAATCTTTAAATACTTTTAGTCTTCTAAATAAAGTATGAAAAAAGTTGTGTTTGGGCTTGTATTGCTCGCATTGGTTTTTGTTGCCTGTGGTTCAAAGACTACTGGGAAAAGAGTGGCGGTTCCGCCTGCAAGCGGTGTGACTGGCGCAGTCACTGCACCAGATTCACAGCCTGCTTTTGAGGCGAAGAGTGCGGCTGAAATCCTTGGCGAACTTAAATCGCAAGGGACAACTGCAATCACGCCGATAAGAACTGGTGCAAAAAGCGGCACGTTCTATCCTCCAGTTCAAGTGAGCGGTACAGGAAAGGATGCGCTGAAAGAAAAGACAAAGGCGCTGATGTCAAACGGTTCAAGCACTCCGGGGAATGTTGATGCGCAGCGTGATTTCGGTCCGAAGTATTACAGTTCTGGTGGCAGTCCAACCAATCTTCCTTCAAATTATGGGAATGAAGATTCTGCGGGAGAGTAATATTCTTTCTAAACTTTTTAGAATTATTCACTTGTGATATTTTTCTTTTTTCAAGATGGTGAACGCGCGGTAGATTTGTTCTGTTATCATGAGCCGTGCTAGCTGATGCGGGAATGTCAGGGGCGAAAAAGAAATTTTCAAGTCTGTTCTGATGGACGGTAGTCCTTCCGGTCCTCCAATCACAAACGTTACGTCTTGTTGTTTTGACATCCACTCCGCGAGTCCTTCGGAAGTCATCTGTTTTCCGTTGCGGTCAAGCGCAACCACAGTTCCTTTCATGTTTACTTTCAAGAGTTCTTTGTCATCCTTGACTTCACGCGCTTCAAACGTGCAGTATTTGGGAAGCCGCTGTTCATACTCGCGGATGAGTGCACTGTATTCCTGCGTTGGCTTTCCGACCGCGATAAGATAGATGCGCATATGCTTGAGTGTTTCTTTGCTCTTTAATAATGCTCAGGTCGTACAGTACAGTCAAACACCTTTTAAACAAATAGTGATTGATAGCGCGTATGACGGAAAATCACGCGATTATTGGAATTTTGATGATTGTTGCTATTTCAGCAGCAGCGTATCTTGTTGTCAACGGAGGAAGCACAGGTGCGGCAGTGAACGCGAACTATGTTGCGTGCTGCTGCCACAGGCTTACTGATGATGGGCAAGTGTTTGTAAGGTCACAGGTGCAGACATTTGCCGATAATTGTCGGGTAGCTTGTAGTTCTCGCGGGGATACACGTGTGTTCGCGCAAGACGGCTTGTGTGAACACGTATGAAGAAAAGATACGCGTACATCTGGTTTGCGGTAGCGGTACTTGTCGCCATCGGTATCTTCGGATACTTGTGGAAAACCCAGAGTACGTATGGGCGTACTGTTGAAGGTGCTCGCGCGCTCGGAGAAACCTGGATGCGCAGAGAGGCGCTTACCGCGCAGCAACCGTCGGGAGAATTGATGAACGCGCGTGCTACAAATGGGTGTTGTAATTATCTTGAGCGGCCACAGATGGGCTCGCAATTAATGGTCGATGTCCCTCCGGGAAATGGCAAATGTTTTGAAGATAAACGAACTCAAGCGAGCGTAAAGTCCGGATTTATAATTGTCGATATTGAATCGCATCCGTGCGTGAAAAAGATCGTGATCTAAATGGCTAAAAAAACAGCGTACCATAAACCGCATATAGTGGGCAATGCTATGATCTTACTAGTGCTCGTGATAGGACTCATCGGACTCTATTATGTGTATCAAGTCAGCACAGGGAGAGCGTTTATGCAGAGTCCCCGGGTCGATAAAGTCATCCAGCGGATTCCGGAAAGCTGTTGTTGCTCAACACAAGCTGGAAAGCTCTTTGAAGTTACCGCGCAGGTCTTAAAAGGTGCAAATGAATTTTCACGGGTTGAATCGTGCTTTTCTGAGTGCCAGGGACCTTCCCACAGCACTGTTGCAAATCCCTCGATTTTAATCAGGCCCGGCAAGTGCGCTTCGGCGGTTTAATCGTCGATATTTCCGTAACAGAAAGTGTTATAGTAAGCCCATCTCCTCTAAAAGTGCCGAAAGCTTTAAATACTAGTTCTTGTAAGACTATATAAATATAACGATAAGGAAAATAACCTTGTCGATACTTCTCCGTGATGGGGATGGTGGTGGGCTATGAGTCAATATTACGTCAAGAAATGTACGGAATGTGGCAGTGTTCATTTGTTCGTGAACCGCGAGAAAGGAGAAATCATCTGTCGTGATTGTGGTCTTGTTGTTGAGGACAAGATGGTCGAGTTCAGTCAGGAATGGCGCGAATTTGAAGGCGATGGCGGAGATGGTGATGAGTCTCGCAGGCGAACTGGTGCCCCCATGACGTATACTCAGTTCGATCAAGGGTTGGGTACTGAAGTTGGTCAGAAGTCTGACTTGTTCCAGCTTGGTTCTAAGGACCGTAACAAATTTTTCCGTTTGCGAAAGTGGCAGTATCGTATTAGCACTGCGATCGAGCGCAACTTAAAGCTTGCTCTTGCTGAGCTAAAGCGTGTTTCTTCATTCCTTAAATTGCCTAAGATGGTTGAGGAAGAGGCAGCGATGATTTACACGCAGGCAGTCCAGCGTGGGCTTGTCCGTGGCCGTTCTATGGAATCAGTTGTTGCAGGAGCGTTGTACGCAGCGTGCCGTCGCCATGAAGTTCCAAGAACACTTGATGAACTTTCTGAAGCGTCCAGCATTGAAAAGAAAGAAATCGGAAGGACCTATCGTTTTGTCACAAGAGAACTAGGCATCACCATTTTGCCAAGCAATCCTGCTGATTACATCGCAAGGTTTGCCTCAAGTTTGAAACTTGCTGCGGAGACGCAGAGTAAGGCGGTTGAGATTCTTGAAGAGGCGCAGCATGCAGAGCTCACTTCAGGTCGTGGACCAACAGGTATTGCTGCTGCAGCGTTGTATGTCGCTGCGTTGATGCATGGCGAGAAGCGCACCCAGCGTGAAGTTGCCGATGTTGCAGGTGTGACTGAAGTTACCATCCGTAATCGCTACAAAGAACTGCTTGAGAAGCTTGAGTTGGATAAAGAGCTCAAGAAGCAGAAAAAGAAGAAGCGATAAAGATGCGCTATACACCTAACTATTTGTGTGCTCAGTTGAAGGAAGGGTATGTGCAGCACGGCTTTATTGTTGACGATTCATGTGAGCGTGTTCTTGCCGAGCAGGCAGGAGAAATAATGTGCCGTGCGCGCGTATTCCGTGGTACTCAATTTTTCTACACTATTGCGACAGGTATCGATGACGCTATGCTGGACGGGAAACTGCGAAAAATTTCTGCAATAGAAAAAATAGTGGCCGGTTACGAGGCAAAGGGCAAATCGCTTGAGCCAAGCCGTCCGGGACGGAGGGTTGCGTGATGGTAAAAAGTTTAGAGTTAGATTTGTATCGTGCGCTTTCTACTCCTCGCAGGGATGCAGTTACAGGATTGCGCGATACAACGAGATGCATGATTCTTTTAGGATACGAGCATCTCAGATATGCGGATATGGCAAAACTGAGGGGTCGTGTGAATCACGCTGTTGCAACAGTATTCAGGAAGCTCGAGGGGATTGCAGATGAAGAGTATGCTCATAAACTTGCAGAAGGAGTTGAAGGATGTGTTAACAAACTTCCATTAAGTACATCGTTAAAAGAAACTGCTCCAGTTGCAGATCTGCTGAGACATTACAGGGAAATCGCCGCGGCATATCCTAATCCTAAATCACAATAACAGGAATCATGCGCGTGGATGTTCTGCTGGTTTTGGTTTGTATGCCCGGAGTGCAGATTCTACATTCTGTAAAAGAGTATTTGCGTCCTGGCCGTGGCTACGTTCAGCGAGATAAATGGCGAGTCCGCCTATTTTTCCATCGAAGTTGGTGGGGTTCATAAAACTTTCATTATCAGAAGTGAAATTGACCACGATATGACTTTAACCAAAGGGATAAATGCTTCCGCTGATGTCCGTATTATTGCTCAGATAGCCGGGTTCTGCTTTTTTGTCGGGTGATGGTCTGATGGTGCCAAGCTCAAGTACACTCCGCGTGTAGTTTACTTCTGTTAATGTTGTGGTGCTCAGGTGAGCGAGTGCAACTAAGACTTCATCCCAAGTAAGTCGTCGTTGGAATGGAATTTCTATTCGGTTTTCCAGTGCGTTGCTTGTTTCTCCGCGCATGAGCGTGGGGAAGGGAGTGCCATGCTTAAAAAGTTATCGGTCTTAAAGAAGAGAGGTCAGTTGTTCATTTTTCTTGACTAATTTTTGCAGCAAAGTATCCCTTCACTGCTTCCCGTGTTTTATCAATGAGTTCTCGTTCGTATTGTGGAATTTCTTCCCAGCGTGTTGCAGGCGGTCGGGTGAACCTGATTGTGCCAACTGCATTGTCACAAAGGGCTTTTAGTTTGTCCACAGTTGAGAATTGAACTGATCCCTGGTCATAACTGCTAATTACTCCATTGATGCTGAATACATCTGCGGTGATTTGAACAGTGACTGGGCTCGTTTCACCTTTTGCTTCCAGTCCATGGAAGACACTATCACCTCTGTGTTTAGAGGTGTATGCTACTCGAGCAGGGATTTTCGCGGCGACATAGGAGAACAGTTCAGCCGCTCTTTCGGCGTTTATACGTTCAGGAAAAGTGATTGTGAGCTTTGCGGTTAAGTCGTCTTGTGTTGGCATGATGCGCAAGGGTGTCAAGAGATTTATAATAATTTATCTTCTAAAGACAATCTATTAAAAATATGTTTTGATTGCAGTTCCTATCTGTTCAAGCGCTTCGCGTAAGGACGGTCGCATGCCTTCAAGTGAACATGTCCCGTATGATGAGCGGAGTCCTTCAATCCGGAATTCGTTGCTAGTGTGGATTCCTTCAATGTCGATTCGTTCTCCTGAAGGGAAACTGATGCTGCCGCGTAAAGGGCCGTAAGTTGTTGTTTGCCGCGTTACTCCTTGAGCCTCTGTTTTGATTGATGCGCTGTTGACAAGGGAATATTCAAAGCAGGCGTTAATTTCTCTTGAAAGGTGTATTCCTAATGCGACAAGTTCCAGTTGGCCTAGAATGCGAGGAAAAAGATACATTCCGAGTGTGTTTTCCATGTGCTGTGAAATAGTCAAATCCTTTAATTAAATTTCCGTGCTCAAGAAAACAAATGGAGAATTTTATTGAATTCAACAATTGAGCCTTGCTCCACAATAACATTTTCCTTCCGGAGCAGTCCTATCTTCCTCTCAATCTCCTTGCCACTGGTCCCCCCCATGAATCCTCCGATTCGTCCATCAGAGGAAACAACGCGATGGCATGGCACGTTTGGAGCAAAAGGATTACAGCGCAGCGCTTGTCCGACCGCCCGCGGGCTTGAGTCGAGCGCGCGTGCTATTGCACCATACGTAGAGACTTTTCCTTTCGGTATTTGTGAACAGCGCTCGTAGACTTTTGCGGCGAATGAAGTGACCATTAAGAAAGTGTACGCAGTATTTTCTTAAAAACTTTTTGATTTCGCAAGCGCGCGTATTCCTGCGCAAGCAATATCCAGTCCTTTTTTTGTTCGCGCATGACATGGTTGCCGACGAATTGGCAGAACTGTGTGACGTTATGCGGTTTCTCAGTTTTCCGTGCTCGCTCAAAATCGATGAGTGTGACCTTGTTCCGATTCACAAGAACGTGTTTGAGCGGCCGCGTCATCTCTTGTTTGTTGATGTGCAGCAAATCCAGTTTTCTGCACTGTTCAAACACTTTTTTGCAGAGGTGTTTGATGTTAGGTGAATTCATCACATCTTCAAGATGTTTTCCTCTGACAAATTCGTAGACAAGTGCGTGCTTGGTGTGTAATAAATAGTGTGGTCCAATATTGTTGCGGTTTACTTCAATGAGTGCACATGCTTCCAGAGCGATGGTTCCAGGTGATTGGCTTTTCTGCCGGACCATTTTGACCGCCACTTTTTTGCCGCGGTATGTTCCAGTAAAAATAACTCCGCGTTTTCCGTGGGCAAAGTACGTGAGTCCACGCACTTTTTTCCCCTCAAGTTCAATCACGCGCGGGTCTGCTGCAAGTGAATAGACAAGAATGTTTTCAAAGAATACGTGTTTCTTTCCCAGTTCCCGCGCAGTGAATAGGTTGTTTTCAAACATTTCTTGCAGGTGTGGTGTGAGGCTTGAGCAGACGAGCAAGATGTTTCCTTTAGGTGCAAGGTGTTTACGCGCGTCTGCAAGGAATCGCGCAATTACTTCGTGTCCTTCTTTGCCTCCTTCAAGTTCCAGGTGCTGCGTTTTGCCTTCTTTTGGTAAGTAGGGAGGGTTGAAAATAATCGTGTCAAATTTTTTGTTTCCAATTCGCGAGAATAAATCACTCTCGAGGTATTTTATCTTGCAATGTTTGTTGTTGTTCTTGGCGAAAGAAATAGCGTGTGAATCAACATCAACGGCAATTACTTTTTTCACGCGGGAAACTCGTGCTGCGGTGAGCGCTTGGATTCCTGTTCCGGTGCCCATGTCGAGCACAGTTCCATTGGCACGCTTTTTTACAAAATCTTGCAAAAGAAAGCTGTCTTCTTGGGGTTCGTACATTTACTTTATTTGAGAATGCCGATGCATTTCATTTCCTTGTAACTGCAGACTTCGCATTGCCAGTTCAGGTATTTTGCGTTTCCGCTGATGGTGGCGAACTGTTTTTGCATCGGGCTTTTGCACTTTGGGCAATCAATATCATCGCTTGCTGTCATGGGTAACCTCTCGTTTTTTATGAATCATTGCAGCTATTAAACCTTTGCTATTGTCAAAACTCACGAGTGGGTTTTGACTCAGCAGGATTCCACCACTTACTGGTTTAACGAGTGGAATTCTGCGCAGTGAATGGGGCACAGGAATATTGCATCGCAAGATAGTCTGCAGGATTGTTGCTAAAGTAAGTCGTGAAAAACGTGTAGCTGACTCCATCGAACAGGAGGTCTTGGTAGCGGCTTAGGTAGTTGCAATAGAGGTAGCGGTCCACGACAGTATACAGCGCTTCTTTGTAGCTTGCGTCGAACACTGAGGTATCGACACCATGAACGATTTTTGCTTCGGTGGGTGGATAATTTGGCCCATAACTTACCGTGAGCCCTTGTCCGAAGGTTTTTCCTGCCAGTGATGCGAGTTTGTCATCTCTCCAGTAGGAAAGGATGAGTTTGGTGTCGTCCGCATCAAAATTATTGACGAGCGAGCGGTTGGTGAAATAGACGTTGGTCGTGATTGTGCCGCGGGTTAGATATTTTATCCGGCCTTGTTTGTCGTAATCTATGCTGGTTTTTCCCGCAACTCCTCGTTTGACTGCTCGAAGAAAGTCAAGTGAGTCGTAATCAAAGTAAAGTGTTTCGCGTCCTCCTTTTGCTTCAAGGAGTTTGCCCTGCTGGTTATAGTGTAACATAAACATCTTTCCATCAGCGGTGATGTTGTGCAGTTTGCTCTCATTGTATGAAAACGTGATGTTTTTTGGTCCGGTAATCGAGATGAGTCTACCCTCAGAGTATGTAAACTTCCAAGTCGTATCGGGCTTTTCGATGGAAAGGACGCGGTTGTCATCGCTCAAACCATACGTTGCGGTGTTTCCAACTTGGTTGACTGTGCGCGTTGCAGGTTCTTCTGGAGCATTAAGAGTTACTTGAGGAGTTGTTGCAGTTTCCGATGTTTGCTGTGTGGTAGTTGGCTGTTGGACGGGTGCAGTGCAGGAAAGAAGAACCAGAATTGCAGAGAGTGCGAGGATTAACTGAAGAGTCCGGCGAGCCATGAGATGAATCGTGCGAAGAATCCTTGTTCTGGTGGTTCTTCAGAAAGTTCTTGTGTGGTGTTGTTTTCAGATTCAGGAGGGGTAAGGAGCTCGCTGGTGTTTGTCAACGTCGTGTTTGTTTCATTTGTTGTTGAAACATTGAAGGGAGCAGTGATTTCATCTTCCTTATCCAGCATGTCTGGGGGGAGGCATTTGCATTTTTGCGTGCAGACTCCTGCTTCTTTGCGGTAGGTCGTGCAGAGCGTGTTTGGCGGGTCGCAGTCTTCATCGCGTTCAACTTTCTTATCGCCGCACACCGTGATTTTTTGAGTTGAGTTTGCAAGTGTTTCAATTGCGACAGGGTTATAATCGGCTGGGAGTTTTTCGTTGATCGAGCACCCGCACGTTTTTGGGTTGCAGACCAAGGTCATGTTGACGCGCTGTCCGTATTCTGCGCACTTGTCATCTCCTGTTCCATCGCACACTTCAATTCCTTCGCGCTGGTTGTTGCCGCAGAATGCTTTGTTTACCCGGGGTAAGCAGGTGCAATGAGCGGTGTCGCAGGCGGTATCTACTTCCAGGATTTCTCCGAGGGCGTCGCATCGTGTTTCGTTCGCGTACCGCTCGCAGAGTTCGAATTGGTCAAGGACTTTGTTGTGACAGCGCTGGTCGCTTACTTCCCAAGGAATTTGTGCGAGTGCGAATGGGAGTGCAAGGAGCGCGATGATAATGGTGAAGAGTATCTTATGCATGTTTTTATCAATGCGGGCAAATGTTAAAAAGGTTGTGGTTTGATTTCAAACATCAGTCCTTCGTACAGAATCTGCTTACTCTGGCCCGTGGTTCTTGACAGAACAGAAAGCAAAAAGTGAGTGGGTGTAACATTTTTTTTTTCTCTCGAATGAATAGAAAAAGTTTTTATACTTATTGTTGTTGTCACAAACTTCAATGAAAAAGAGTGTGGTGTTCATCGTTCTTCTCCTGACAGTATTCTCTGTCGGGGCGTTCACTGTCTCTCCTCCTACAGCTCCATTTAGTTCACTTGCGTTATCTTCGGGTGGTGGTGGAGGCAGCAGTCTCAGTTTCACAGTGCAGCCTCCGGTTGCTCCATTTAGCACCACGCCGATGGCAACAGGCGGTTCAGGATCTGGAGGCACTGGTTCTGGTTCAGGTTCTGGTTCTACAGCAACGCAAGCGCAAAGTGGAGGAGGCGGCAGTGGCGGCGGCGGTGGTGGTGGCGGAAGCAGCAGTGGTCTTATCAGAATAGCGTTGTCAAGCTCTCCCGTTGTTAAGTCAATTCCGCTGGGCAGGTCGATTCAATTTAGTAATGGCCCAACGCGTTATCCGTTATTGCTCCTCCTTCGAAAAATAGATGTGGTGAACCAGAACAGCAACTGGGTGCTCCGTGGCAAGTTCTATGACTTGAATAAGGAGTCGCACCAGTTGTTCAGCTTGAACACCGATGCAACTCCTGAAGTCTTGATTGAGATTATCTCGTTTGACCGTGGTGCCGTGATTATTAAGGCGAGCATACCGGGAACAGCTCCTGTTCCTCGTCCGGCGACGCCAGCTCCAGCTCCTCGTCCAGTTCCGTCTGTGCAGCCTGCTCCACGGCCAGCGCCAGTTTTATTGCCTGAACCAGTTGTTGAGCCAGTTTACGAAGAAGTGAATCAGAAGCTTGTTATTTTAGAGCCTGAACCTGTTTCGAATTGGCCAGTGAAACAGATTGCGATAGGGGCAGGAGTGCTTGTTATCCTGCTTGCAATAATTTATGGTATTCGCCGCTGGAAATCAGTTCCTCATACGATTGAGCAGTACGCCGAGGAAGGGTTGCGTACGGGTCATGATGAGGATGAAATCCGTAAGCGCCTTGCGAGCGCGGGTTGGAGTAAGAAAGAGATCGATGAGGCAATCAGCACTGCCGAAAAGAAGCGTTAAAGAAAAGTTAATAAACAAGATGATTATGATGAAACAAAAAGAGGTTGCGAACATGAGATGGTTACTTGCTTTATTGATTGTTGCAGTGGTAGTGGGGTGCACTCCGCAGCTTCCTGCTTCGCAGCGTGGATTTTATGGCAGCGCGGTTTCTACTGTTTCAACCTCGTCACAGCAAACGGTTCCCTCTTGGGCGAAAACGAATAACCTTGCCTGGGCATCACGTCCTCAAGGTATACTCTTGCAGGGCAGTTTTGACTCGCAAGGAAAGCTTGTTGAAGGCGCTTCTGATTTTGGAGTGCTTGTTTCCGGGTTTGATATAGTCTGGCCGGAAGGGTATGTTAGCAATGTGCCGTATATTCTTGCTGAACTGGCAATAGATTCTTCGGGAAGTACCATCAACCCTGCGCAAGCTTGGAGAAAGTTCAATTTCAAAGATGCACAAGGGAATGTGCGTACTGCTCCAAACTGGATTGATGCGAGCCAGGGAACAGTGTTTTTTACCGGAGTTAGTTCGCTAAACACTCCGTCATTTATAGCTACGCAAACACAGCTTCAAAGAAGCGCAGAAGAGTTAAACGTAGTCCTTATTTTTGCGTGTAACCAAGGAAGCTTGCGTGCTAGTGGCGCAAGGGAATATAACTGTAATGGCGCGGATGGTAAGAAAGTGGTCATCGGTACTGATGGTCGTCTTGAATCCGACAGCGGTCGTGGTTCTTGGATGTTAACAACTGTTGGTGTTGCTACGGCAACAACTGGCGGAACTGGGACTCCTCCTGACCCAACAGGTCCGGGTGGTAGTCCTGAAGGAACTGGTGGTGTTCCTCCTGACCCAACAGGTCCGGGTGGTAGTCCTGAAGGAACTGGTTCAGGAAGTTCAGGGGGAAGCCCAAGTCCTCCAAGCGGTACGCCGCCATAAGATGTAAGATGAACAAAAGTATGAAGTCTACAGAAAAACAAGAGGTGTAGTATGAAAAAGTTGCTGATTGCGTTGTTGATTGTCGGTGTGTTGAGCGTGGTTGTGTTTGCGCAAGCTGCTGATTGTCCTACGAGTTTGTCTTCGAGTACTGTTTTTTCGTGTCCGTTGAGGGTTGTGTTTGATAAAGCGATTGTTGCTCCAACGGATACTGTTGGTTTTTCTGTTTCGGGTTGGGATTTTGTTTGGCCTGATGTGTGGTATTATACTGGTGCTGGTTGGGTTTTGGCTAAGTCTGCCTCTGATGTTACTTTGAGGTTGACAGGCAATACTGTTTTGCCCACTTCGCGTTGGATTGATGCGAGTGGTACAAGAACTGCGAGTGTTTCTGGTGTGAATGTGTTTTTGCGTTCTGATGCTGGAACTACTCCTCGTGGGACGTTTGCGTTTTACGCATGTAACAAGATTGCAGGAACTACGAATAGTTTTGATTGTAATGGTGGGAAATGGATGGTCAAAAGCGTAGCTATTACCTCTGCAACCACTTGTATTCCTCAGTCTCAGACGTGTTCTGTTGGTGTTGGTGCTTGTGCTCGCACGGGCGCACAAGTAAAAGCCTGTACCAATGGCGTACTTGATGCGAACTGGGGTGCGTGTTCAGTAACTGCAGGCGCTCCTTCAACAGAAGTTTGCGGTAATACGGTGGACGAAGATTGCAATGGATCAGCAGATGAGTGTCCTGTGGCTCAGAATTTGTTATCAACTGAGATGCGTCTTTATTGTTTTGATGACAGCGGTAATTATCGTGATTGCATTACTGTTCCTGTCGGTACCGCGCTTACTTTTGGTGGTTTGAATACCTGGCAGAATGTGGGCACTGTTGGACAGTTTGCAACAGGTGTTGCGCCTACAGGTTGGGAAGATAAGTCGTTTGACTTTATGTGTT
>JAGVYM010000018.1 GCA_018303245.1 Candidatus Woesearchaeota archaeon | reverse complement strand
CAAGAAATACGTCCAAGACCAAGGAAGAGACACAAGCCAACTAAAGCTCACCGAATTCTAACCGATACCCCGCCCCTTGGGGCGATTGGGTAATTCATTATATCGGTGTGTCCAATTATCCAAAGGTACAAAACGGCATATTCGCACATCGAAGCAACTTTACGATTATTATCAAGACTATTATCAATCGAAAAGTTCCATATGTTCTGCAAATTCTGAAGTTCAAGTTTTGGAATGTGACCACTTGTGAAAACATCAAGAAGATCGCGAGGAAATATCTGCTGAACATCCCTGAATCTGAAACGACCCTTTCTCGGCTCATCCTGAAACCCACCTTGAAAAAACGTTCTTACTCTATGATGAGGCGTGGCAAACCACGTTGGCTCTATTTTCGGAACAATTTTTCCAATATTAGAAAACCAACCCGTTTCTAACTTCGTTGTATTGCGCCGCAACGCCTCCTCCATAAGCTCTCTTACATCTTGCCTACTTGGAACGTTCACATTATCAACCACCATAACCGTAAACGGACTGTTGTCGTTTGGAATGTGCGCACAGTGTTTGTTGTAGAATGCAGCAAAGTCTTCTTCAGAATAAATTACTATTCCAACAACTCTTTTCTTCACCGCGTTCCCTTCAGCTTTCAATGCTTCTAATTTTTTATTATCATATACAATGGCAAAATTATCTGCACGTACATAAGCCTCTCCACAATCTCGCAAAACATAGCCCATACGGATTAGTTTATGGTTTTACCTTAAAAGATTTGTTGAGATAACGCGACTTTCGCCGACTGTGCTACAAATAAGCTAATAGAAGGGGGTACGATTGTTTAAGTCTTGTCATTATGTTCATTCGAAGAGTTCTTTTCAAATTTTGCTTTGTTAAGGGTTTTCAGAAGGTTGCTAACACTATTCTTGAACAACTCGTAGCGTTCCTTTGATTTGTAGATGTCTTCGCCTGCCATGTGGATTTCCTCCACTCTTGGCTTTTTATATGCGTGTCAGACACCGCTTCGAACTTAATAGAAGGGCGACCGCCGAGAATCGAACTCGGTCCAAGGGAGCTCTGCGATAACTTCACAGTCCCCTATCCTGCCATTAGACTACGGCCGCCATATCTTTAAAGCTGAAAACAGGGACTTATAAATGTAACTTTTGAATAAACGCTTTTTTATAAACTTCCCAATTTGACTTTTTCCAACGGCGCACTATTCACTTCGATGGTAGTATGCTTATTCTAGCAGAGAGGGATTTTTCGATGCATGTTTTGAAATTGGTGTGCGAGGAACATTCAAAGGAGAGTGTGCGGACCACGCTTCGCAATCGCCTACGCAAACACTTGAAGGCTTTGTTCGCACTGTTGAGGATGACAAATTCTTGATATTTCTCAAAATTTCTTCTAAGAGAAGTTTCTACAAAACACTTTACGCATTACAAAAGAAGGATCCTGAAACAGCAGGAACCTATGGTGGTCGACAGTATGCAATTCCTCAATCTTTTGAGTTGATGTTTCGTGCGTCGGGGCACGACTTGCACTTGGTTTGGAACTTTCTGATATACTTGTGTGAGTTTGGACGTTGCCCAAGTAATAATTAGAGAATTATAAAAAGAAAGCTTTATAAATAACCTCTTTGCTTCAAGAGAATAACGCCCGAGTTCCTATCAGGAGCGCCTTAGGGTGAGACAATGAGTTCTCGTGCGTTAAAATGTTATGGCTGAATTCAAACATCTGGTTCGCATCGCGAACACCGACTTGAAAGGAGAGAAAGCAATAGTGTACGCTCTCAAAGATGTCCGTGGAATAGGTGTGCCTTTTGCTCACGCAGTCTGTGTCACCTTAGGAATTGATGGACTTGCAAAAATCGGAAACATCGCCGAGACAGACATGAAACGCATTGATGAAGTCATCAAATCACCTGCAAAATACAATATTCCTTCATGGATGTTCAACCGAAGACACGACATTGACACGGGCGAAGACAAGCACGTAGTCACCAACGAGTTATTGTTCAACAAAGACAATGACATCAAACTCATGCCGGTACGCGGACAACGCACGAGAAGCAACTTCCGCGCAAACAAAGGAAAAGTGGTCGGAGTCAAGACCGCTGGAAAGAAGAAGGCATAAAAGTATTACAACATGGGAGATCCACGAAAGTTCACAAACAAGTTCGCCAAACCAGGGCACCCCTGGCAGCGAGCACGAATGGCTGAAGAAAAACCCATCCAAATAGAATATGGACTTAAAACAAAAAATGAACTGTGGAAAGCAACCAGCGCGCTCAAATCTTTTGCTAACCAAGCAAAACGACTCACTGCACTTCGCACCCAGCAAGCAGAAACAGAAAAAAAACAACTGCTTGAACGACTTGCACGATTGGGCTTGCTTAAAACTGGCGCGACCCTGGATGATGTCCTTGCACTAACAATAAAAAATCTTCTTGAACGACGCTTACAGACACTTGTTATGCGCAAAGGCCTTGCACGAACTGCAGTTCAATCACGACAACTCATCGTCCATGGCCATGTACTTATTGGCGACAAAAAAGTGAGTGCTCCAAGCTACATCGTTCCTACTTCAGAGGAAACCCATATCGCATTCATGTCCAAAAGTTCATTCGCAAATCCAGAACATCCTGAACGAACCATTAAGAAAAAAGCGCCGGTGCCACGAGCAGAACCTCGCATGGACTCACGAGACCGCCGCGGACCACGAAGACAACAACGATCACACTCACGCCCAGACAATAAACCAAAGGTGGCAGCATAATGTACAACATCCGATGGGGAGTAGCCCATATCTATTCGTCCTACAACGATACGATTATTCATATTACTGACATCACAGGAACAGAGACCCTTGCCATGGCAAGTGGAGGAATGATGGTCAAAGCAGACCGCCTTGAAAGCTCGCCCACCGCAGCAATGATGGCAGCAAAACGCGCGGCAGAAAGCGCGCTTGAAAAAGGAATCGGTGGAATCCATGTCAAAGTCCGAGCGCCAGGAGGCCACAATGGACCACACTCCCCAGGACCAGGAGCACAAGCAGCAATCCGTGCCTTAAGCAGAATGGGACTAAAAATTGGAATCATTGAAGATGTCACCCCAGTCCCGCATGGAGGATGCCGTAAAAAGGGCGGAAAACGAGGACGACGCGTATGATAAAACTCATCAACAAAGACAAAAAAAGCGGACGGGTCACGTTCAGACTTGAGAATACAACGCCCGCGTTCGCGAACTCACTTCGCCGTCTCATGATGGAAAGCGTTCCAACAATGGCAATCGAAGAAGTCGAATTCGCCAAGAACGACGGAGCACTCTACGATGAAATCCTCGCGCACCGACTTGGACTTCTTCCACTAACAACAGACTTGAAAGATTATGACCTTAAAAAAGTGGAAGACGAACTTAACGCAAAAAACTCAGTCAAACTCACGCTCAAAGCAAAAGGACCATGCATGGTCTACGCAGAAGACTTGAAGAGCAAAGACCCTGCGATAAAACCAGTCCATGGCAAAACCCCACTGGTCAAACTGCTCAAGGGACAGGAACTTGAATTTGAAGCGACAGCTGTTCTTGGAACAGCAAAAGAACACGTCAAATTCGCACCATGCCTTGCCTGGTATGTCTACGAACCAAAAATCGCCGTCAACAACAATCACAAAGATTTCGACAAATTCAAAGACAAATTTCCACCACAAATTTTCGCGAACGGCAAAATTGACGCGAAACTCATCGAGAAACACAACCTCTATGAAGCGTGCGATGGAGTCCATGACGGAATTGTCCACTTTGAAAAAGATCCAACTACATTTATTTTCACTATCGAACCATGGGGACAACTTGCCCCTCATGAAATATTGGCGAGTGCTCTTGACACTTTCGGCGACCTTCTGAGCCAATTCTCAGAAGCTATCCTCAAGTGACTTTGCACTTCCCCTAACCATAACCAATGCGGGGGTGGCAGAGCCTGGTCAAATGCGCTAGCTTGAGGTGCTAGTCCCTTAGTGGGTGCGAGGGTTCAAATCCCTTCCCCCGCATAATCAGTCAGGCGCGTTCGCGCTTGCCTTACAAACAACAGGAGGGATTTGAACATCCTCCGAACTACGGTTCGTAGGCCCCTTCGTTCGCTGTTGTGAACGAACGGAATCCCTTCCCCGCATACATCAACAACAGAGAAATACTATGAAACCAACCGGACCAACAAACCCAGTATTGCATGAGCTCATCACGTGCTTACGCAAAGAAAGCACTAGCTCAAAGGCCGCGCTTTGGGACAGAATAGCAGACGACCTTGAAAAGTCAACCAGAGCACGACGCGTCGTCAACATCAACAAACTTGCACGATTCACCAAAGCCAACGAAACCATCGTGGTACCAGGAAAAGTGCTTGGCTCAGGAGCATTGTCACACAGCATAGTAGTCGCGGCACTTGGCTTTAGCGCCGGAGCACGCGAACGAATAGAAGCGGCAAAAGGAAAAACACTATCTATTGAACAACTTTTAAAACAAAAACCCAAGGCAAAAGACTTGAAGGTAATGGGATAAAATGGCAATCGAAATCAATCTTGACGCAACTAACTGCATTGCAGGACGCCTCGCAAGCTACGTGGCAAAACAAGCGCTCTTTGGACACACCGTTAACATCTTCAATTCAGAGAAAGCAATCATGAGCGGAAACCCAACTGCAGTCCGCCTGAAATACTTCCACCGCATCTTTGAGACAGGACAGCCAAACAAAGGACCGTTCATCAGCAGAATGCCCGACCGATTCTTGCGCAGAATGATTCGCGGCATGGTTGAGCACAAACAAGGACGCGGCGGAGAAGCATACGAACGAATCATGTGCTACATCGGCGTACCAATTGCATTCAAAGACAAAAAACTTATCAGCATCGGCAAGAAAATTGAAGAACTTCCCTCATTGAAGTATCAAACTATCGGCCATTTGTGCACATCACTAGGGGGCCGAATATGAGAAAATTGCCTGAGAATAATAAAGAAATGCAGGCAATTTCTGATTTCAAAGTTGGACCGCTGGTTGAATTAGTTACTCTAAGTGGGGGTAACATTTGAAATGAAACTCATCCATCAAAGCGGAACACGAAAGACCGCAGTCGCACGCGCAACACTCACTGAAGGCAGCGGAATAGTTCGACTCAACAGCCAACTAATTATTTCAATGCCATTAACTCTCTTCCGCTCGAAAGTTGAAGAGCCACTGCTTTTAGCAGGTGACACTGCAAAGAAAGTGGACATTTCAGTTTCCATCAACGGCGGCGGAGTAAACAGCCAAGCAGAAGCAGCACGCATCGCCATCGCAAAAGCACTAGCACTTTTCGACAAAAAATTACACACCGTCTATCTTGAATACGACCGAGCATTCCTAGTCGCAGACGTGCGCAGAAAAGAAACGCGCAAACCAAACTGCCATGGAAAAGCACGGGCAAAACGTCAAAAATCTTATCGTTAAACCGGAGGACAAAAATGATAATCCCAATTCGATGCTGGAGCTGTGGAAAACCAATCGCACATCTCTGGGAAGAATTTGACTCGCGCAGCAAGAAAGGAGAAAGCAAGAAAGAAATCCTTGACGAACTCGGAATTGATAGATATTGCTGCCGCGCAATGATGATGGGAAATGTCGAACTCCTTGATACTATTGCACAGTTCAAGAAGACTTAGTTTTTTATATTCTTTTCTTTATCTCTTTATTATGCCCCTCTTCGTAATCGAACACCTCGAACTGCGCGTGTATTCCTGGTGCAAACTTGAATACCAGCACATTTCAAACTGGGTGGGAAAGTCGAATCTGCTTTTTACGAATACTTCAAACACTTTTTTGAAAACCATCGGGCGAGTTGAGAAGAAAAAAGCAAAACAGCTCACCTTTGAGAAAGCTTGCGTGCTCGACCCTGAAGCTCTCTTGCTGTTGACTCCTGAAATCGCAAATAAATTTAAGACATTCATTTTTGGTGGGATATTGGGGGACGACCCTCCTCAAGAACGCACGAAAGTTGAACTGTCTTCATCTGATTTGCAGTATCCTAGATTTAACTTAGGCAAAGAACAAATGAGCACAGACACCGCAGTGATTGTTACCAAGAAGATTGTTGATGGAACACCGCTTGAGAAGCTTTCTTTTCAACAAGGAATCGACATTGAAATCAACGATTCAGAAAGCGTCTGCTTGCCGTATAAGTATCTAGTTGTTCATGGAAAACCTCTGCTTGCACCAGGGCTTGTTGAGAAGCTTAAAACTCAGAAAGGTTTCTAGCCACAACGCTTTTAAAGCAAATCTGCAGCATTCTTGATTATGGGGCTGTAGCTCAGCTTGGATAGAGCAGCTAAGAATCAAGTACGTGCTTGGTTCTCTGTAGGCCTTCTAATCCAAAGAAGTGAGCAGAAGATCGGGGGTTCAAATCCTCCCAGCCCCGTTAACTTTTTGCAACTACATCAAGAAATCTTCATTCTTAATCTTTTCAGGAAGATATTTTTCGGTGATGAAACTGATACCACGGCTGCTGAGCGCCTGGATTTCTGCTTTAGCATTCATAGTCTGCATCATCTTGAACTGGCGCTGCCAGTCCTTGCTGTGCTTGAACCATTCATAATTTTGCAACTGTTTCAAACGAGTCATGTCAACATCCTTGAACGCGATGAGCTGTTTCTTTAATCCGTATTTTTCAATATCATCAGCAGTGATTCCTAAAAATCGTGCAGTGCTTAGCGTCATGCTTCCTGACATGTGGGCAAGATTTATCGAGCCAAATTTGAGCACTGAGTAAATGTAAAATCCCCACGGGTCAAAGTCTGCCAACACATAAATCGGAAGGTTATGCTCCTGAGAAAGCCGCTGCAGTAATCTTCTGATTCCCCTGGTGGTCTGCCCTTGTGATGACATGATAATACAGTTCTGCTTTTCCCAAAACTTGTCCTCATGCAGACGCTCCCACACGGCAGCTTTTTCCATGTAGATGACGTACTTTGCCTTAACTTTCTTGAACTTGATTTCTTCAACATTACTAGGAATACTCCAGCCGCCCGAACCCATCTTGCTCCAGTCGATCTCGTCACCCTTATCTTCAATAACCACTTGGCCAGCGACCGAACCCATTTTGTTCGCATTGATGTTGAGCTGTTCACGTGAAAGGTTGGTGAGCAATTCAAGGTCTTCAATCGCGTTATCGCTTTCGGACTGCTCGTCCACGATGTTGGTCTTGGTGTTTGGAATCGTGCGCTTAATCATGTAAAACACGTCTCGCAAGGAGGCGTGCTTTCCTAACGCAAGCAAGTCTTTGCTTTTTGCTGCGACCTCCAATGTCTGCAAGAACTTCTTCGCGTGCGCGACGTTGAAAAAGTTACGCTCGGAAATCTTATTCCCAAGCTCAAGTGCCTCTTTTTGCTTGTTGAAGACAATATTTGAAAGCGCACGGACAGGAACATTAAGTATGGGCGGCTTGTTAGCTAACACTTCCTTGACGAGCTCTTTGCCAAGGTCCTCTATCTTTTCCTTGGCTTGCTTATCCGTTGTCATCTTCGAAACCCGTGAGGGCGACTTGTTCTTCTTTGGACTTCTTTTCAACTTTTTCCACCTTGTGCGCTTCCTTGTGCGCCTGGATGTATTCTTTATTTTTCTCAAGCATCTTTTTCATACTCTCTTCAATCTTTTCCTTGTTCACGCCGCTTAAATCGCTAAGCGCGTTCGCGACTTCAGGAATGTAATTCTCAAAAATACTGATTCTTTCTTGCTGGTCCGCAATCCTGCGCTTCTTGTTCACATATGAACCAAGGCGCCTTCCCGCTTCCTGCAGGGCGAGCTTTGTTTCTTTAAGAATTTCTGGATAATGAGCAACGGCCTCTTTTGCCTCTGATGTGAACGGCGGCCAAACTGACACAAGAGAGATGATAACGGTCAACGGTCCTACGGGGAGGGCTCCCTGACTTTGGCTCAGCCCATACGGGCGCCAATTAGTCTGCACAATCGCCTTAGTGCTCGCGCACGCTCCTTGCTGGTACAATAAAGGAACCCGGTTTGCGAATCGTAAGATGTGCACTGGTTGGTCCCCTGGCTGCTCACCACCATACGCCATCGCAACTTCAACGACAAAAGGAATCCCCTTATACACCTCAGGACTTCGCGAGACTGCAGTGTAAAACTCTGCTGAAATCTCTTTTCTCATCCCCTTCTCAAGCAATTCCTCCCCAATAGGCGAGATACAATCAGTGCTTGGAGCAACAATTTTGGTCTTCTTGATGCCTTCGATAAGTTTTTCAACATGTGGCAACTGAAGCTCGTCTGGCTTCATACTAGGTACAAGGCCTGCACCTTCACAAATATCTTTTGCGGTTTGAGGGCCAACACGCGAAAACTCCTGCGTGAGAAAACTTTGCAAGGTCCTGCACTCAGTATTTTTTAACATCTTGAGCATGATTCCGAGCTCAACACCATACGGGTGAGGCTTTATGGCGGTCGGTTCTTTAGGTAACTTGTCGGTCGCCCTAGCAAACACAAACTGCTCTGCTTTAGGATTTGTATAAATAAACGTGGCGTGCGGATTTGCAATCGCGGTCTGCTTCAAATAGGAATCCACACTCTGATCTCCTTTCTGATACGTGGCGTCTATGTCTAACTCTATTTTGACACCAGTCGTTTTCTTCCAGGTGACTTCTTCCTCTCTCATAATTTCAGGATTGTTTGTCTGCGTGTCGATATGAAGCTCGTAATAATGCGCGGGCTGGTTGGCACCAATCTTGCTCCAAATCTTTGCCGGTCTTCCTGTGGTCAACTGGGCGTAGAGAACAGCTGCGCTGATACCGATACCCTGCTGACCTCTTGCCTGTTTCATAGTGTGAAATTTAGAACCATACAGCAGCTTTGCGAAAATATTAGGAATCTGCTTTTTCACAATCCCTGGCCCGTTATCCTCAATGATGACACGATACCGGTCATTTCCCATCTCAACAATTTGGATGATGATTTCAGGAAGCTGCTTTGCCTCCTCACATGCGTCAAGTGAGTTATCAACAGCTTCCTTTACCACAGTGAGAAGCGCTTTACGCTTGTTATCAAACCCAAGCAAGTGACGGTTACGCTCGAAAAATTCAGCTACAGAAATGTCACGCTGATTCTTTGAAAGCTCTTCCGCTATCGGTTTATTCATAGTATCCGTTGTTCCCTTCTTTTTCGTTCCAGCCATCGGTACACATGCGCGTGGGGGGAGCCAGTTAACAAGCTTTCCACCGCACGGCGCGCAATCGTCAAATTCTCACCTGGACCAATCAATCCAACAGTTTTTCCGAAGATACACATACTAACTCCAGTGAGGTCTTCAATTGTTCTCCTGCTCTTCCCACCTTCTCCAATCACTCTGCCTCGCAACCGTTCAAGATCGTTGGCATTTCTTGCGTAATCAACAATGCTGATAATCTCAAATGCGTAATCGCCTTTAAGCAACTGCACCGCAATTTCGGGATTGAACCCTCGTCCTATCGCGCGGACAATCTCGCGGCAGAGGTAGAGCAACAGCGCATCTTTGCCCGTTATTTCTATTTCTCCTTCGCCGCTATCAATCGCAAGCTGGGTCTGGGTCTCCTGCTCGAGCTGGCGCTTTGTTTCACCCTTTTTTCCGATTAGAACAGCGACACGCTCTCGCGGAATACGCAGTTCATAGGAAAACTCCTCAATAGGAAGGGGCGTCGCAATCTTCGTTGCGACTACAGGGGGGGCGTCTAGGACGGTATTCTTTTTACTCCGTCCCTTGCGCGGAGTGGAGGCCATATTCTGTTTGTTTTACTGGTGGTTTTTAAAGATTACTATTGCTTGATTTTTAGAAACAGGATTTATCGTCCAAGGAAGCTAAAAGCATTTAAGGTAAGGGTTTAGCCTTTTCTCTCATGAGATTAACAGAATATACACAGCTCACGGACATTCAGCGGTGTCTTCTTGACGAAGCTGAACGGGTAATGAAAACAGCGTACAATCCCTATTCCAACTTCTCAGTGGGAGCAGCTTTTTTAGCTCAAGATGGAAGAATAATTTCTGGCTCCAACGTGGAAAACGCAGCATACGGCTCTACTATTTGTGCAGAACGTGCAGCGATACTCAGAGCAAACGCAATGGAAATACGAGAGTTTGAGCAAGTAGCCATAATTGCAGTTGGAAAAGATTTTGACACAAAAGACGTAACAGGCCCATGCGG
>JAGVYM010000010.1 GCA_018303245.1 Candidatus Woesearchaeota archaeon | reverse complement strand
CAGAGATTTGACTTTTTGGCTTAAGCACGGACGGCGCATAGCTTTTTATATTCTTCAACCATACTTTTGCGAAAAAGAGACAATATGGAACTACGCGTTGCACTGGCAGGCATTATCTTCATCTTACTTCTCACAGGCGCGATGGTTCAATTTGGTGGAACTCCAACAGGCGCAGTTGTTAAAGAAAACTCCTACGCGCTCACGCTTGATGACACTGTCAACAGATTCTTTGAAACTTACGCGGTCACGTTCCCACAAGGAAGCTGCGGTGAAGTCGCAAGACAACTCTACGAGCAGATTGCGCTCCCCGCACTTGACACCTCAGATGGATTCGCAACGCAAGGACCAGAACGACTCGCAACCATCAACTTTGTCGTGAAAAGAACCTCTCACTTTGGAACACTCGATATGTCAAAAGGTAAAACGCTAAACGGAAATGAAGGCGGGTTCTTGAGCATTAACACCGAAACGCTCGTGCGCGTTCCAAAAGACCAGCGCTCAACATACTATTTCATGGACCTCTACGGAATCCCGCAAGGAACATTCATCATAACCAAAGGAAGCTTCTCAACACCATCTGTAGACTGCACGTTCAACAACATCCAAGGCCGTGCAGTCTGTAATTGCTCCACTCACCCAATCAGCGCAATACGTTCCGCAGGAATTACCACCATAAGACCTGCACGACAGTCACTTTAGCATTCTTCAGAACACATAACGCAAAGCATAAAAAGACTGCGCGCATTGAAGCACTTTAAAAGGGGAATCATGTCGAGAATCACCAGAACGAATAGAGGAGAGTGGCGATTCACGAACACCTTTAAAACATCCACTGTTCAAATTGCCAGTCTAAGAAAGAGGTTTTCAAGGTGAAAATAGGAATAAAACTCACGGGCAGCCTGCTCTTCATCCTTCTCGTTGGAGCACTCGCATTCATAGCGGCACTCAAACTCTTCGCGCTCAACAGTACCATGGTGACTGGAATCTCCATCGTCTTCCTGCTCTTCCTTGCCGCTATCGCCATCGGGCTTCGGACCGAGTACTCAATCACCCACCCTATCCAAAAGCTCACGCGCAACATCGAAGACATCAGCAAAGGAAAACTCGACATTCACGTCGAAGGAAAAGAACGAACTGATGAAATAGGCGAACTCGCCAAAGCGTTTGACCGCATTCTAGTAAGCCTCAAACTTGCCGTCGAGAAAGTCGGACTGAAAAAAGAAGAACTCAAACTAGGAGAAGCATTGGAAGCTAAAGAACGCGCGGAACACCTCGAGAAAGAACTCGAGGCACGCTACCGCGTGCTCGCCCAAACATCACCTGACTGCATCGTCTTGCTTGACACCAGCGGAAAATCCATCTTCATGAACGAAAGTGCAATCAAACATTACCGTGCAAAAGAATCCTGCGACGCAGAACAACTCGCCCGCTTTTTGCAGGACGACTACAAGCCAAAACTCAAAAGCGCGCTTGCCGCCGCAAAACACGGCAAAATGACCACGTTCGAAGGAAGATACAAAGAAGGAAGCCACCTCTGGAGCCTTGAAACCATCTCGCCCATCAAAAACAATGACGGAAGCATCAACAGCATCCTTATCCTCTCGCGCAACATCACTCCTTTGAAAAAAACAGAGGACGAGCTTCGCTCACAAAAAGACTTCGTTGAAGCACTCATCGAGAAAGCAGGAGTCCCTGTACTTGCCTTTGACACACATGACCATGTTCTCATTGCGAACAACACGCTCACCAAGCTCACCGGCTACCAGAAAAAAGACCTGCACGACCGCGACAAGGGACTCTCTCAAATATTCCCCAAAAAAGAAGTCCGACAGAAAATCCTCGACTCGATAACCTCCTGCAAGAAAAACCAGGTCGTCAAGGACCTCGTCATCCCCCTCCACTGCAAAGACGGAAGCAACATCATGGTCGTCGCGAATCTCACACTCGTCGACAACGCGCTTGTCTTTTTCATGCGGGACTTAAGCGAAATATTTACACTCGAACACGACATCCGCTCGTGGATAAACGTGACAGAAGAAGCGGAGCGACCGCCTGCCAGCATAGAGATAACTCCCAAAGCATAACTATAAATACGATAAACAACGGAGTAGTACCAAAGAGGTGATTCATGTGCCCAAACGAGTACCAACTGGCATCAAAGGATTTGACAAGCTCGTCCAAGGAGGACTTCCTCAAGGAGCAGTAATTCTTCTCATCGGAACACCAGGAACAGGAAAAACCCTCTTCACGCTTGAATTTCTGTACAACGGCGCCTCAAAGTTCAAAGAGAAATGCATGTATGTTACCCTTGAACAAAGCCTTGATGACTTGCGCGAACAGGCGATGCAAATCGGGCTTGACTTAAAAAAACTTGAAAAAACAGGAATGCTCACGCTCATGCATGTCCCAATCCATGACTTGACAACACAAACCATCGAACTCATCAAAAAAGAAGTCAAAGAACGAAAAATCCAACGGCTCGTCATCGACTCACTTTCAACACTTTCGGTCAATGCGCCAGTCTACACGCCAATCAAAGACATCGCGCTGCGCGACATCATGAACTACAAAGCATTCTTTTCTCCTCCAATTCTTGGAGACTTCGTCGTCAAAAGATTCGTCTACGGATTCTTGTACGACATCAAACAGATGGGCTGCACAAGCATGGTAACATCTGAAGCACCTGAAAAAGGAGAATTTTTGTCAAGAGACACCGTTTCAGAGTTTATCGCGGATGGAATTATCCTTATGACCTTTGAAATCAATGCCTGGCAGACTTCCCGCTCACTGCTCGTGCGAAAGATGAGAGGAACAAAAAGCGACAGCGGCGTTCACGGTTTTGAAATTGCTAGCAATGGAATCACCGTACACGACACCAAGGAGTAACCATGAAAAAACAAACCAAACAGCCCTCCAAAAAATACAACCTTCAACGAATCAAGACCAACATACCTGGATTCGACCCTGCAATCGAAGGCGGATTTGTGAAAAACTCACTCATCATGATATCGGGCGGCCCAGGTTCAGGCAAAACAATTTTTGGCCTCCAATACATCTACAACGGAGCGCTTAACAACGAGCCCGGCCTTGTCGTTACCTTTGATGAAAATGTGGAGTCTCTAAAAGCAGATGCAAGCATGTTTGGCTGGGATTTCGACCAATTCGAGAAAAAACGACAATGCTTCTTCCTCTCATTCAAGCCCTATGAAAGCCCGAACATGCAGAAAGAAATGGCAACCTTGATTTCCAAATACGCCATCAAGCGAGTGGTAATCGACTCGGTGTCAATCTTCTCGATGTCGTTCAAAGGGGACACGTTCCAGCTGCGCACAGAACTTTACAAGCTCTCGCGTTTCCTGAAAGAACTTGACTGCACCGTTGTAATGACTGCTGAACTGGACGGCGAACCCCCGCTCGATGTTACATCAGGAGGAGGAAATTTGAGCCGGGAAGGCCTCCTAGAATTTGTCGCGGACTCAGTCATCACCCTCCACAGCGCAGGCCTTGGCGGCGAAGCAGACCGCGCGATTCGTGTCGTAAAAATGCGACGAACCAATCACCGACGCGATCCCATTCCCATGAAAATTGCGGACAAGGGGATGATTGTTCTTAAGTAGAAACCTTTCTTTTTATTATTCACTTTAGACTTGTACAACTTCAGATTTTTGAATCAACAATCGTCATAGGCCGCGATAAAAAACCAGTAAGATCAGTCCCCTGATGCCTCAAATGAGGCGAGAGGCACGTCGATGGCTTGTTGTAAAACAGCAAATGGGACTTTAGCCCAATAATGCTTTTAAGTTTTCCGGGATTGCTCTTTGCGAAGTCAGTAAATGAAGCTTCAGTTGCATACAACGAAACCGCCATTGACTTTTTCTCAAGCAGAAAACCACTCGCCTCATTGACAAAATGCACTGCGTCCTCAAACGTTGGGACTGACATAACTGCAAGGGTGTATGGAAACTCATGTGAAACAAATGGCGACTCGGCATCAGGATGCGGTAGCCAAACAAGAAGCGGATTCATTTGAAACTTATTAACCCTTACAAAATTATGGTGGAAGTGAGCATAAGAAAAATCATTCTGCCCTCTTGCTACCTGCTCAAGCTCATCGAGTGTTTTCTCATCAACATACCCTATTGTCGTGTCAGGATTAAACGGATCTCCAACCATAAAATCCCTGAACTTGCGCTCCAGAATTTCACTCAATCGCTTGGCATTCTGTTCCCCCACAACGATGACTGATTTCGTCGAAACACAATTATTAGTCCAATAAAGAGATGACTCAATGATGCTCTCTGCCGTGCGCTCAAGATCTGCCCCATCATCCACAATCGCTTTTGATTTTCCTGCGGAAAAAATACAGTTCTTTGCGTTCCTGTTCTCCACAGAAGCAAACATTGTATGCGCACTATCATAATCTCCCATAAAAATACGATATTTTGAATCACGCAGTAAAAAATGTGTCAACTCTGAACGGGTTGCATCCGCAGTATTCCAATGAACAACATTGATTCCGCCTGGAGGATACCCGCACTCAGTCAACAAGCTTGCAATTTTCAACGCCATATAAGGCTCCTGCTGGCTTGGCTTTATGATAATCACTGCGCCACTCATCACAACATGCGAAAGGACAAACGCGGCCTCCGCAGGGTCATTGGGCGGAATGAACGCAACGGCAATCCCCTCTGGAGGAAGGCTAAGCTCAAAGCCGTGCACGTCCATGCTTTCCCCAAGGTGGCCCAAAGCATGACCATGCCTACGCTCTGCCGCATTCGCAGTATGAAAAAACAACTCACGCGAATACATGGCGTGCTGTTTCACAAACCGGATAGGCATGCCCTGCATCTTGACCAAATGTGCCAGCTCCTCATCAGAAATGATGAATCGTTCTGCAGCTTTTTTGAGAATTTCACGACGCGCCTCAAAAGACAGGCTCGCACATGCCACTTGCGCTTTTTTTGCGACTGAAAACGCGTCACCTAAATCCAGAACACACGAATTGGGAACGTCAACCGCGTAATCAAAGAACGGACTTGAAACACTAAATGCTCCATCCAATGAATCATGGAACTTGCCGCCCACGAAATTCGTGATGCGGATTGTCATGCGTACCTGCATCCTCCACTTGAGAGTTCACCAGGGTTATCCTCACGACGGATTTTGCCTATCACTGGTGTTGTCCTTCCACACTCACAGTGATTGGAGATTACTGTTGCCCTGTCCCCAATGGCATAGTTTATGAACAATGTCCCATCACGAGCAATTGTTGTCACAAGAAGCAATCCTTCCTCACCTGGCTGGCAGAAACGTGGCTGCGCACCCGTCAAATCCATTACTGCAAGATAATGGGGAAAATACAGCAGATGCTGATTATTGTATTTACAAATACGAGTAGGCGGGCCAAGAACTGTCGATGTTGCACCAGGAATCGCTTCGCTTGCGCCCCACGTTGAAAAAAGATTGAGCGAATTTCGCTGCGCAAGATTGATTACACTTTCAGGAATGGCAAACCCGGTCACAAACGCGCTCTTGACTGTTCCTTTGCTTCCGAACAGCTCAGCCTTACGAGCATAAAGATCGTCGAATGAAACTGCACCTCCTTTAGGAGCTCCTTTCTTATCACGAGGGGACTGAGGAACAGCCGCAAGCGCGGTGATGCCAAAGAGGTCCATATATTCAAGGCACTGTTCAACGCTATCCTCGGGCCTGCGCGGCAGGAAAACCTGCGCACCCAAATGGTTGATTGCACGCTTGATTTCCTCGCCCCCCTTGTGTGCGAGATTGTAAAAATTCATAAACTTCATCGCTTTTGAAAAACCACCCGGAAGAAAACAGCGGAACGCAAGCGCAAGACTCTCTCTTTCCAGATCGCGCTCACTAATCCACGTCGGTGTAGATTTACCAACAGTCTGGTTATCAATCCCGGTCCCCCCGGAAAGATACGGCGTCATCAGGACAGCTTTATCAGTTGGACGCAACAGCGAAGGATTTGACCGCACTTTCTGCCGAAAGCCATGAAGGCCATCTTTTACCAGAACAGGAATCTGCACAAGCTGTTCCATCGACTCAAAAAGCTCAGGACAAACATCAACGTACGCAAGCGATTGTTCATAAATCGGCATCGCTTTTTTCGCGCGGGCAAGCGAATGACGAAACATCCCTGCAAGTATCCGATCCCTCAAACCAAGGTCCATGAATTCCCAGGCAAGCAAGCCCCAAGTTTCAGACGGAAGCGTGTCAGGGTCTATATTATTCTTGTCAGGATATGAATCAAGAATCTCGCGAAGACGCACTTCATCGCGCGCCCTTTGCATTTCGAAATCGTGCACCAACTGCTCATCGGCATGCAATTCTCCAAAAGCAGTCTCTTGCATCATAAGTCCTAGAGATCCGGCAGGATTTCATTGTATAAATTGAACAGATTCGTACAGAGATGATTGTAATGACACGTCTCAGCAGGACGGGAACCTATCTCGCCAAAACTGCAAAACCCAACAAGGGGTAACTTTGACATCTTCGCGATTGTCTGAAGCTCTTTCTTCGAGCTCTTCGAATCAAGAATCCTGCGCCGCGATGAACAGGATACGACAAACGTGTGCAGCGGCGTGAGAGCCTTGCCAAGATGCTGCTTGATGTCCTTCTTAATCTGTTCCGGCGCCTTCACAATAAGCTTGTTAGCCTCAATATTCATCACCCAGACCGGAGTATTCTCCCTGAACGGTGCAATGTAGGAAAGATCATTGCCAAATGGAACACCACCTGCGCGCATAACAATGTTACCGTACCCATCAGGGAATCCAAGAGGATATTTCTGCGTGTAAAAAAGAATATTTTTCACGAACTTCTTAAGCGGCACTCCTAACGTCTCGGCATACCACTGCTTTATGGGCTTGTCACAAACTTCTGAAACGACAAAACCACCACCCTTCACTTTCGAAATGTAGCCAAGCTTCCCCATGGGCTCGCCGCCGTGCGCGATTGAATTGCTGTACACAAGACCTGAATATGCAAATACTGCTGCAAGACCGTCCTTGTAGATTTTTCCTGAATGGAACGTATAAATCTCGTACGGCTCGCCTCTGAAAACTTTGTCCATATTATTACCAAGCGATCCTCCAAAAATAGGGATATAATGTCCGATCGCATCCGCGGTCCCCTCGATGATGATATCTTCATTCCCCATCCTGTTCTGCTCATATCCACGAGTGAACAAGAACGTGAAAAAAGACGGAATCCTTGTCAGACTAGCCAAGTCTTCCTTTTTCATGCGGGCAAACTGCATATACGAATCGAGATATTTATCCACTGAAATCTTGTGAACTGCATCAAGCACTGTTTTCTTGGCAATAGCATACGGATTCTTGCGCACATTATCAGAAGATGCAACACCAACGTGCAAATACTCCGAATACCACGAGCAGACAACAACACCCACAGGAATGATTTCAGTCTTGTAAATGACTGCATCAGTTGATCCACCGACAAATTCAGTCTTCCCGAGAACGTTAAGAAACCCTTTGTTAAGCGATTTAGGATTGTATTCTCCTGCGTAAAACACAAAAGAGATTGTTGGCTTTTTGCCTCCAAGCTGTTTGAGCGCCTGCCCGGCGGCATCGCACGCGGCAACGTAACCGTCTTTGTTTTTAGAACATCCAATTCCGACAACAAGATTCTGCTTATTCATAGTCTTACCTCTTTTGACGAACAGGAGAGAATCCGCCACAAGCAACTAACCGGCGTTTTGGCATCACCTCATACCTTCGACGTGAGTCCTTAATTGTTTCGTTTATAAAAACATTTCCTATTTTCACGCCTGGGGAACAACAACACAGCCAAAACCTAAGAAACACGAACTTATTTAAAACAGAACCTCTCTCTTTCACAATATGCTTTCACCGTTCCTCAAAAAACTTCTTTTCGCACGCCAACTCGATCTTTCGGACGGAAAGATAGAGATTCTCGGAAAGAAACAAGTTATGCTACCGGCAGAAGTACTCGTCGCGCTGCAAAGCGTTGATCCAAAAAAGTCCTACACCCTTGTGAAAAAAACAATCAACTCCAGCATGGAAGACTACGCGAAAAAAGTCGGGTCCACTAGCGAGGGTTTGCTCAAAGTCCTTGAGGAAATTTTTGAAACATTCGGATTAGGAAAACCCGAAATCAACGCGCTTGACAACTCAAAAAAAACAGCATCCATCAAAATCAGGGACTGCCCACTACGGAACCCATCAGTTAAACTTGGTCCAGAACATGGAATCCTACCTTGCGCGGCCTTAGCTGGAATGTTCTCATTCCTATTCAAAACCAACATGGACTGCACTGTTAAAATCAGCGGCTCTGTCCTTGAATGCACGATTAGGAGGTCACCATGAACACCAACCATTTTTCAGTCCCATTGCTTGATGTAGGAGAACTTTTGCCGTTTGAAGTCAGAAAGAAAAAAAGCCTCGAACAGGACTTTGCAGAACAGGAACGCGCACGCGACGAACTCGTCAAATTTGTAAACCTCCTTGAGAAAAAAATGAAGCAGACGATGTATTACTTAGGCATGGATGTCATCGGCGAGAAATCATACGAACGATTCCTCTTTGAAAAAGGAGGATTTTTCGAAGCCATGACTGAATCTCCCGTAGCACTCAACGCTCACTTCACCAAACAAGCACAAGCCAAAAAATTCCTCAAAGCACTTCAAGAAACACTGCAAAAAGTCCTGCCTAAAGGACCAGTTGGCCAACTCTTAATCGAAAGCCTCGAGGTTCAAACCCAAGACGATACGAGCCTCACCGTCCAGAAATGGAACAAGATGAAAAACTTAATGTGATTGCTAAAACTTTGCTTTTAACTACCGTCTTTTCTTTGAGCCAAGGTCCAGCAAACGAAACGTTTAAATGCGAAAACAAGTTCTGCAAGCACCATGCCCAAGACTATCATGATTGTCGACGATGAGGCAGATATCCGTGAGACAATCAAGACCATCCTCGAGCGTGAAGGCTACAACACCATCTTGGCGATTGACGGTGATGACTGTTTGAAGAAACTTGAGACTGTCAAACCAAACCTCATCCTGCTTGACATCATGATGCCAGGAACCCCGGTGCGCGACATCGTCAAGAAAATCAAAGGAATCAAGATTGTATATTGCAGCGCAGTGCGGACAAGCGACGCGGAACGTGAACAACTTCTTTCGAACGGCAACATCATCGACTTTATCCAAAAACCGTTCGACATCAACGAACTCATCAAAAAAGTAAAAAAGATGGCATAATCATGGACATCATCAAAGAACTCTCCGACAATCAGACCATCCTTTTACTCATGCCTGGCATCGAGTATAATAAAATCGTTCTTGAAACCATAAAGACATTAAGCGACAAACGCGTCTGCTATGTCACCTTGAACAAGACATACGGGGCCTTGAAGGAACTATTCAAAAAAAACAAAATCAAGACTGACAACATCCTGTTTGTCGACGCCATAACCCGCTCGCTCAAAGAAGCAAAAGACATCCCAAAAGAATGCTACTTCGTAAGCCCTACGTCCATCTCAGACGCGTTCGCTGCGCTCCACACCATCATCCAGCAAGAATACGATTACCTTGTCTTCGACTCGCTAACCAACCTGTTTAGCTACAAAGAAACAGAAGGCGTTGAAGACCTCATCTTTGTGCTGCTCAACAAAATCCGCGAGACCAAAACAAAAGCAGTCTTCTACGCGCTCAACGAACAAGAAAAATTCATTCCCCGTTGCTGCATGTACGTCGAGAAAACAATCGTGATTGAGAAGTAGACCACGCTTACCTTCTCCAAAGACTTTAAATACTCTCCTTCGATATTCTGCACTAAAAGAGGAACATATGCACTTACGCACCAAATTCACCTTGATTAGCGTAGGAATCATTCTTTTTCTCGCACTTACCGCAGTATCAATCTCCTGGAAAACGTTCGCCGACATCCGCACCGAGGAAATGCATGCCCGCGGAAACGCCCTTGCACTTCAAGCCGTACAAAAGACACTCCCCGCGCTCTCAAGCCACAACCTTCTCGAAGCCCAAGCACAACTCACAACACTCAAAAAAAGCGACCCGTCAATCGCATACGTTTTCATCACAAATGCGCGCGGAGTAGTAGCCCAAGCACAACCCGTCTCTCCAGAAATCATCCATGCGAACGGTCCTTCGCTCGAACATGCCACAAACACACTCATGCTCCAAACTCCCGAAGGCACCATCCACGATATTGCCTATCCTGTTGGAACGAAAGGAACCCTGCGCATGGGCCTCATCTCCCCTCCTACCTCCTATAACTATCTGCCGAAGGGACTTGTTACTATCATCATATTCGTCTTGGCGAGCGCAGCCATAGCACTCGCAGCCGCGTACCACTCAACCCAACTCCTCACCCAGCCGATAAAGCAGCTCTACACCGCCGCCCACCAGCTCTCCGAAGGAAACTTCAAGGCAAAAGCAAACATCCAGACCAACGACGAACTCCAAGAACTCGGAACCGTGTTCGACACGGCAACCGAGGCATTAAGTAAACTCGACGAGGAACGTAAACAAATCGATCAGGCAAAAACACGATTCTTAAGCATCACGTCACACGAACTTCGCAGCCCCATGACGCCCATGAAAGCACAGCTCCAAATGCTCGAACAGGGATACTATGGCAAGCTCAACAAGAAACAAAAAGACGGCCTTCAAGTCATCATGCGAAACGCAGACCGACTCGACACCATAATAGCTGACTTCCTTGAAATCTCGCGCATCGAAGCGGCGCGCCTCAAATTCAACTTCAAAAAAACCGATGTGGCAAAAACCGCGCGCGAAGTCATCTCGTACATGCAAGGGTTCATGCCTAAGAAACACATCATAATAACTGAAAAATTCGGCAAGCTTCCCATCATTGAAACAGATCCTGACCGACTCACCCAAGTCCTACGCAACCTCTTAAGCAACGCAGTCAAGTTCTCAAAAGAAAAAACAACTGTCCTTGTCACCGCACAACTCGAGCGGGACTTCATCCGTTTCAGCGTCAAAGACCAAGGAGTCGGAATCTCGCCCAAAGACCAACTCAAACTTTTCGAGCCATTCTTCCAGGCAGAGCAAACTATGTACCGAGGAAATGGAGGAAACGGACTTGGGCTTGCAATATGCAGAGGAATTGTGCTTTCACAGAACGGAAAAATCTGGCTTGAAAGCGCTGTCGGAAAAGGAACCACTTTCTTTTTTACCCTGCCCTTAAAACCTGTCAAAGAAATAAAACCAATCAGAGTGCTCTTCTCAACCAAAGACCAAATCGAGAAAAAACTCGCAGAGCTTTTCTCCGAACTTTTGGGACCGATCGGAGCGAGCGAGTTCGAAGATTTACGGCAAGAAAGCTTGAGCCGCGACCAGATTCTAAGCTATATCGATGAGTTGAAGAAAAAAGGAATCCTCACAAGAGTCGCTGCCGACGAGTTCAAATACAAAGCAAACCACCTCTTCTTAATGGTTGACAGCCACCGCGGCCACAACCTCTCTAAATAAATAAGCTACCTTCTTTCCGCTCACTCTGTGAGAAAAATCACCAATCAGCCAGTATACAAAAATCACTAATTCGTATAGTAATACATTACTTTTATATACTAATTTAGAGTAACAGTCTCAACAAACCGAGGCGTGCCAAAAAAATTGTTTTGCGTCTTGTTTTGCAAAATAAAAAAAGAGGTGAACTTTATGCGAACCATCGCGTTGTGCACATTAACCATTCTCCTGCTCACACTAGCAGCATGTCAAAACCAATCCCCCCTGACCGGAGCAGTCGTGTTCGCAGTCCAGTGCAGCGACGGAAGCTTCGCCGAATTCCCTACAGATTGCCCGGCACCAGAAAAGCGCGCGGAAGCACTACAGCTAGCACCCACCATAGACTCTGCGATTGAGATGCCCGCGGTTATCGAAACCCCAATCGAACAAACACCTGCACCTCTTCCTCCGATCAAAAAACTCGCACAATCACTCCTTGAAAAAGCGCCCACAAACTATGTCTACTCCGACGGAGCACACATCGTCTACGCATCTGGAACCAAACGAAGCACCGGCGAATGGCCCTTTGCTGCTCCCGGACTTCTCTACTGGGACACAATGGACACCACGCTCAATGTCTGGGTCGGAGACGTCTCCGCACACTGGTGGGACACGTACAAGAACCAAAAAATGTCCACCACAAAACGCATGGGCAGCTTGGGAGCCTCGCTCTATCCTGCAGGAATTATCAAGCTCCACCTCACTGGAGACAAAAAACAAGACGCGTCCCTGATACCTATTGAATTCCTCAAATACTTCCAACAACAATATTACCGCGCAGGAGGGATCAGCGCAGGCAATATCCTCAAGCTCATCCTGCCCTATTATGTGAAAAGCCCCCTTGATACATTTGCAAACTACGCAAGCGAGACTCCCCTTGAAGTTGATACAAGCGACCAATCAATCAATCTTCCTGCGGGAAAACTTATCTCCATCTTGTCTCTCACGTTCACCAGCAAAGAGAGCAGCGAACAACGTATTGTAAAAGATGGCGAGAACACCTATCTGCACGCGGAGCATGCAGGTGCCAAGATCAAGTTTTATTTCGACTCGCACGAGCTGCCCGTAGTCATCGATAAACTTGCTGCAGACGGAACCTTGCTTGATCGCGAGAGTTATACCATCTCCTCGACCTATGAGCGTTGGGGTGTCAAAAACACTCCGGTTGACCCACGCATCGTGGATCTGCCGCCACACATCTTCATCACCACTGAAGACTTTGACGCCTGGCGTGACTCGATTGAAGGCACGATGAGTTAATTTTTTACTTTTTTACTTTTTTTCCACCTTAATAGCCACAAGCTTTAAAACTGCCTTCTTCGAACTCCCACCTATGGGCCCGTAGCTTAGCTGGTAGAGCGCTGGTCTTATACGACCACATCTGGCACAAACAACAAACCCGGATGGCTAAGATCACCAGTGGTCGGGAGTTCGAGTCTCCTCGGGCCCAGTATTCTGAGCTAGTTTTCAGACTCCTCCCTCCTCCCCACAAGAGTGGAGACTTGAACTAGACAAACAAAAGTTTAACACAAAATAATTTGCTCACTCAACATACTCAATGACATCAGCCGCTTGTTTCAACGCTGCCAAGAGCTCGGCATCAAGACCATCTTGAGCGACGATGATAGAACACTCGACGTCCAGGGCACGCAGGTGCTTGAAAAACGCAATGGCAAACTTTGCCACAAGCTTTGGCGGATTGTAGACTGTAAGCCTGCTGAACGATTCAAACACCAAAAATTTTCGTTGAGGCGGAAGCTCAGCGACGATGTCTTCAACCGCAAGATTAAGCAAGGTCAAATCAGCAGGAGCAACACACACCACATTCGAAGCATCCGCGTAACCACAGAGGTCAAGCACAAACATCTTCTGAACATCAAGCCCTTTATCCTGCATGGTCCGGACAAACGTCTGGTATGGCCGTGTGACGAGCACGCAAATTCCTATCGCTTCCTTGTATTTCTGCAATGTCGAAATAAACACTTCAAAGATTTTCCCGCTTCGCGTCAGTCGAACCTTTACCGGCATGCCTACCTCTGATTCCTGATAGAGTGATGACGGACGCGGACAAACTGGAAGAGTTTTTGATGAAAACCATACTTATGCGCAAACTGGACAAACAGCAAGGCAGAACGAAGCGCGCACAAGGCGACAAGCAACGCAAGAGCATGCAACACATCAGTCATCAACGGATGTGTCAAACGACCAAGCTCTGACGCATTGGCAATCACCATGAACAACACAAGAAAGAACAGGCATCCGGCAAGCCAGTTAAAAATCTCCCTGAGCAGTCCCGGAGAAAGCCTTTTGCGCTGGATGTAATACAACACGAGCGCGATTGCCAGTCCAAGGACAACAAGTGCGTCAGTGAGAACATAAATCAACTCGGGCATACATCCTCCTTTTGCACTCTCTCTCGGGAGTGAACTATATAAATGTAGTGCGTCATCCCTCAATCACGTCCGCACACTGCTTGAGAGTCGCGAGCAACTCTGGGTCAAGACCTTCACGCGCGACAATCCAGACACAATCCATACCCAGCTCGCGCACCTGCTGGTTGAGGAAAAACGCGAACTTCGCCACGACACGCGGGGCGTTATAGAGCGCAAGCGTACCGAACGCATCAAACGCGACAAAACGCCGTTCCTTAGGCAAGGCCTGGATTGCCTCATTTATTGTGATGCTCATCAACGTAAGGTTATCAAGCGACGTGTGAATCATGTTTGTTTCGTCAGGAGAGGAACAACCATCCACAAACAAAAAACCATCGCTCTTGATGTTCTTTTTTGCAAGAAGACGCACCATTTCATCATACTTTCGCATCAGTAGGACACAAATCCCGATCTCGCCGCTCACCTTTTGCAGCTGCGTCAAAAACGCATCGGTCGTCTTCTCACCGCGCGTGATAATCAATGATACAACCATTTCCTCACCACGTCTTGGAAAATTCCAAGCTTTGCATGGGCGGCAAGCAGACACAGTACATAAGCCCCGCTATACAGTAATATCGCGGGGTGGCCAGACCAGTACGCGTGCGAGTTCACCAAAATGAAATCAAACAAAATCCTCGCCACAATCGCAAGGCTCAGCAACACCCAGGTTGTTAAAAGGCGCGTGTGGTGCACAATAAACGGAGCGATAATAAGCACCACGAGGCCAAGCAAGATGTAATCATATGACACATACAAACTGTTCAGAAAAATCAGCAAACGACCGTCATGTATCAACTGCAGGAATGGTTTGTACGCGTGCAGAACCGCGAGTCCAAGGGAAGCAGCCATTACGCCTATCACAGGAGCACGGGAAGGAAAGAACCTCGTCTCCAAAAACTGTTTGAGGCCAAAAATCCAAAACACGTACGCCAGCGTCCAAAAAATCTGCGGGACAAGAAATACAGGAAGCTGTGAAAGATGAAAAAATTCATAATACGCCCAAATTCCGTCACCAAACGCAAACAAGAAGAACGCAAGACTGGTCAAAAGCCAGCCTTTTTTTTCCAAGTAAAATGCGTGCTGCAGCTTTTTCCAGACTACAAGACAGCCTAGCGCAGCGGCAAGAGCAAGCACGACCGACAACCCATCCCCTGCCAGGAACGCATTCTGCTGCTGGGTGAGCACCACGATTGCCTGAACCACAAAAACAACCACGCCGACACTGACCAGCCATCCTGATGCACGCATGTGACCCTTTCCGCCAACCATGTTTATATACATTTATCACTCTTTGTGAGGAACAACTTACCAGCAAACTCAAAGTTAACTTTTTAAACAACAAACCATCCATTACATAATATGCCAAAAAAAGAGGTTCCCGCTCAAACAACATCCCCTACTGAAATCCACAGGCCACTCATTGACGCGGCAAAAATAAAAGAACATATCCAACAAAAACTCCAAGAAGCCCAACCTCACCGCAAGATTCCCATCAGCGGACAAGAGTATGTTGGAACAGGAGTGGTGGGACTTGATGAACTTTTCATGAACGGAATCCCCCGCGGAAGTTCTATCCTCACCATCGGGGGACCAGGAAGCGGAAAAACCATCTTCTGTCTCCAAACACTCTATCACGCCGCGAAAGCGGGAGAACGCGTCTTCTACATAACCCTTGAAGAAACACCGGAAACATTGCGCAAACACATGAAAGATTTTGGCTGGGACATAGCCCCCCTTGAAAAAAGTGGACACTTCATGATACGCAAATTCACACCCATGGACATCACTCGCCAAATAGACGCCATGATGGAACGCATCAAAGGAGAACTTCTCATCGACATCCGCCCAATGGTTATCCCTTCCGATTACAAGCCCGACCGCGTCGCCATCGACTCGCTCTCCGCAGTCGCCTCGGCACTATACGGCAAAGAAGAATCCTACCGAATCTATATCGAACAACTATTCAACATTTTCAAGGAAATAGGGGCAACGACATTCCTTATCTCCGAATCGAACGATCCTGGAGTTAAGCTCAGCAGTTCAGGCTCAGAAGAATTCCTCGCGGACGGAGTATTCATCTTCTACAACCTGCGACAGGGAAACGTGCGTGAAAGCGCGTTTGAAATCCTCAAGATGCGCGGAAGCGGCTTCAAGAAAAAAATCGTTCCTTTCCAAATCAAGACGGGACAAGGAATCGTCGTCTACCCTGAGCAAGAAGTCTTCACTTTGGCCTGAATCGCGCGATAACGGCCGTCTTCAAGTATTTGGCATGCAGTTCACGCCAGGCGTGGAGCTGGCTGCTAATTGCTCGCTGTTTCTCATGCACCTTTTCGGTCCGCGCTCCATAGGTCGACCTTCCACTTTCTCCAGAGTAATACTCTTTCTGCGCCTGCAACAGCCCCTCATGCGCGGCGGCAAGCTCGCTTTCCAGCACTCGCACCTTTTTCGCGGCATAAAAAACCCTGCCCTCCACAAATCCCCAGAGGCCAAGCACGGAAAAAATCAACAACACAACAAGCACGCTCAACCAATTATCCTCGACAAAACTCAACAGATTACGACGGGCAAGGCGGGCAAGAGCACGGTTACGCGCAGCGGCAACTTTTGCGTCTTCCAACGCGACCTCAGTCTGGTTCACCAAGCCAGGAATCAGCTCGTACTTCTCACTCGCAAATGAATCCTGCGCCTCCTGCAACAGTTCATTCACCCGCGACAGATTGATATTCTCTGCTCCTGCGATAATCTCCTCCACTCTCTTAAGTTCATCACGAGCCTCAAAAGCTTGCTCGCGCTTGTACGCAATCAGTTGCGCATAGTGGATGACCATTGAGAAATTCTGGCCAGGCTGCAAACCCTGCAAACGGGCAGACTCAAGCTCTGCAAAATATTCCTGCGCTCTCAGTATTCCCTCTTCTGTCTGGTTGAGAATCAAAGCAGTCTGGAGTAGTTTTGACGCATTCTTACCTTTGAGCGCGATTTCCATATCCTGAAGCAAGCCATCCATCAAACCGTGCGGAAAACCTGCCCGTTTCATCTGCTCGACGTGCACCGTCGCGTTCAAATACGCCTCTCGGGCATCCTCTGAAGACGCAGCGACAACCAGTGTGGAAAGCAACAAAATGAGTAACACGACCTTCATTTTTTCAACCTCTTGCGCAACACCGCAATGCGTGCGTCGACCTCAACCGTAAGCAAACGCAGACTCTCACTCTGCACACCATACCTTTTCCCCGAAAGCTTTCCTTTGACAAAATAATCTTCCTGAAGCTTTCGTAGTTCTTCTTGCAAACTTGCGCGCTCCTTAAGCTCCACTTCAAGCGCCTTTCGCGCGCCCAACATGTGCGCACGGCGCAACCGCAAACGAAGCACCGCACCGCGAACACTCTCTGTCTTTTTAACGAGCTTTTCCATCGCATCATAAAACGCATCAGAGCCAAGCTCCTTTTTCACAAAGTATTGCTCCTGAACTTCCTTCACCGTCTTTTGGACACTCACCTGCTCGCTCTCAAGGAGTTCCAAGCGATAAGCAATGTACTTCACATATATCTTCCTCCAGCCAACATAGGTTCCCGTACTTGCCGCTCCTGCAATAAGAACAATCATCCACCAATATTTTTCCACCAAACGCACTATGTTGAACGCGCCTTTGAGTTCAATGAACTGAATCGCAACCGCCTCGTCAGCCCGAGCAAGCGCCTTCTCAAAATCCTCAACCTCAAACGCTTTCGCCGCCAACGCAAGGATTTCTTCTGTTTCCCGGACATCGAGCCCGTCATCCTTTGCCTGCGCGATGCGCTCTTTAAGCGCTTCAATCGCGGCTCCCGCCTCAAGCTCTTTCTCAAGCAAAATCTTGAGCTTTCCAGCAATATAGACTGCGTCCTCATAATTCTGCGCGTACATCGCGTTCCGAAGAAGCTCAAGCAAAATATCGGCCTTGGCAGTTGGATATTTCTTCGCAACAACCTGCTCGTACAAACCCTCAACCCCAACAAACTGTTCCTTGGCCTGGGCGGGACTCACCTCACGAATAACCACACGAATCGTCTTGTACTCAATCACGCTTTTCTTAAACGTCTCTGCGAAAGGAACCCCTGCTTTGTACACTATACCTTCAGATTCCAGCTCTGAAGTAATTGCGAACGTGATGTTAATCTCTGAACGGTTCGCGTAGAGCGGAGCGGCAACTTCAACCTCAAACACCTTGCTTCGCCCAAACAATATAGTCTCAAGCACTTGAGGATTCCACTGCACATACCTTGCAAGCGCTCCCTCAACATCAAGAGAAACTTTCTTCATCAACGAATTGTTGTAAACATTTGTGACAAGCAGCGGAAACACAATCCGCGAGCCACGCACAACTTCAATAGTTTCATTGGTGACCAGGACCGCGTGTTCCGTGGACTTTCCAAAAGTTCCTGGAGCCACACCACCTGGACCACTTGAGCCAGCACCTCCCGCTCCACTTCCTGAACTACCCGACCCACTAGAACCCCCTGAACCCTGCTTCCCGAAGACCCCTTGCGCTGATTCGACAAGCACTTGCCCAGTCGCGTTCAACGTCAAATTCTGCGAAGAAAGCACCGTGCCTGAATTGTTAACTCCATCCACGCTCGCGAACACACTCTTATACCCGGTCGCAGCAGTCGTTGGGATTGCAACAAGCACGTTCAAAATTTCAGTGTCATTTGGCTCAAGCACACTAAAACTCGCGCTCGTACTTCCTCCCTGCACTGTCCACTCCGAAGGAAGCGTGATATTCAAAGTAACATTACTTGCGTTTCTGGTCCCAATATTCTTCACCTGCGCTTGGATTGCGACACTAGACTGTCCCTGCGTGACTGAAACAGGAATGGTCGTGAAATTGGTGAACAGGAACGCGTCATCGACTGTGACTATGATAAAGCTCACATTAGTCTGGCTGAAATCGCTCCCATTCACATCTACAAATATGTTACTTGTTCCGGCAGAGGAGTTGATGGTAAGGTTATTGAGCAAGACTCCCGAACTTAATGGAACGCTGACGTTGACCTGAATGTACCTTAACTGACCGCCGTTGATGGTAAAAGCAGACTCGTTGAATGCAGTTCCATTCAATGTAGAACTTATGTTAAACGACCTGCGATAGTCACCACTGTTGTTGATGACCAGCGTCCCCAAACTTATATTCTGACCAGGGGTTGCGACAAACGCGCCAAGAGAGGACGGCTGAATCCAATTGTTATCAAGCTCAACTGTAAAGTTCACCGCCGTCGAAGTCCCCTGATTCCCGAACGAATCATTTGCGACAATGAACGCGCCATACGCTGCGCTTTCCGTCACATTGACCGTCGCGTTAAACAAACCCGTGCTCGCATTCAACGTCATGGTTGTGTTCTGCACAGCGTTGCCATTTCGCAAAATATGCAGAACTACTGTATCCACTGAGGTATAATTATCACTCACATTTGCGGTAAAGACAACCGCCGCTCCCGGGTCAAGCCCTGCAGAGCTGTTGGGATTGAGCGAGAGCGAGTTGAACTCAGGACTTGTCGAGTCAACAACAAATATACGCGTCTCGCTCGCATTGGTGTTTGCGGAAAGGTCAGTACACGCAACGTTCCAGGAATGATTCCCTTGCGCGAGTCCTGTCCCGCTAAAGTTAAGCAAGGTGTTATTCTGAACACTACTGTTTGTCATATTTGTAGAACTGTCAATCGCAAGCAGGCAAGTGAAATTTGCAGATGAATCGTCCGTAACATTTGCGCTGAATACCTGCGTAGATATCGTCAGGTTGGTACGGTTCAACGGACCACTTGATACGACTGAAGGAGCAGAACCTGCAATGACTGTTGTCAAGACTGAAACATTCACTTCAGATGACTCGCTTGAACCATTCACAAAAGACACGTTGACCGAATTATTCAATTGGGTCGCGTTCGCAATTCCTGTTGTAGTATTCAGCAGTATAACAACAACTGCAGAGCTATTTATCGAAAGGTTACCCAGATTAAACGTGGAATTGCCAATTGAAGGAGCGGGCGATGCGTTAAGGAAAGTTGTATTTGAAGGATAACTTTCCACAAGGGTCGTGTTGTAAGCGATATCATAACCTGCGTTCGTCACATTCACCGTATAGACCAGAGTTGCGCCTCTGAAAACTGGATCAGGAGAGTCAGAATGCGTCACTACAATGAACGGGAAACCACGGACAGTGGTGAGCACACTTGCAACAACACTCGTGTTTGAGCCCGACGCGTTTCCAAACGAAAGCACACCTGACAAGTTCAGACTTGTCCCATTCTCAACCGCGCTGGTTACATTGAGCGTCAGATTCACCAGCAAGGTCTGGTTGGGAGAGAAATTACCCACTGTGAAATTGGTGTTTCCCAACACCGGAACCGGCGCGCTCGCGTTGAAAATCGTTCCAGTCGGATAGGTCAACACCAAGGTGGAATTGAACGCAGTATCATCACCTGAATTATTGAGCAATACTTGGTAAAGAACACTCTTGTTCACTAAAACAAAATCAGGAGTATCGTTAACACTCGCAGTCATGCTTGGAAATCCACGCACCAATGTGAGCGTACTTGCGCTGATGGTCGTCGTCAACCCTGCCACATTCGAAAAGTTAATCGCCGCAGTATTGTTCAATGACGTCGCGTTGGAAGCGGTCACGTTCACAGTGATGTTAACAGTCGTACCCGTCCCTGCAGTGAGATTGCCAAGTATAAAAGTACCATTCCCTGAACTGGAACTTGGAGAAGAGCTATGGAAAACCACTCCTGCAGGATATGACTCCACCGCGCTCACGTTGTACACTCCATCGCTTCCTGTGTTGTTGATAGTTATTGTATAATTCAGCTGTGCCCCCCGCACGACAGGATCAGGAGAGTCACTCATGTTCGCACTCACATTCGCCACAAACGTCGCCTGCGCGGTCGTCAACGTACTGTTGGTCACCGAACTATTCATGCCCGAAGCATTCCCAAACGTGACCATATAGGAATTATTGAGCGTTGTACCGTTCGCCACACCTGAACTTACGTTTACTGTGATATTGATTGTGGTCGACTGGTTCGGCGCAAGCGTACCAATTGTAAATGTCTCATTCCCCGAACTTGGCGAAGGAAAACTATTGTTAAACACAACACCCGAAGGATACGACTCCAACACGCTCACATTGAACGCAGTATCATCACCTGAATTGTTCACCGTAATGTTATACCTCAACGTACTTCCCACCATAACTGGACTAGGAGAATCAGTCATGCTCGTACTAATTCCCGGAGTTCCCCTCACCAGCGTAAGCTGACTTGTGGCCTGCAAAGTCGCTTGACCAGACGCGTTCGTAAACGTGACGTTCGCCGAGTGGTTCAAAAGCGTACCATTCCATGATGAAAGACTCACATTCACCGTGATGTTAATCATGAACACGCTTCCCGCGCTAATGTTTCCCAAACTGAACGTGATGTTTCCAGCAGCTGATGGAGAAGAACTATCAAACACCACACTTGATGCATAGGTAGAATTCACCGTCACGTTAAACGCAGTCTCTGTTCCCGTATTGTTCACAATGATTGTGTAATTCAACTGGCCCCCGCGACTCACCGGATCAGGCATATCAGAGATGCTGAACGTGACATTTTGAAGCGACGCGGTAGCCGCGTATGTTGTAAAGCTGCTCACGTTGAAAGTGAAGACATTGCTTGCAAAACTCACGTTAACACAACGCGGCGAAGTACAATCGATAAAGCTACCGTTATCGTTCTGATCATAAAGCATCGCAGGACTGGTGAAATTAATGCTGAACAAAGCGACTTGCGCGGAAACGTTCAGGAACGAAAGATTGGTGCTGTTGACAAACGTCCTATTCGAAGTCAGAGCGACTTTGGTCGAAGTGATGTCGTGCGTCCCTGTCATCGTCACAACTCCAGGATAAAGCAGGCTACCAGTTCCGGTGACGAAAGCAGTATTAGTAAAATTCGTCGCAGCACTTACACTCGCGTTAATCCATTGCACAGTACGCAAACTAATATTCTGGAACGTGTTGTTCTCACTTGAACGAATCTCCACTCCATAGCTTGAGGTTCCCGATGTGTTCAGCGCAACATTCACGAAACTATTCCCGTGCGCTGCCTGCACCAGAATCCCGGTGTTGTTGGCAGAACCGTTCGCACTCGCAGTAAGCTGTGTGAAGTTATTCCTTGAGGAATTTATCAGATAAACCACTGTATTGTTTCCCGCGCTGCCATTACTGCGCAGCGTCAGATTCACCAGCGTGTTCTCAAACGAGTGCAACATGAACAGCGCATAATTATCATTAGTACCATTCGTCTGAACAGTAAGATTGGTCAGCGAGCTTTGATTGGTCCTCGTCAGATTAAGCGCTACACTTTCCCCGCCCACAAGAGAAGAATCTATGAGAACACAGTTCTTAATCGTGACATTCACTTTATCGCTGGCAGTTATTCCAGAAGCGGCCCCTGTGCCTGAACTGTCATAACGGATGGCAAATCCATTACAGTCGAGCATGATGTTGTTTTCTCCAAACGAAAGGCAACTACCTGTCGCAGAAATGTTCTGTGCAAGCGTCGTATTCGCAAGCAGTACTGCTGGACAAGAAGTCACGTTTGCGATGGTAAAAAAGCCAGAGGTAAAATTACTATTGTCGTGCGTGCTCGTATCATTTGCCTCAACCGAAAAGTTATACCTTCCCAGCGTAAAGGTAGTGTTGGTGAAATTCAGCGCGTACAAACCAGACGTCGAGTTCCCTTGCACAAGCGTCAGGTTATACTGAAGCAAGGTTCCATTTGGCGCGTATATCGTGATGTTCACCTTGTCCACCTGATAGTTGTCCGAAGCGTTCACCGTGATGTTGATGATGTCGCTTTGGTTGAACGACGCACCTTGAGGAACACTCAACGTCAGGTTCGGAGCAGGATCAAATGCGTTCCAGACAAAGTCCGCGCACTGCGTCGTCCCACCGCCACACGACACGGTCGTTTCCAAAAAGTAATTCCCTCCGGAACTCACCACCCACGAAGTTCGGTTCCAGAGCGCGGAATGCAAGTCATCGTTTCCTCCAGCATCCAATGTAAGAACTTGAATTTCTGAAGTGAACGGATTTATGTAAGCTTCCAAACGCTCGATGCTGGGTCCTCCCGTGACTGTTTCAGACCGTTCAGGGCTTGCCAAACTTGAAACAGACCAAGACGTCTTGTTATACCTTGCAAAAGAAATCAAATCATCAGTTGGCGCATTCGCATCAACAAAAACAAAGGTCGCATTCCTGCCATCCACTGACCAAACACAGCCAACATTGCGCGCAGGAGCAGTATTGGGCTCAACCGCGGCAATTTCCGAGGGAGCAGCAGGAGAAGTCTCCACCGCGGTGCCATTCCAAATCACGGCGTTCACATCATCAGTTGAGTCGGAAGAAATAAATCCAACATAATTTGAAGTCGGGTCAGCACAGAGCTTGAACTCAGTTGGACTTCCACCATCAAGCGTGAAGAAATTACCAGCCGCGCTCCAACTTCTTGTCCCCCCATTGAATGTTCTATACTGAATCGACGTGCTACTATTCTCACGGTAAACAACTAAACCATTCCCGTTGGACTCCCAGACAAAGTCAAAGACCTCATCGGTTGTAACTCCGGTATCTGTTGTAATAGTAAAGCCAGTCGCGTTTACAAACGAGCTGCCGTTCCACAAAGTCGCATACAAGTCATTCAAACTGTTCAGTGTGAGAATCATCACTTCATTTGTGCTCGAACGGGAAACTGCGCGAATCCATTGGACTCCTCCGCTCGAAGAGATATTGAATGTCTGCTCTGCATCAAGCGTGGTGCCATTCCAAACACTGAGCGCCACCCCTGTGTCACCCGAAGCACTTGTTTCGAACACTACAACCGCATTACCTGAAACATCTTCAACTCCGATATCAAGAGAGCGCAGACCTGTGTTGGGAACATCTGCCGAAAGGTTATATCTTATGGTCCAGTTAACACCACCAGATGAGTTGAAGCCCTGACCAACCTGGAGCGAAACATTCGTATCTGTACCTATAACTCCTGAGAAAAATTGGCTATCAAACTCATGACTACTTCGCAACACGACCCATGACGCTTCTCCTGTATTCGCAAGCGCCGTGGTCTCACCCGCCCATTGCTGAGTAGTCATGTTCCAGTTGCGATAGCGTGGAGAAACAGTTCCACTCTCTGAGTAAACCGCAACCCCTGCCGTTCCATTCGCCGTAGCCGCTTCGTCATGAATATATTCAAACTCCATGAATGGAAGTTCTTGCGAAATCAAACAGTCATCATCTGGGCTACAGACTGGCGGGAGAAGACCTACAATGCGCAAATCGAACGTATCTGATGAACTTGAAAGATTTGAAAGCTCAACAAAACGCCACTCCTGTAAATCCATCGGACCAGTCCTACCGACAAACTCGCTTGTACCCGCACGGTAGATTTGGATGTCTACAAACGTCCCATTACTTTGTCCTATGAAATCTATCACGTTTCCGTTGGTGAGATTCTTTTCAAACGTGACACGAACTGAATGATTCGCAGGAATCAATGATGACCAGACATTATCAATGGCACTTATTGCGGGATAAATATTCTCAAGCACTGTTCCATTTTCATCCAAGTGTATTGCCTCCGTCGCAATTATTTCCCCGAACGCAGGATCACTTGAACTTATCTCAACAACGTAGGGTTGACCTGGAACAAGAGCTTGAACAAGAGTCCAATTTCCATCACACACACGCGCGTCAAAATCCCAGTCCTTGCACTTATAGAGCGCGTTTCCCTGTGCAACCGCGTGCAACTTTCCCTGCTCGAAAATAACTTGGGAAGGGTCGATTGCATACACGCTCACCCAACCTATTGGCTCTGGCACATCGTCCACACGGACAAACCCTTGGCTTTCGGAGAGGTTTGCTTCATCAAGCGTCACTCTTGTAATCGGACCTTGTGCGAATTCTATCTCCACATCAACTGGACCGGTTGGCACTGTTAGTTCTTGCGCAACAGTTCGCGCGCCAATCAACTCTTCTGCGACCACTGCGCCCAATCGGTCTTTCACCACGATTTGCGCATCAAGCACATTTCCTTTTGCATCACGCACCAACGCTTTGAAATTTATGCGTCCAGTAACGTTATGCGTTTCATTTATCTGCGAAGGCAAAATTACCGGAGCTATCACCTCAGGCACGCGGACCAACTCACTATCCTGCTCTTGCACCGGACCAAAACTTGTTGGAGTCTCAACGGATGGAACTTCGACTGATGGAATCACCGGTTCAGGAGCTACTTCGGGAACAAGTTCAGGCAACACCTCTGTTCCATTTTCAATCCAGGCAGAAAGGTTCACTTCATCATCCATTTCTCTTGCGAGTTCTGTAATGTTTTCTGTCTCGTTTATCTTAGTGTTGTTTTGAACTGGCGTTATTTCTCGTTTAATCATAGGAGATTCTACAACTTCAATAACGTGAACTCTTTCAATAACTGAGACTGACTCGTTTGCACCTGCTGACGGCAAATAACTTGAAGTTTGCTCTTCCACAAAAACATTGGACGGCGAGACGTTCACGTTAACTACAACGTTCTCGGTCACATTGACTGCAGCAGCACATACTGCAAGAAGAACCAGGAGCAAGAGGGCACGCTTCACTTTCTCACCCTTTTAAGCGTCAATTTACCGTTCTCAAAATCAAACTCAAGCTCGTCTTTATTGTTCCACTTGAGAAGCTTGACCAACGTTTTAGGAATCGTCACCGTATACTGATCTTTCGGCGTTCGCTGCAAGCGGCGCGTGATGCCTGTGCTCAAAGTAAAACCATCCTCTTTTTGTTCGGGTGCTGTGCCTGAATTTTCATATGAATTATTTAAGGCTTTAAAAGGTTTGTGGTCGAAATCTCTACAAATCGCTTAAAAAGTGCGTGGATAATGGATATGAATAATCATATGAATTATCGTGTGAGAAAAATGCCGTGGCTGGGAACCGATGAAAAAAGTTCAATTACGGCACTAATCAGTACACAGTCATTCTAAGCACAAAATTGTCACTGTTTAGTTAGCCTGCCAGTAAGCTTTAAAAACCCACTTTCTTCAAATAAACACATGAAATTAAGTGAATATTTAGATAAACTCAAAGAATGTAATGACGAAGCCATATTAGAAGGCAAACTCAAAATTTATGATAATTGGCCTGTTCTTTTATTTGGAAATCCAGCTGAATTATTTTTAAAAGTAACAAACTCATTTAGAAACTCTCCTCGAGAAAGCAGCATAAGAGAACCTTGGCAGTATATTAAAACAGAAAAAGGTGTTTTGGAGAGAGATGAAATTTTTCAAAGATTCAACTATTCTTCTGGAACTGTTGAAGTGCAGATAAATAAGGACTTTAATTTTCAGTATGAGGGTGATGAACACAAAATTAACGGATTAGAACATTCTGTTTGGGTTATGTTTCATCCATACCAAAAAAAGAAAATGGAACAAGTTGGCAGATTTAAAGCAATGGCTTTGGCAATTGTTAGTTTTGGTGACTACGTAATTAGGGAAAATTTAACTGCAAGATTTCCAAAGCGAGGACTGAACATAAATCATATTCCTGAGTGAAACGGTGAACTACCGTAAATGAACTAAAAATTGTATGCCGTGGCTGAGCTAAGTGCCAGAAGTTAACTGCCTTGATGAACTGCAACTACTTAAAACCTATTGGTCGTCTTTGTGATATAAATCGAGCAAGATTATCTTGTTTTCTTCAGCAAGGTATGCGTACGACAAGCGAAAAGGGGGAATGTAGACTTCCCTTGTTCCTTTTCGCGCGTACATCATCGGCTTGCCGAGTTCAGGGTCTTGTATTATTTTTGCAATCTGCTTATGAACTTTTTCTCGCAACAAGCCATCTTTTAGCTTTTGGACGGATTTATCAAACTCTGTTCTTCGCTCAACTATAGGCATTACCATTTGCTTAATTCTTTTAAGAAATCCTCTGCAGAACTTGACTTAAACTCTCCTCTATCGTAGCTTTTCCACGCGTCTTCAGTCCTTCTTGCAAACTCCAAATCGTCCTTGAAGTTTTTGTCCAGATTGCGAGCTAACTTGAGTACAAATTGACCATCTCGCTCCAAAATAACTATTTTTTCACCTTCTTTTATGCGTGAGCGCATTTCTTTAGGTATCACAATCTGCCCTTTTGAACTCATCGTCGTTATAGCGATTTCCATAAAGTAAGATAGGTCTTACTTTTATTTAAACTTTTTGATTTTGCGTCTTCCTAAGTCAGCCCTCTCGCAATATCTCTTTGCGGTTTCAGGATAGTACATCCAGCCAATCTTGCCTTCTGCATCAATTGAAAGCTTGTGTGATTGAAGCAAATAATCAATGACAACGCAAAAGGTCTGATACATCATCTTTTTCGGTAGCGACTCCCAGAGCTTGCGCTTTTTCAACTCTCCGTCATGCGCTTTGATAAACTCCTCAACCATAAGCACAGTATCAAGTCTAGGAAAACGCAAAATGTTCTCTCCGTGCGAATTTATGAGTTCAGTCATGTTATATCAACTGATATAATAGAAATATATTAAGTTTTCGCTTCTTTTTGCTTCTCCACAAGAGGAGATTTTTCTTCTATTGCCTTGAGTTGGCTTCCATATTTCTGCAAGAATGGAGGATTCAGAACCCAAAAGAATTTCTCCTTCATATGTTGAACAGGTCTCTTTTTCAAAAATCCCCACTTCGCTAATCGTTCAAGGATAGAAAGTGTCCTCTTATATGACGCTTTTGCACCCACTCCTTTAGCCATCTTTTCCATTTCAATGAAATGTGGAAGGGGGTAAATTCCAATTTTAATCGCGTACTTAGCATCCCTTTCAAGACGACCTATTTCAAAACCTAAAAGAAAAGAATAATACTCCGGAGTGGACATAGGTCTTTGAGCAAAATACGCATATCTGATAAATGCGGCTTCTTCAACCAACATAAAATAAGACATAGTGGTTAAGTTTTCTCCCAATTCGGGAAACTCTTTTTCAAACGGCAACATAACACATTCCAGAGTTTCCAGATTTTAAAAGGTTTTCCATTCAGAAAGGTTTAAATAATAGGTACTCCTAACAAATACTATGAAAGCCAAAGTGAACAAAACGATAACTGTGATTTTCGACGATGCGCTGTATGCAAAGCTATCCAGCGAAGCAAGGAAAGCGTACACCAGCAAAGCATCAGTTTTACGCAGACTGGTATCTGAACTGGAATCTGATGATTCAGAAAGTCAAGAAATTGCAAATTCTCAAATTGAACCTCAAGAGAAAAAGACCGCAGTTGATGGATGGCTTGCAGGGTGGAAAAATGCACAGTGAAGCCATCCTGAAGGACTTGTTAGATAATGTGGGAATTCTAATCAAAAATGCAGAAGAAAAAATCAAAGCGGACGCGACAACGCCCACTTCAAAAAGAGCCGATGACAATGCAACAGAAACAGCCAAAACATAAAAACCCTTGTGACACAAAGTTAATTCTATCGAACTTGCAAAAATTGAAGGTTCTATTCCCAAAGGTTCATCAAAAAGCGAATACGTGCGGAAGAAAGTCTTAGGTGAGCAGGATGGCTGATGTTCATTGCATTCAGTGTGGCGTAATTATTAGCGTTCTTTCAAACCCTAATCGCTTATGCGAACAGTGCAACGAAAAGTCCATACTTTCCACAATGGGTTTAGCCAAGAACACTATCAAAATTGACAGTTCATCTCAGAACTCAAATAACCATTTCAGTTCTCTTCCGAACCAAAACAACACTTTGAGTTCAGAAAAAACAGCCACTGATTCAAGCCAGTTTACTCAAAAAATCGACAAAGAGTTCTCAAACGCGCAACCCCTAGAAAAAATCAAAACTGCGCCCACAGTTCAGGCATCAGAACTGGAACGTGACTTTCAGAAAAATTTCCGTTTGCCTGATGGGAGCTGTGATGTAGAGTCCTTAACAGAATTTGTTGAAAACCAATTAGAACGTGCAAAAAGCGCAGAAAAGTCTATCAAAAAACTCCAAATTGTATACGCAGTCAAATACTTAGAGGTTGCATATTTTGATGAACTGCGTCTTCTTTTAGGTATGTCTGAGGATAATAAATCCAAACTTCACGATTGGCTCAAAGAACTTGAAAGAGAAAAAGCCATCACGAACTTAGACTTCACCGATATTGATGTACAAAACAAACAAGAATACTTGCGCTTTGTTGGACAGCGTTCAAGCAAATATTACAAAATCAATAAAGATTTTTACGCAGTAAACCGCCTTTCAATAGAAGTAAGTGTTGCAATGAGGTTCAAACAACTGGTAACAGAAAGAATCACACGACTGCGAAAAATAGAGAAAGAACATCAAGCAGTTAAATTAGAAAAAGCCCTTCTCAAAAAAGAGAGAGAATCCAAAAAGAAAGCAGTGATTATTCGCATTAAAGAACATCTTGCTGAACACTACATTGGTATGAAAGTAACTCCTGAAACAATTCAAGAAATAATGCTTAGCTTTGGAAAAGACCTGCGCTACAACAAAGCACGAGCGCATCTTGATTTTTTGGTACACAAAGATAAACACTCAATTATCATTCGTGAACAAAACGATGAGGTTGATTGTTTTGTTGTAAAGAATAAATCAAAAGGTGTTCAATGAATTGGGTGAAGAAACTCTTACGCCCCGAATGGAAACGCATTCAGGAAGAACGCACAATAGTTTGGATTCTCTTAGAAGACAGCCCCAGAATTCCGTGGTGGGAAATAGTCAGCGTTACTGGAATTAAACGTGAGCGCGTGTGGGCGCATAAGAAACACTGGCTTGATGCGAAGAGACGCGAATAGCGCGGTGGAGAAACGCGCCAGAGACGGTTAGCGTTTGGTTTGCCTATGGCTTTGGGACGTATCTCAGGACAGTTCAAGCACACCGTAAGGCATCCAGAAGGCACTTTGGGATTATGCCTTGCACTGTCCCGCAACCATAAATATTTACTACTTTCGAGTTGTCTCTTCAGAAAGCTTTATAAAGCAGTAAATGTGAAATTTGAAGCATGGAATCAAACGAATACGAAGAAAAATTACGTTTATTGGTCAAATCTCTTGATGACAAGATAGAATCTGAGAGAAAAGAAGAGAGTGCACCGTATGGAGGAAGATTTGTACAAGCATATGACAATCTCCCGAAAATAAAAAACGCTGCCCGAGTTGAAACATACCAAAGCGTGCGAGAACAAATTTACCAACTTTTCCCAGACCTACAAAAATGAACCTTACAACAATCTTGGGCGAACAGAATTTTGGAGTTGGAAGTAGAGTTTATGATGAACATAAACGAAGAGTAGCAAAGTCAGTTGAAATTTACTTAGAAACAAATCCGGCTATTGCTAATTATGAAATTCAAGATGCCATTAGAAGATTAAGTAAAGAGAAAAAGTTAGATTCTGAAATCGTAAGACATTTTTATCGTAATTCTGCCATGTATTGTGGAGCAGGGAATACCTTCCTGAGAACAAGTCCTAAGATAAAAAATATTGATTTGGATGACGCAGTCAGAAAAACGTTAGAATTAACTGATGAAACTGAAGTTGAAATTGATGTTCAAATAACAAGCATAGAGGGCGGTGACCGCAGTCCAAACAATTGCTCAATAGGAAGAAGAAAACAAAGTGTTTTAGCTGGAAACGTCTTTTACAAAACAGAAGAAGGATTAAAAGAATACATCAAATCAAAAATCTTGAAATCACATAAAAAAGTCCGAGTGGAATACAATGAGTAAAGATATTACCGAAAAATTGCAAGCTCTCGTGAAATTTTTAGAAAAGGAAACTACAGAAGCAGAAAGACGAAGAGCATCATATGAAAATGCTAATCGCGGCTGGCAGCGATGCGGTGCATTTGACGAGGCAAGTTTTAATTTGATGAAAGAATGTTTAGGTTCAAGAAATGCATATATACAAACACGACAAGAACTTTACAAGTTATTTCCTGAACTAAAACCAAAGGAAGAATAAAATGGCAAAAACAAAACCAACACTTGAAGAAGTATTGAGGTTAGCTCAAGATGTCAAAGAATGGAAATTTCATAATTTATCTCGGACAAAAAATGAGGAAATTCTCCAAGGACTAAACGGGTCAGCAATAATAACTATCGGATATGATTATTCAATTCTTGTAGATGATTGCAAAAAAGGCATTTGGGTTAATTATGGAGAAGATTCAAGAATAAAAGAGCTTTATGAAAAAATAAAGAAGAAATATTAAGAGGAGCCTCATATTCTGATGAAAGAAGAGTTCTTGATTGCTTATTTTGACCTTCCCTCCACTTTCTTCTTTAATCTGTACACCGTCTCGAAGAGTTCTTTTACTTGAGGGATTGTCATAAAGTCTTTGAGTGCTCTAAGTTCATCTTCGCGCTGAAGTTCAAGAATTCGCTTTCTATCCAGCGGTCTATTGCAATGGTTACAAGTCACATCTGTAAACTTGTTTAACGCGCCACAGTGAACACAAGGGCGGGTTTTCGGCTTCAAGTGTTCAAAACCATGTTCTGGCTCTATAAGCCCTCTTTTCACAAGTTCAAGTTTAAACGCATCATCTTGGTCTGAAAGGTCATAAGTTTTGAGTTGTTTCGTGCTTGACCACCGCGCCGCACGCTGTATTTCTACATCCGTATCTCCTCTTAAACGGCGCAGAGTTACGCCGTTTCTTTTGAGAGAATAGCACGTTATCGGCTTATTGATTTGCAGTTTTTCACAGGCAATCCTCATATGTTTGTTAATAGCAAAATTTGAGTATTGGTCACCCTTTGAATTAACGAAAAGAAACGCATCTGGATTTTTTCTGAAAGGGTGTTCATTGAGCCACGAAGTGAGATAAGCATAACTATCAATGCATTGAAGAATACCTATACCTTCTTTTCCATGACTTGAGAGATAAATTTTGGCGTAGTTGTCGTATAATTCCACGTCTTTTATTTTGCGCCATAAAAGCTCTTGAGGTCTTCCCAAACTTTCAAGTGCTAACATCAAGTACGCCTGAATGCATGGCTTATCGCTGAAGAAAGTTACAATGCGTTCAAACTCTTCCCATGAGAGCTTGTCTATTCTTCTCTTTTGTCTGCTCTTATCTATGTACGATTTCAAATGTCTCACTACATAAGGCGTTATTGATTCATCTGGTCTATTCTTTTCATCTGTTTCTGGAAGGATTAACTTCCAAATAATTTTCAAATGCGTCTTAAAATCACTGGCACTTTCAGAACTTTGCGAAGTATTTACCCGCGCAACAATCTGGTCAATATCCTCTCTGGCAAGTTCTTTAAGGTCTTTCTCTGTAAAGTGAACAACAATTTTCAAATCTTGAAGAAGGCGAAGCCGTCTAACATAGCTCAAATCTCTGGATTCAAACTTAGCGATTAACCGTCTGAAATAATCTAAGTTTGCAGAATTTTTACAATAGTAACCCCTGTATCCTCTTTTCGTCTGAATAAACGGCTTAGGCACAATCAGATGCCGCGGCTGGGATTTGAACCCAGGTGACCGCCTCGAAAGGGCAGCATACTTGACCGGACTATACGACCGCGGCGTACTCTTCGAATATAGAAATTGTCTGAATTCCATTGGAAGTGAGAAGACAATTTCTTATTTCAAAGTTGGGCACTAATAGCAGCAAGCTGCAAATTAAGCCCAACTGTTGAAAAGAAGTCAAAACGTTTAAAAAGATATCGCTGATTTGAACAAAGAATGAATACTCCCCTTACTGCAGTTGAATTAGTCCACCGACTTCACGACGCGTATGCTGACAAAATCAAGCCAGCTCTTACCGCGCAAAACTATGTCGAGGCAGGCGTTGCCCTTGCCAACTATGCATTCTGGATGAATCAACAAGCAGATTTGGGCCGTGTCCATTGCGGACCTGCACTCGTTGACACCACACTCGCACTCTCTAGAACCCTTATGAAGGACCGCACGCCAGCTGAATCAGATACCACTTTGTTTAAAGTTTATTTCGCCCAGTCAAAACTTCCGCGTCGAGAATAGAACCTTAAACTATTTGCCTTTTTGCATAAATTGAAAGAAATCATTATATATCTACACACCTTACTCGAAGAATGCACTACGAACGCGGCAGTTTGCAGCGGCACGAAGAGCTCAAAACCTTAATTCTTGAAAACCCCGAGCTCGTCGGCATTGACAAAGAGGAAGTCATCGCCATTGAAACAGAATATCCTTTAACTAAGAAAAAACACGCGATCGCACAACCAGACATTTTTATTGTTTATAGGTGTGAAAAAGGAGTCTGTAAACGCTACATCGAAATCAAAAGCGGAAGCTGCAGGCGATCGCTGTTTGGCTTGAACACGCAAATGCGCAAAATCCAAAAATATTTACGCTGGAACCGTCTCGATGGAGATGTAGTTGGGGTGTATCCGCTCGGGAACAAGTTACGGTTGATGTTTTTGTGAAAAACGATGGTTAATAGACTTTGCGATTAGCGGAGAAATAAAATGCACACTCGCCGCATAGATCACCGAATATGTCGCTATTCCAGCACCGAAATATTCTAACTGTACATTTTCTTCAGCGTTTCCTTTTACCACAAGAGCAAGCCCTACTGCGAATCCTGCGCCCATAAAATAGTTCATTGCTCTTGGAACAACAAAAGGACGATTTGCGGGAGGAATATTCCCT
>JAGVYM010000030.1 GCA_018303245.1 Candidatus Woesearchaeota archaeon | reverse complement strand
GCGCTCAAGGACTTGGGTGTTGATCTCGCGAAGATGGCAAAACAAGCCAAGACAAAGAAGCCCATTGAAGACATTATTAAGTAGCGGGCATGATTGCATTCAGATTTTCAGGGCACAAGAACATTGCGGCGCTTCACCCAACAACACTTGAGTTCACGAAAGAGCATTACCTCTCAGAGCGCGGAGACTGCATTCTCGGTGTTGACGCTGAGTATGATGCTGAGCAGCTGAAGCGGTTTGCGCGCGATTATGCCGGGCAGCAGGCGACGCTGACCATTTCTGCTTCCGGAGTTCAAGATACCGTGCAGTTTATTGTCAATGGGGGATTTGATCACCCCGAGGAATTTGTCATACGCATGGGCATGTATGATGATCGCAGAACGCTTGGGATTAGGGCTAATAAAGCGGCGAAACATATTGCGCGTACACTCATCACAGCACTTACCCAGCCTTCCGCGCACGGGCACGCAACACTTTCTGTTGTTACTATTAAGTGATATGGAAGCGGAATATTTTTATAGAAGCATCTCCTGCCCGACATTATGGCAAAGCGCACAGCACTCCAACATATGACTCCCGGCATTGACCACTTAGCGCTGGATGTTGAGAAAAGCCAATTCTATGAGTGGATGTGCTGCTCCCCTGAAAATTTACCCAAGGATCAGTTAACCATTGCTGAGCTCCTCTTATACGTTGCAAATCCGTTGAATCTTCATGAGGATCTTCGTGAGGATGAATACCGCGATTTTGCCGTAGAATTGGACGCGAAAATATTACAGGGGCTTCGTGCGTTAGAGCGCGTCCGCGATATCCTTAGACCTCTCACGCCCCACGCCCCCGTTTTGACAGGCGTGTCAGACCCGGCCTATCGAAGACGCATGTTTCGCTTTGGCGCAAACGGTGACCCTTCGCTAGATGCAATCGTAAAGATGGACGTCCCATATGATCTCCTTGATCATCTTATGCGCCAAGTTATCTCAACAGGAACGTTTAAGAAAGATATTGTGGAATATTTCAGGCGTGATAAACGAGGCGAGCGACCGAGCAATGAAACCGAAGAGATGGCCATGAAAGTAGCCGTGCGCCTTATGGACTGGAGAACATATGGCGGAAAGCGCTCGAGGGATGCTCGAAAATATTATTCACCCCTCACACTCTCCCAGTTGAGTGATTTGGAAGTGTACACTTTCCAAGGGAAGCACGGCACTGTGGGATTCGAGACGACGCGCGTCAAGCGCATGCATCGTGTCTTCGCAAAACTCGCGGCACGGGCAGCATCCGCACTTACCACGTATCGTCAAAAACCTCTTTACATACTGCATGATGACTGTCGGGCTCATATCTTGCCTGATGACTTTTTTGGGCTGCGATTCATCGCAGACAGCGGAGGCCTAGGCAATCGTCCCCATGAAAAAGTTGCGAACCAAGTATATGGGCTTCTCAAGAGAATCATCACCTCGCGAGCTCCCGACGGCTTTCGCGAATCTCACTTTATTGTTCCCGAGGGCATCCATCACACCAAATTTGACACGGAAGTTGCCGATAACGAAGGACGAATCACCCCTGTGGAAGTGCAGGTCTACGCTCACATCGCTGATTATTTCTACGATGATTTTTTTGGGGCACACTCAAGAGCGCATTATGATCTTATCACAGAGATAGACAAGATTTATAGGAAAAGACACTTAGCCGCTATCAAACCTCCCACGCGCAAGGCACTTGACAGAATAACGCAGTCAGAAGCGCATACCATTATGCATTACCGCTTAAACCGGTTCCTCGAGATGTGAACGTATCCTTCGCGTCTTTGGCACATAATTCAAAATTTTATTCTCTGTGGCTTTACCGCATCCAAGAAAATCGCCCTTGTGCCTGATAAGCGTATACCCTCTCAGGCCAAAGTGATTGGGGATATCCTCTCCTCTGAGCCATTCCTGCATTTCGCGGTCATCGAGCAATGTGATGTTTAGCTGTGCATGAGGCCCAATCATCTGCGATCCCTCAATGCTCAATCGTATTCCATCCTCAAGAATCTCTCCAAAGTACATGCCCACACTATTCATGCGAATGTGATTAATGTCCAGATTTTTGATGTCTTCATTTATGATATATACTTTGTTTTTTTCACTCCTGGCAAACACGTAAGGAAGCTTTTCATGATAACCAAACTGCTGCTCGAGCAGCTGCAGAATCGCTTTAATCTCTTTCTGGGAAAGAAAATGCATGTGCGGCATGAGGTGCCGTAAACGATGGCTCATATAAATGCTTGCCCCTTACCACTCCCTAATGGTTATATAAATATAAATAGCTCAGAGGCTTCTCTTACCTAATTACTGGGGGAGAAATGGCATTAGCAGATCAGTCATCGATAGGTGGGAGAGTATCGCCTAGAGGCCGAGTTGCACCATCTGATCAAAACCCCGAGAGAAGTCCAACAAGGATTCGTTACGTTGGAGGCCGGGTGATTAACGGGAGTCCTCACGACATCTTTGTTGGTGTGCCAAAAGATGTACATGGCATGGATCTTCTGCATCATCTTGTGTCCGATCCAACAAAAAAGGTGTATGTAGCTAATTGGGAGTCGCTCGTGGATATTATTAGGGAGAACCATGATGTCACGTATGGACACGAAAAACAAATAAGGAGGGCTGTGCGGTTTTGCTACAACGCTCATAAGTGGCAGAAGCGCCGTTCAGGAGAATCTTTCTTTTTTCACCCCAAAACAATTGCAACGGAGCTCGCGATACTGGGACAGGCGCCCCCAGAGATCGTTATTGCTGGACTCCTACACGATGTCCTTGACAAGGCAAGTCGTGATGCTACCGTTGACCGTAGAGAACAGCAATTGCGCGAGCAATTTGGTGGATATATTACTAGGATCGTCCGTGGATTGACGGATTACGTTAAGGAAAGCTTTCCGGATGGGTATTACCTTGACCGTAAGCGCATGGCCTCAGAGGCTGTACTCGTCGCCGCTGCCCGCCTTCCCGAGGTTTTACTCGTGCGGCCATATGATGTCCGTCATAACCTACATACTCTGTATGTTCATGAAAATCCACAGAAAGAAGCAGCGATCCTGTGGGTTGCGCACGAAACACTCTTTCCTGTTGTTTCGAGTTACACTCCAGAGATACAGGAACTTCTCGAGCGGCAGTATCGTAATGAGCTCACAAGGCTAGCGGGAAAACCGAATGGTAAAAAGCCAGAATCGCGCCTGGAGCGGATGGCTCTAAGTGTTAATACAGAATCCGATATTGAACCTCTGCAGGGTATCGTGCACACCCACCTCGCCGCACTTGAACAGGCACACGAGCGGGCAGGCCGGCCTGTGCAAACACCGTTTACCACACTGACATTACAGCAACAGAAGCCTTTACGAGCATTATTGGGCCGCTGTGCAGAGTACTGGAAACACAGAGTCCATTACAACCCTTGGGTTTAAATCCCCCATGTGGGATTCTGCTCGCGCTTTTTCTCCGCAACCTCTTTGAGCACTTCAATATCTCCCGAGCTTAATGTCTTTTTATGCTCTTTCAGCGTGCGAAACTCCTGCTCAGAGATTTCTGCATAAAGAATATCCCCTTCATTCACTTGCCTTCCTATGGTTATTCCCTCAAACGCGACCGCAACCTGTTTTCCCTTCTCCGCAACTGAAAGGTTTTCTTTCTCATGCTGAATATTTTTCACGGTTGCAATGGGTTTGATGTCCTTGAATACCTGGGTTCCCGTTGACAGCGAGCCTTCGAGAATGTCAACACCGGCTATTGCAGGATTGCTCTGCCTGAAGACATAGCCCTTCATGATACGCATCTTGCACGGCTTCACGACATTCTCCAGCCGGGCAGCGTTTTGCAGCGCGAGCACTTCCTGCTGCCATGCCGTAAATTTGTCGAGCAGCGCGTAAATTACATTGTCCGTGATTATTTTTGCTTTCGCAGGGCATAGCTTGCTTTCATCCTTAACATTAAATCCCAGGATAATAGCGTGCATCGGGTCGTCATGCGCTTCCGCGTCTGAGACATCCTTTTTTGATATGTCGCCAATAGATGCCCGCTGAATGCTCACATTCTTCTCGCGCAGGATGTTCGCAATGGCCTCGAGCGCACCAAGACTGTCCGCTTTGACAATAATGCCGTTAGCATCCGTCTCGATAAACGCAGACTGCACTTCCTGCTGCACCTCTTCCTTGATTGCATTAACAATATCTTCAGTCGCTCCTCTTATTGGCATTCCCGCGACAGCACCCTCGATATTCGGAGCGGCGATCTTAATCCCTGAAGCCGCAACGACCTCGTTTACAGACGTAAATTTAGTCTTCTTGTCGCGCATCTCGGCTAATGGCGCGGGCTGAAACAGAGCGCGGACTTTCGTAACAATCGGCTCATTTATGCCTCCAATCACGATCATGTCATTCTTTCTCAGCACGCCATCATATATAATGACATCAAGGCTCGTCCCTATACCCTTTTCTTCCTTGACTTCAAGAACGGTGCCTTTTGCGAGCCCAGCAACATCGCAGGACAGACACGACTCAAGATATCGCTGCGCGAGCCCCGCAATCACCATGAGCAGCTCCGGGATGCCCTCTCCGGTCACAGCGCTTACAGGAACGATGGCAATCTGCTTCGTGTAATCCTCAATGCGGTCAAAGCGCTCCGCGCTCATTGCGAATTTCTCATATAAGCTGCCCACAAGCTCATACATCTTCTTGTCAAGATGCTCAATGACACTCGGAGCCTGGTCGGAAATATTCTTGAGCAGCATGGCCTTGCTTGCCCGCCATCCGGGGATGAGATCGATTTTATTTGCTGCGATCACAAAGGGCGTTTTGTAACTCCTCAGGATCTCGATGGACTCGATCGTTTGCGGCTTAAATCCTTCATTCATATCAACAACAAGAATTGCGATGTCCGCGAGATTTCCCCCCCGCTTTCGCAGGCTCGTAAACGCCGCATGTCCAGGAGTGTCTATAAATACTAACCCTGGAATCGTGAATTGGATTTTCTCGCTCAAAAGCTCGCCGCAGATCTTCTTAATCGTCGTGAGCGGAACTATGGACGCCCCAATCGCCTGCGTAATCGCGCCTGGTTCAGCTTTCGTGATAGCCGATGACCTAATATAATCAAGAACGCTTGACTTTCCATGATCCACGTGCCCCAGCACCGTGCATATGGGGCTTCTGAGAGGCTTTTCAACCATACCTTGCAAGAATGGAACGTGCTTTAAAAACGTTTTGTCACGTCACAAAAACGAAAGATCGGTATGGTTGAAACCTATATGTTTTGTTCAATATACCTCATGCGAGCAATGCTTATATAGGCTCCTCAGTTTTCACTAGGTCTAGGGGGTATACGAGTGAAACACCACGCATTCATGATCCTTGTTGTTTTTTCCATCGCTTTCTTTAATCAGCCCTATCTGGGGCAAATACGCGATCTCTCTGAGCACCCTGATGAGATAGCCATGCATGTCAACGTCGTGAATAATGGCAATGATGATGCTGAGGATGTTCGCGTGAGCATGTTTATTTATGATCTTGGCATCCAGGCGCAGAGCAAGATGTTTGATCTTGACGATCATGAAAAAGTAGCGGTTGTCCTCAGAGCAGACACGTATGCGGCGGAGTCCGGATGGTATCTTGCCAGAATTTCCTTACGCGATGACATCCACGAGTTCGATGTCGATCATCGGTATGTGGAAATCATCTAACCGCCTTGATTTTCTCCCTTATGTCATCTTTCATTAAGGGTTTTGCGTTCGGCCCAAGTGCGTAATATGTTTTCTCCACTTCAGAGCCCCAGCTAAACTTACCCTGCTCCTTCCTGATCTCCTGCACGACAAACTCCTGCAGCTGCACGCCTTTTTTGAGATGATAGTATATAACACGCTGCGTGACTTTCGGGAACACGCCGCTATAATATTGATAGATCTGATAGCCATACCCTCTGCCAATTACCGCAAGGATCTCGGCAATATGCTCGCGTATTTTACTTCTCGGCGGACGTCCTCTCATCATGCTCCTCAATGAACAAGGATTCCGGCTTTTTCGGTGTTTTTATGAATACCCATAAGATTGAGAGGATAAGCACGGCGCCGCAAAATATGGCGACAACGACGTACTTTGATACGAATGTCCCACTGTATTGGATAAGGATCTTGGCATCGACAATACTCCCTTGTGGCGTGAGCGTTGCCTGAATTGCTTTAATCTTCTTTCCCTTTGTAAATGGCAGCGTATACAGAAATTCAGACTCTGTTCTTGTCACGCTCGCGTTCCCGATTACAAATCCTTCTTCCTCGAGCGCCGCAGAGAGGTTTTTAATGCGCTCAGAACCTGAGATCGCCTCTTCAATAATCAAAGCTTCAGTCTTCTCGCACGTGTTATTGAAACACATAAAACCCTGCGAGCATCCGCAGTCAGCGCAGCATTCCTCCTGAGCATCACAGATAGTATCTCCGCACATTATTTGCCTTGGACAATCCTCATCCGCAGGGAATGAGCATCCCTGGCCACAGACGCGGTCTCCAGAACGGCATTCCTGAATAAGTGTGTATTCACACTTTTTTGTCAATGTGTTGCAGAGTACTCGATTGTTTGGGCGCGGGGCGCATTCGGTATCCAGGTTGCACTCGAAACAGTCATTGTCATCTGCGTAGGAGCACTGCCCTGGACAGCACTTATCATTGCTTTTACAATAAAATATTTTCTTTCCCGTACAGTGGAGTGGAAATCCGTCGCATTCATTGATCGTGCACGGATCATCATCCTGGCACTGCGCATATGACGCGCAAAGGTTTTGGAAAGGACAGGGCTTTTCCTGCTCCTCAAGAAACAAGCGATCGACACTTGCATTGTATCGCATCTTGTATGTGAGTTTCGTCCCCGGTTCCTGATATGTGAACAGAAAACCGTTACTCGTCGCGTTTCCCGAGTAATATACATTTTTTTCATCTATCGTGACATATCCGTTTGACTCATCGGCATCAGAAAACGTGTGGGTAAACTTGCAGTCGCCTGTGCCGAGCGTAAATTTTTGACCGAGCTCAACGTATTTTGAGAAATCACAGCCTGAAATCTGAGTATTCACGCAACCTGTCGTGTTTTGCGCAGTGACATTCTTGCATTTATCCAACGTGCAGAAATTATCGTCATCACACTCAGTATCCCTGAGGCATGCTGCGGAGACCGCAACTGCCGACACTACGAATATGATGATGAGCATGAAGCCGCGGATCGTTGCCACCCCTTTTGTTCATGCATGCCTTTTCCGTCTATTTAAAGGTTGCTATCCTGCCCAGGCCAGTTCAGAATTCACTTTGGCGCAATATTTATATACTCCATATCCTCACATTGAACCATGAATGTCAAAGAAAGAATTCTGGCCATTGCGCTTGCGATAATCTTCGTACTGTTCATACATTTTGGGCTCAACACGTTTTATATCTCGCCCAAGTGGGATGATTATTGTGGGCCAAACAAGTACATGCCCGGTGAGATATACAGCGAGCAGAACTGCATAGCCTTTAATGGAACCTGGACTCCGTATCCTCTTCCCGAAAAGCGAGCAGAAAACATCACGGTGACCGGATGGTGTGATCTGACGCGCGAATGTCAGGAGTCTTTTGACACGGTAAATGAGCAGTACAACCGCGTTATCTTTATCCTCGCAGGCATCATTGGCCTTGTCACAATCATCGCAGCCACGTTCCTCAACGTCGAGAGTGTGGCGCTCGGCCTCATGGGTGGAGGAGTGCTAACGATCATCTACGGAACCATACGGTATTGGGGCAATGCTGAAGACTGGCTGCGCTTTGCAATACTCGGCATCGTGCTCATTATCCTGATTGGACTGGCGTACATGAAGCTCAGCAAGAAATAAAAATCCCAACCGCAGGTGTGGTATTTTTAAAGTTATGATCGCCTTTCATTGCATAAATATGAGGAAGGGCGCAATGACTGCAAATAGTTGGGGATCATAACAAATGAAATGCTTTGCAACATTTTCTCAGGAATACCCCGAGCTTGCCCAAGCGGAATTGAGAGCGCTGAATAATAAGGTACTCTTTCGTGATACTCTTGTTGTTTTCTCCGACGCCGGTCTTGTGCGGAGATCAGCGTTCATACGCACCGCCTTTGCACTGATTTTTTCTGCGCAAGGATCCGTGATCCCAAAGATTGATTGGAACAAACACATCACGGGGAGCTATTGCGTGAGAGTTCATGGGAATAAGGGAGGGGAGAAAAATATTGCCAAGGCTATACATGCACAGTTACGTCGTCGTGGATTTGGAGAATCCTGGAACGCAGATTCAATTTTTCTTCACTAAATCTCACATATACTGCGGTAAGCTCCTTTGGGAGCAGTATGAGCGGTTTGAGGAACGGCGCGCGCATCTCAGGGCAGCGCATTCACCTGTGAGCCTGCATCCGAAGCTCGCGAGAGCAATGGTCAATCTCACAGGTGTTAAGACCGGGATTCTGTTAGACCCGTTTTGTGGCACAGGGGGAATTCTCATCGAGGCCGGGCTTATGGGTTTTCCCGTTGTTGGCTGTGATATTGATGAAAAGTATGCCTCAGCATGTTCGAATTGCATGAATCAACAGTGATTCAAAGTGATGCGCTAACGCTCACCGGCTCCTATCCTTATATCGCGACTGATCTGCCGTATGGCAAAAACACAAAGACACAGGATTTGATGAAGCTTTATCGGGCGTTTTTTCTCAGACTGCGCGCTCTTAAAACGCGAAAAGCGGTTGTTGGGATGCCGAGCACGGTTGCTTGTGGGTCGCTGCTAAAAGGGGCGGGTTATAAAGTCCAGGGGCAGTTTACAATCTATATTCATAAAAGTTTAAGCAAAAAAATAATCGTTCTTGAGCGTGCCTAACGTCTTCTCATCTTCTTCTCTTGCTGGGCGATCGCGAGCGTCGTCTTCACAACCGTGTCAGGATTCAGGCTAATGCTGTCAATGCCGTTCTCGACGAGGAACTGCGCGAATTCAGGATAATCTGAAGGCGCCTGCCCGCAGATGCCTATCTTGCGCTTGTTCGCCTTCGCAACCTTGATGACTTGCGCAATCAGGAGCTTAACTGCCATATTGCGCTCGTCATATATATCGCTGACAAGCTCTGAGTCACGGTCTAATCCCAACGTCAATTGCGTGAGATCATTCGATCCAATGCTGAATCCGTCAAAGATCTCAGAGAATTTATCCGCGAGGATGACGTTGCTTGGGATTTCGCACATGACATAAACCTCAAGACCATTCTTTCCGCGCTTGAGCCCATATTTTGCCATCTCAGCGAGCACTTTCTTGCCCTCCTCTACAGTCCTACAGAATGGAACCATGATTTTGACATTCGTCAAACCCATACGGTCCCGAACTTTCCTGAATGCCTTGCACTCGAGCGCAAACCCGTCACGGTATCCGGGTTTGTAATAGCGCGAAGCGCCTCTCCAACCGATCATTGGATTGTCTTCTTTCGGCTCAAACTGCCTTCCGCCGATGAGATTCGCGTACTCGTTGCTCTTAAAGTCGCTGAGGCGCACAATAACATCCTTCGGATAGAATGCCGCACCGATCATTGCTATGCCGTATGCAAGCTTATCGATGAAATATTGTGTTTTATCCTTGTACCCTTTCGTGATATCCGCGATCTGCCGCTTTGCCTCATGATCCTTGAGCGTATTGAAATAAATGAGGGCTTTCGGATGGATTCTGATCCAGGAATTGATGATAAACTCTTCTCTTGCAAGGCCAACACCATCATTAGGAAGGAAGCTCTGCTCAAACGCCTGCTCAGGATTGCCCACATTCATCATGATCTTTGTTCTCGTCCGAGGCATATTTTTCAGATCAGTTTCAACTACTTTAAACCTGAGGAATTTATCATAGACGATTCCCTGCTCGCCTTCAGCGCAGCTTACAGTGATCTTCTGGCCGTGCTTGATTTTTTCTGAGCCATTGATTGTACCTACGACGCACGGAATGCCAAGCTCTCTCGAGATAATCGCAGCATGGCATGTCCTTCCACCTCGATTTGTCACAATGGCTGAAGCGATTTTCATAATAGGCTCCCAATCGGGATCGGTCATATCCGTAACAAGCACTTCACCATGGCGGAACTGGCTGATGTTCTTCACATCCTTGATGACGTGTGCCCGCCCCTGGCCAATCTTCTGGCCAACGCTTTTTCCTACAATGATGACTTTACCCTTCTGCTGCAGCACATACTCCTGATATTTCGTTTTATCTTTCTTGCTCTGCACGGTCTCAGGCCTTGCCTGCACAATGAAGAGCTTGCCGGACTTGCCATCCTTCGCCCACTCCATATCCATGGGCTTGAAATGCCCGGCCTTCTTCGTATACCAATCTTCAATGATGACCGCCCATTTTGCGAGCTTGAGCACTTCAGGCTCAGAAAGGACATATTGCGTGCGCTGCTCATCTGATGTGGGGATATTTTTAACGGGAGCGTTGCCTTCATGGCTGTAAATCATCTTCTTCTCTTTTGATCCCAAAGATTTTGAAATGAGGGCATCCTTTCCTTTCTTTAGCGTTGGCTTGAACACATAATATTCATCAGGGTTTACTGCTCCCTGCACGACATTCTCTCCAAGGCCCCA
>JAGVYM010000007.1 GCA_018303245.1 Candidatus Woesearchaeota archaeon | reverse complement strand
AATAAATTTCTAGTAGCAACTTTTACCACTTCTTGTTCCATAAATGGGAACATTTTGGATGCACTTATAAAACTAACCAAGACGTGCTGTAGAACAGTGTAGACTATTCACAAAAATTGCACATCTTGAAGCAGAGTTATATGACCTCATTCTAGAGGAATCTCACTCCAAAGCTTGAACTCATTGCTTGGAGAATAACTGCCAAACATGAACAGCGGCGAATACGTCTTACCGAAATATCCTTGAGCGACGTGGTTCCAGCGAAGCGGCATGGCGGACTGGCCGAAATACCCCTTTCCAATCGGAGCGCCTGCCTGCTCCCAAAGCTTGGTGCGGATACGACCCTTGCCAAACCTTTCTTCCTCATGACCCTCTGAAACAATAAAACCTGTGAACCCTTTTTCCTTGAACATCTTAGCGGTCTTAAACACTGGAAAAATACCCTCTCCTGGAGGCAAATGACCGTGCGCTGCGGAGTTACTGTCAACGAGCTGGATTCCACTGACGAGCTCTCGTGGGTCTTCTGCGAGTTCCTTGACCTCTTTTTCAAACCATTTGTTGAACCTTTCAATGTGCTTTTGCTCACTTTCACGCTGGCTGGTTTGCTCGTCCTTCTCATATTTGAAATTCGCAAGCCACATCCCCAAATGGCCAGTATCAAAAACTCCTTTGATGTGTTTTTTCGCACGCTCTTGAGCCTCTTCAGGTTTCAAGTCAGGATCAAAAAATGGATTAAGTGAAGTTTGCTTGGTGTTTGGGTCTACTTTCACATTTCCGAATTCATCAAGTAGGTGCTTACTCGTCAGCAGATTTACCATTTTCTTTCTTGCTTCCAAAATGAGTTCCTTGAACTCTTGAGGGTGTCCTCCATAATAATCCGGCCAGCCGATTTCAGGACCCACTGTCACGTCACGGACTTTTTGGCCCGAGGTTGCTTCCCGCTCTGCCACAACTTGCGTCTCGCGCAACGCTTCAATACCTGCTTCCGCATACGAGTTGGCGCTCAGTGCGATTCCATATTCGTTCAATGGTTTGTAGCTGTCACGTCTGACTTCAAGATCTTTTAGGTTTTGCAAACTTGCGGCCGCAGACTGAAGATATTCAACGCGATGAGCTTTCAAGCGTTCATTGGTTTTCTGAATCTCCTTTTTTTCCTCATCAGATAAGTCTAGGTCGGGGTCGGTGAGCTTTTTATCATTATCTTTAATCCGTTCTTGCGCGTCGCGAGCAAATTCCTCGCTTCGCAACCTCGAATTTTTTAACTGGTCGATCTGCGCACGAAGCTGTTCCTGTACGTATAATTCCTCTGCGGTTTTGGGTCCACTCCCCAAGTCTCTATTTTTTTTGGCCCACTCTTCAAACTTATTCCAATTGAATGGTTGCAAGTCTTTGTGTTTTGAACTGTCAGGGTCAAGTTCTTCTTCAGTGAATGGTTTGAACGTAGTTGGGTCAACTGGCAAAAATTGAACATCATCTTTCTGAACAGAGGCAGTTCTACCGCTCCTTGTGTCTACAAGAAAAGCGACCTTTTCCTGTTCTGACTCTCGCTCGAAAAGCTTTTTTCCATCTTTACCTTTATTCCAACTTGCATCGTTCACCGCGCGCGGGAACTCCCAAGAGATAACGTCGACATCGCCGCCGTTCATCACGTCACCGACAAACTTGATAGCGTCCTTGACTTCCTGCAAACCACGCTTGCGCTCATCATCAGTAAACGCGCGCTGTTGGTAATCAAACCCATTAAGATTTCTCAAACTGTTAGGAAGCTCTATACCTGCAATGTTCACATCGTTTGCCATGTGAAGTTCCTTGAGCGTTTCCCTGACCTCTTTTCCGATCCTTGCTCCGAGGGTTCTCCCCACCGCGTCCTGCGCAGGGAACGCAATTAATTGAATCGTGCCTGCACCACCGCGAATCGCGGCCTGCGTGGTCTGAATGATATTGCTCCCACCAAGAGATTCAGGAACAGTCTCGCCTAGCTCTTTAATCGAGAAAATCGATTTGTCAAGACCGGACTGTGCAGGAAGCGTGTTGATAGGCAGATGGTACTCTTTATCCATAGGGGTAAAATACTTGTTTCGAATGGTATAGGCACCGGTCATTTCGAGCTTTTTAACTTTCAAGAGTATTTAATTGTTATGTACTGCATCCGTCTTAGAAAACGTTTTTGAGCCAGGCCCACAATCGAGAGAAAAAACCTTTCTTGGCGGGAAGCTCGCGAAGCGGTTCGTATTCGCCAATTACTACTGGCGGTGGAGGCGCTGCTTCAACAACAGGTGTTGAAGGCTGGGCGAGAACAACAGACGTGTTAACCTGCGGAAGGATGGCTGCCCGCGTCGTCGTATTATTTTTCGCTTGATTGGTAGAATTTCTGGTGAAAAATTGCGGAGTAGAATTTGTTGACGTGGAAATGATGTACGAGCTCACGTTCAAGCGACTCAAGCTTCGCTCGGCAAGAAACCTTGCGGCCTGATGGCGGTCCTCTGCGCTCAAGCCCGTGATAAGCAGTTGCACTCTGCCATTCTGCTCAAATAATTTGATATATCCAGCGCCCCCACCTAAGTTTTTATTACAAGGCTGAGGATTGCCCTCCAATTGCGCGGCGGCACGGTTTTCGCAGGGGCTTCCGATGACGATTGCGTTCTTCGTCCTAATGTCAGCTATTTCAGTATCTATCCGCGAGGTGCCTATTTCAGTAGTTACGTTCGGGTATTTCACTAACGCGGTGGAAAGAACGGTCGCTGAGACAACGTCAAGCGCAGGAGCTTCCTCGCCAATGACGTAGATTGCGCGGAAACGGTCGCCTTCGACAAAAAATTTTGGATAGTCTGCGAGCGTGTATGCTTGGACGCTTACAACAGCGATAATGACAATAACCAATACCAGCACTTTTTTCATGCAGTTTTTCACAGTACACTTATATTTAAACGCTACGGAACACTGAAGGCGTCCATCTTCAGTTTCCATGATGATTGCTCTAAGAATCACTGAAAGGTGATAAGTGCTGTGTTTTTCTTTACAGTTTTGTTTTCGAAGCGTTTAAATAGTTCCCGTCTTTCAAAACCCGCGTGAGTGTGTTCAAAAAAGGTGTACGTCTGGTTTTATTATCTTTCATATTTGCACTTCTCTTGCTCTCTATCGCAGCAGCACAAGATGTGCCTCCAGCAACAGTGCATCCAGAAACTGAACAGCTTTTACAGACTCACGAAAAAATCCCCGTGTTTCTCAAACTGCGCGAGCAACCCGAGCGACAAGCCCGTATCGCTGCAGCATTGGATAGGCGAGGAATCACCAAAGGAGAACTCCTTGAACGGCGCAAGCAAAAAACACGCGAAACTCGCGAAGCATTCAAGCAGGCAATCGCGGAGCGAAGAGTGGCTGGAAAACCACTAATTTTTGATTACGAATTTGAAACAATTGGCGTGATAGGCCTCAATATTACCCGCGAAGAACTTGAACAGTTGCGAAACAACCCTGCGGTCGAATACATCGCGCCGCAAAAAGAGCGCCAGATTTCTTTAGCTCAAAGCATCCCCATCATCGGCGCTGATGACGTCATCAACCTTTCCGTCAATGGAACAAACATCACTGGCGCAGGTCAAGTCATCTGTGTCATCGACACTGGAATCCAGCTCGACCACGAAGCGTTCACCAACAAGGTTGTCGGCGGTTACGACTTTGTAAATAATGATAACAACCCATCAGACGACCATGGCCACGGCAGCCACGTTTCCGGAACAGCAGCGGGAAACAAAACATCTGCGACACGAGTCATCGGAGTCGCTCCTGACGCGCTCATTATGCCGCTTAAAGTATGCAACAGTGGCGGAAGTTGTGCAGACGCAAACATCCTGCGCGGCGTCGAAGCTTGTATTAATAATGCGACTAATTACAACATAACCGCGATATCAGGCTCACTTGGAGGAGGAGGACCATACACGGCGTCATCGTGCAGTTCAGATCCGCTTAACAGTTCACTAGAACCTCTTTTTACAACAGCGCTTTCACTTGGAATCATTCCAGTATTTGCCTCAGGCAACAACGGATTCACCACAGGAATAGGATACCCTGCCTGCTCGCTCCAAGTCATCAGCGTTGGAAGAACAGAAAAAGATGATACAATCGCAAGTTCATCCAACCGTGGAGGAGACCGCCTGGACGTCTACGCCCCAGGAGGAAGCATCCTTTCCTCATATTTTGGAAGTTCAACCGCAACCACAACCATGAGCGGGACCTCGATGTCAACACCACACGTCTCCGGCGCAGTTGCGCTCATCCAATACAATCAGCGTAGACAAGGATTGCCATCGCTTAATCTAAGTTCAATTCGGGCGCTTCTTAATAGCACAGGGAAAAACATAGGAAGCACAAGCTACCGCGTCGACGTGCTTAATGCCATCCTCAAACTCAATTTGAACCTTACCGTAAACATATCTACTCAAGCACTTCGCAATGAAACGTCAGGAAGCGCGGTCCAATTCCGTGATACAACTGACTTTGGCCAGGCGATTTCATGCGTTTATTTAGGAACCAATTTTGTCGGAATCAATTCAACCAAGTGCCCGCAATTCAATAAAACCGCGCACATCACTCTCGCGGGATTAACCACACTTGCAAAACCATTACGCGATGGCGTAGCATGTCCTACTTCTGTCTGTCAGAACGTGACCTTCGCGAACAACACGCTCGAATTCGATGTGACTTCCTTTAGCGAATATAGTAGCATCACAGGCTGTCCAGTACTCCTTAACTCCAGCGCGATTTTGAATGAAAGTATCACGGTGAACGATTCATGCATCACGTTTGGCGCAAGCAACATTATCCTTGACTGCAACGGAAAAACCATTCTTTGGAACCTTCCAGCTCCAACCAGCGCAAACGGAATCTTGGCAGCCAACAAAACAAATATTACAATACAAAACTGTGTCCTTGATGACATCAACGAAACAGGATTAGGAGTAATCATCAACTTCACCAACGTGAGTTCAAGCTTCTTGCGCAACCTCACCATCCATAAAAATGGAAGCGTTTCCACGTATGCGGTTGGGCTCCAAAGCTCAAACTCAAACCTACTTGAAAATCTCACCATCAGTGCAAACGGAACCTCCAACAACCACGCATTATTTCTGCTCTCTTCAAACTCGACCATCGCAAACAATCTCACACTTTCAACCAACGGCAGCGGAGGGTATGCCTTAGTTCTTAGTTCCAGTACGGAAAACCGCTTTTCTGATTTAGTAGTGAGCACCAACAGTTCGTGGATATCCCTTTCTGGGACAAATAACTTCACCAATCTCACGTTCAATTCGACAAACGCAAGCGTGCGCTATCCTGAAACTTTCTCTGCAGCAGGAACATTCGCGCTCACTTCATCAATCATCCAACTAGGACTAAACCAAACGTTCATCAATGGAACAACCGCTCCATTCCTTAATACCAGCGCACAAGTCACCTTGCGGGGGCTCACATTCATCAATCCCCGAGCAGTCTTTTCATCAAACGACAACACTCTGTTCACTTCCTGCAGCGCTTGCGTCAACCAAAGCTACTCGGCAGGAACGTTTGTATTCAACGTTACCACATCAGGAAGTCACGCGGCGAGCGAAAACCTTCCTAGTTTCACACTAACAATAAGCTCAAACACCAGCAGCGTGATTCGCGGAAGCCAGCTTAATTATACACTTATTGTAAATAACACTGGCGTAGGAACAGCATATAATGTCACACTCCAAGAAACTTATCCTGTGGGAGCTACATTCAACTCCGGACTTCCCAATCCTGCGAACAACGTCACGTTCACCCTTGGCAACATCACCGGAAACACCGCCTTCCTGGTGAATATTTCCGTTAACGTCAGCGCAAGCCTCGCGATAGAAACTGTGCTTAACAACACCGCCATGCTCAATTCAACCAACGCAGTTGGCCAGAATACATCTACCAATTCAAGCGCGCTCACTACTGTTCGTGGAACTCCAGGCATTATAACCAACATAACCGACACTCCCGATCCTGTCGTCCGCGGAACAGTTATCAACTACTCTTTGTTCGTCAATAATACCGGTGATGATACTGCCTACAATGTCACACTCTTTTTGACGTATCCCAATAATACCACCTTTGTGAATTCTTCTCCAAGCGCGAGCCCGAACACAACAATTTTACTTGGAAACTTAAGCTCCAACCAGAGCATGCTTGTGAATGTAACGCTTAACACAACCGCAGCGAACGGAAGCACACTCAACACCACCTATTCACTTGTTTTTGAAAACGCGCTGGGAATCAATACAACTGTAGTGAACAGCACGACCACATCTGTACTTGGCGCGCCATTCCTGACTGCGAGTCCCACAGACACCCCTGACCCGACAACTGCAGGAGCCGTGTTGACGTACCGTATCACAGTTCAAAACACTGGAGATGAAATCGCGTACAACACCACACTGGTTGACACTTACTCCTCAAATGTCATCTTCAACAACGCATCACCAAACGCAAGCGCGAACAAGACATTCCTTTTAGGCAACATGTCACCCAACCAAACAACCATCGTCAACATAACGGTAAATGTGAGTTCCAGTTTCACCAGCGGAACTTTGACAAATATAATTAACCTGAGCCATGTGAACGCATCAAGCCAATCAACCATGCTAGTGACCAATCACACAACAACTGTTGGTTCGCAATCCAGCGGAGGAGGCTCAAGCGGTGGAAGTGGAGGAAGCGGATCAGGCTCTTCAGGTTCCTCGGGCTCATCAGGACAATCAAGCGCGGCAGCATCAACTTCCACTTCAAGCACAGCGGCCGCTGAAAGCCAGGTAGCCACCGGGTTAGCAAACGCATTTGGAGGCGTCGGAAGAAGCTCAACAAGTTCATCCAATGGAAAAGGCGCGTCAACATCAGGCAGCGCAAGCTCCGCAGCAACGACATCGGCAGGCGCTTCGGCCGCAGGAACAGGAAACACCGGGCTTGCAGTGACAACTGGAGACTCGATTGGGACTTTGCAGCTACCTGAGCTTTGGAAGAAAGTCCTTCCTTACGCTGCTGTGCTCGTTGTACTCTTTGGTCTCGCACTTGGGTTTATGTTCAGGAGGAGTCGCAAGAAAAAATTGCCAATAGCACATATTGTGACATCACAGAAAGAGCTCATCCCTGCACCCCAACCCCCCGAGAACTTTGGAGCAGCACCTGAGCTACCAAAAAAACTAGCAGTCGAATTTAAGCCAGTTGTATACAAAGAGCCCCGATTTGAAATTCTTGAACAAATCAAGGAAAAAGAGGCGCGTTCAAAAGCAGCCAAAGAAGCATGGAAAGCAAAGCAAGCGCCGGTCAAGCAAAAAACTTTGAAACATATCAAATTTACAAAACTCGTTTCTAAGAAAAAAGGGAAAAGTTAAACTGTTTATTGAATTCTTTCTTCATGCGGATGGCAGGATTCGAACCTGCGAATGCACTAAGCAACTGGCTCCTGAAGCCAGCACGTTTGACCACTTCGCTACATCCGCGCAAGCAAAAAATCAACAAGAACCGTATTTAAACTTATCTTTCCCAAATATGTAAAACATCATTGGGCTTGAGCAAAGAAATCGCTACTTTATTGTCAGCAATCTGGATGCGGATAATCTTATACGGATTGTACCCTGGCCTTGCCTTGATGAGCGGCACGACCTTGTTGATGATGTCATCGTCAGAAATCGTGCTTTGGTACTTAAGAATCTCGAGCGCATACTCTTCATCAGGCATGATTAAATCAGCGACTTCTTCCTTAATCGTCTTTGCAATCTCCCCAGGAACGCACCAGGCAGTCACTGGAATCCACTCGGTCGTCGCTGAAAAAGAGTCAGGATTTCCCAAAAACAATTCGCGCGCATCTTCAATTACCTCGTGCGGGTCCAACTTTGTTTTTATCGTGATAAACCCCGGAATAAGCAATTCTTCGTCAGCTTTTTGGTTGCCCAGCTTTGCAAGAACATTATGAACTTCTTTTTTTGCCGAAAAATATCCCGCGCTTCCATACTTCACAATAATTACTGGTTCCATGTCTTTTGTGGCTGTTTTGACGAGTTTAAAGACTTTCTCTTCAAGTTGTGAAGGCTCACTCCCACAAGCCTAATTTTTCGTACATCTTCAAGCGCAAAATCCACCCACTCGGTCGTAAGCTTGCGGATTATTTTGATGCTTGAAGTAAACTCGGGAAGTGTCCTGCTTTTGGTGTGCGTTTCAAAATCCTCATAACGCACCTTGAACGTCACTGTCCTGAACATCACGCGTTCATTGTCCAAGTCCCTGTAGAGTTCAGGAATGAAGCCATCCAACAAATCAATAATCTGTTTTCTATTTTTTGTGTCTTTATCAAACGTCGACTGTCGTCCGATGCTTTTCGTTTCCCATTGTTCAATGATGTCTCGCTCGTCGACTCCTTTCGCAAGGCGCTGGAGTTCTCTTCCGTAATTCCCAAGTTCATCAACTACTTCTTCGGGCGCTTTGGCAAGGTCTTCACCAATTCCATAAATGACTCCGACTTTTTTCGGATTCAAAAATTCGTTAACTTCTTCATTCTTTACAATGGTAAGCCCGTCCGGCTTTTTTTCTCCTGCAGCTATTTTTGCGACAAGCTTGTTCGGACCGATTCCCACGCTGCACGTAAGCCCTGCGGCCTTCACCCGGTCCTTTATTTCTTGCGCGAGCAGTCTTGCCTTTTCGTAACTTCCTGCGCTGCTCACATCCAGATACGCTTCATCAATGCTCACTTGCTCAAAACGGTCGGCAAAACCCTTGAAAATGTCCATGACTTCGCAGGAGGCCTCAGAATACAGTTCGAAACGAGGAGGAAGATAGACTGCGCGCGGGCATTTAGTCCACGCGATAGAAATCGGCATCGCACTTTTCAGGCCATATTTTCTCGCTTCATAATTGCACGTGGCGACAACCCCGCGGCCCTTCCCCTCTTTGGGATTCGCTCCTACAACAACTGGTATTCCCTTAATTGCAGGATTCGCGCGTTCTTCCACCTGCGCGAAAAAACAATCCATGTCAACGTGCAAGATAATACGCATGTCTTGCAACTCTTTTTTCCCTTTTTTAATAGTTGTGCGCGGTTGTCCTGTGCACACTATTTTTCACAATAAGTCCCACCAGAATTAATCTAGTTTATGACCTGCGTTCCGCTTTGTGTCTTCTCAAGACGGACAATTTTATCCGCGAACCCTTCTACTTTTTGTTCGTGACTCACAATGATTATTTGTCTCAGGTTAAGCTGTGCGATAACATCCCGCAATTTGTCGAGCTGTTCACTTGAGAACCCTTCGGTCGGCTCGTCCAGGATAAGAAGATCTTTAGTCTTGATGCTACTGATTACAGTATTGATGGTCTTGTTGAGCGCAAGACGATACGCAAGCGCCACAGCGGTCCGCTCGCCGCCGCTCAAGTTTTCGATTTCAATATCGTACCCGTTTTGTTGAACAACCGGGGTGAAACTTTCGTCAAGCCGAGCGTTCATCACATCTTCAATAAGCATGGAAAACCACTGTCGGAACAGAGCGTCGAATTCATGATGAATCCTAGCCATGACGTGCTTTTCCATGATTTCCATCAGCGGCACAAAATAGTCGGTAAGCCACTGGTGTATGGCTTGGGTACGTTCGAGTTGTTTCTTTCCGCGTTCTTTAATCTCAATTTCTTTCTGGATGCTCGTGAGCTGTTTTGCGATCTGTTCCTCTTTTTGAACAAGCGCTGCATGAACCATGCTTGCGCTGCGCTCGGCTGAAAGGACACTTTCCGCCTCCTTTCGAGCCCGTTCGTACTGGCTTCCATCAACAGTTTTTACCTTTTCTTCAAGCTCCGCAAGCAGTATCTTTTGCGCTTTGATTTCCTTATTGAGTGCCGTTTGCTGCACTTCGAGAGCGTTCTTTCGCTGGACAATCGCCTGGGCTTGAGAAAGTTTGAGCGCTGCGAGCCCGATTTCTTGCTCCTTTTTTCTTACCTCCTCAATATCCTTTCTAAGCTGGGCGATTTCAGTTTCCAATTGTTGGACATGCGCTCTCATCTGCGTTTCTTGCTCTTGCGCAGCATACATCTTTTCTTGCTCGCGCTTGACAATACTCAATTTATGATTTTCTGAAACTTCTTGCAAACACATCGGGCACTGTGCCAATGATTTCACTTTATTTATCGTCTGCTGTGATTGTTGCTTGAGAAGGTTTGTTTGCGCAAAAGTGGACAGATGTATTCGAAGCTCTTTTTCCTTTTCCGATAATCCTTTGCTTAGCTCTTGGCTGCTAACCTTTGGCTTTTCAGGAATATCCGGAATGCTCTGCTGTTGTGAGGCAAGAAGTTCAATCTCTTTTCGCTGCGAAAACATTTGCGATTCCTGAACACCGACCCGTGCCTTCAACGCTTGCTCTTGCGCCTTGACTCGTTCTGCTTCTGCGCGCTTCTTTTCCGCATCCGCAAGCTTCACTTTTTCCTGTTCGACCTTCGCTCGCAGCGCCACAAGCTCTTTCTCGGTCTTCTCCCTGTCTTCCTTTGTCTGCGCGAGCTCTTTTTCCACAACTTGCGCCTGCTTATGCTTATCCTGCAAGTCCACAAGAACGATATCAAGCGCGCGCTTGCGCTCCCGCAACGCCTTAGCGTACGAGTTCGCGTTCTGGACAATCGTCGCGTATTTGTCAATATCAAACACTTTACGCAGCAAGGCAAGCCGCTCCTCTCTCCCTTCGCGCAGGATATGCTTCATCTCTTCTTGCGGCGTGTACAGCGTGTAGCGGTAAATCAGATTTTTTGCCTTCGAGAGTTGTTCCTGTGGGTAACCCAATAACTCAAGAATCTTACTTTTGAGCTCTGAGGCAGTCCCGTCTGTTTTCACGCCATCAATAAGTAAATAGCCAGCTTCTTGCTCCACACTCTCTCTTGAGCGCTTTAGAGTGCGCTTGATACGGTACATATGTTCGCCAATTGAGAATTCAAGCTCGACGCTTCCCCGCAATGCCCCATTTCGAAGCAGCGCGGCACCTGAGACTTCTCCTCTTAGCAACCCAAAGAGCGCGAACTCTATCGCGAGAAGAACGGTGCTCTTCCCTGAGCCGATGTCACCGGAAAGCATTACTATTCCTAGTGGAAAGTCAAAGTGCGCGCGCGGATAGCTGCGAATATTTTCTATATCAAGTGAAACAATTTGCATGGTGTCTCCCTTTTGTACCTACTATTCATCCACTCTAAAGCTTTTTGCAAAAGTTTTTTAAAACCTCTGCTTCTCAAGAGAGCATATGCCTGACGAAATCGAGACATTAGGGGGACAGCAATGCCCAATGTGCCAGACCAAAAACCTCACCTTGAGCGAGACCACTTCCGAAGTTCCTTACTTCGGCAAACTGTTCATCTTTGGAATGCACTGCTCTTCCTGCGGCTACCACAAATCGGACATTGAGGCTGCCGAGAAGAAAGAACCCGCAAAGTACACTTTCGAAGTGGCAGGAAAAGATGATTTGAACGTGCGCGTTATCCGAAGCAGCGAAGGGACAATCAAGATTCCCCACGTTGGAACCCTTGAACCAGGAGTGAATGCTGAAGGATTCGTCACCAATATTGAAGGTCTCTTGATGCGCTTTAAGAAACAGATTGAAACTTTGCGCGACACGGTTGAAGATGAGGACGATAAAAAAGCAGCAAAAAACTTGCTCAAAAAACTCCAAAACGTCCTCTGGGGAAGCGAAAAACTTAAAATCACCATTGAAGACCCTACTGGAAACAGCGCCATCATCTCGGAACGCGCAATCCGGAGCAAACCATGATAAACCTGTTAAAAAAATCAAACCTTAAACTTGACCTAAAGATAGCGGATAAACACATTTTTATTCCTGGAGAATTACTTACTGATTTGCGAACTCTTGATTCCAACACCCTTCTTGAACACGTTGAGCAGCAAATACAACTTCGCGAAACAGCACTTGACAAGAAATTACTCGCGCCTTGAGCAAGTCAAGCATCAACAGATGCGCAGATTTTCAAATCCGGGTTTAAAGTTATACGCGGCCGCCCGGATTTGAACCGGGATATCCTTGCGGAAATCAGTTAGCTCTTGATAAATTCGAGACTGACGCAGTACCGGGTTGTGCCACGGCCGCATAGCAAGAAAATCTTGAGAACGCACTTATAAACCTATCGTCAATCAAAAAAAGAAAAAACTACATCATCCGTACTTCGTTTGAAAAGCTGTCAAGCCTGGATCGCAGGCCGTGGAGCTCGTCGTGGATGTTGTGCAACCTGTCAGGCTGCGGAATTTGTTCGGTCACCCGTTCAAATTCTCGTAATTCGTCTTCCATCTGGTCCAAAGCATTGACTTCTGCTAAGTGCAGCAACCCGGACATCCGTAATTTTCTAATCTCTTCTTCAGAATCTGTTATCTCTATGCGCACGCGTGAGAATTCTTCGCGCAACGCGTCTAGTGTTCGCCCCCGCATACAACTCACCCCACACAGTGCAAATGAAGAGTTAGATATAATTGTTGTCTTAGTAATATTAGAAGAAATAAGTACGTTAATAGAATGTTTAAAGTGGAAGTTAAAAAGGAGACTATAAGCATCGTTGCTGATGGAAAGAAATAAATAGTGGGTAAAAGAAAAAAAGTCACATGTATTCCTATTGGGTTATTGGCGCGTTGTGCACACTTCTTTTTGCGGTTGCTGGCGCATATATCTTTCGCAATCGCAAGGGAATTGATTGCATGCATGGCATGATGGTGGGAATGTCCATGGGCATACTTGCGGGCCTTGTAACCGCTACATTATTCTTAATCCCCACTGGAAATTTCTTGTGGGGAGTCATTATCGGAAGCATTGTAGGTCTTGCGGCGGGGATTCCATTCGGCAAACTAGGCGGTCATTTGGGAGTGATGGAAGGCATTATGGCAGGGCCTATGGGTGGCATGATGGGTGGGATGCTAGGCCAGATGGTCCGTCCATTTAGCATCGAAACATTCATGCCTTTTTTTGTCGCAGTTGTGTTGCTTACTCTTGGAGGGACTATATACGTAGTGGATTGCTCCCGACAGAAAAAACCTTCGCTAGGAAAAATAAGTATTAGTATAGTAACATGTGTGATTGCACTGTTCGTAAGCACAATACTTTCTTTTTCGGTGGAAGAAAAGAGCCAAACAATCCCTGTTGTATCGAATGAGTTGAAGCTTCCTAGCTACTTACAACAGGCCAGCGTTGAGGAAAGAGTTGTTGCTGTAATGAAAGATGGCTACCAAGAAATTGCTGTGGAGATTACCAGTTCAAAATATTCCCCAAACGTTATTGTAGCAAAAAAAGGAGTCCCGCTACGACTCCAATTCCATGCACAAGATACTGCTGGTTGCGCGCGTGAAGTGGTCTTCCCTTCATTGAATATCGATAAGATTGTTCCTGCTGGAGGAAATGAGACTGTTGAAATCAATCTTGAAAAAGAAGGAGTGATAAACTTCCGTTGTTCAATGGATATGGTGCATGGCAGGATAGAAGTTCAGTAACATTCACTAGCGCATTGTGCCCCGCAGAATTTCTCGAATTGTTGTTTGCATACATCCGGTCGGGAAAGGAAGGTGCATGCTTGTACGCATGCGGAATTTTCAATTGTTTCGCCGCAGGATGCGCGGCAGCCTGCTCGTTCTTTTTGAGTACAGGCAATTTGTGCGCGTTCATCACAGCGGTTTTGGCAGTCATCCATGCAGGGAATTTTTCCTGGTGGTGCGTTGTTTTGTTTGATAACTTCAACGCTCGGCTCAGGCTGAACAATCGGAATCGGGATGTCCTGCGGCAGCTTTGCCTCAGGGGTTATAGTCTGTTGAACCGGTGCGGGTGTCGAGACAGGGTTTGTGCTGATTGGTGAAGAGGCCTGCTCAACTGTTGAACAAGCAGTTATTACCAAAAGAAACAATAGTGTCCATCGCATATGCCTGAACTGGGAAGTGGTTCTATTTATGCTTTGCGTGTATAAACAAAGTGATGATTTCTTGATTAAGCACTTCAGGGTGGAAAATGCAGGCATACGCATGTTTGACATTGTGCTTTATCAGCGCAGGAGTTTCACCTGATTTGGCAAGTGTCGTAAAATCGCCGCGGATTCTTTTGGTGTGTAAAAAGTACGCGTTGAAGTCTCCTTTGACAAGCAGATTTAACTTGACCATGTGCACGGGCTTGACATCAATGTGTGTCTCATCCACTAATTCCCATCCGAACGCTTTTGCGATAACTTGTGCTCCTGCGCAGATTCCTAAGATTGGCTTGTTAAGCTTGGAAATCCAGGAAAAATCTGCTTGAAGATAATCAAAGTCTGCCAACGCTGTCCCGCTAATGATTATTTTTTCTGCCAAAGCGAGGTCTTTTGCTTGGAGTTGTGTGTAGTGAACTACTTTTGAATTTGAAACAAGCGCTTTGAGTGGTTCGATGAACTCCAGTTCACTCAATGGTTCTTTGCAGGCACTTATGATAAGAATCATTTTTGCACCAGTCGTGCGTTAAGTATTGTGAACGTTCCAGCGTAATTTTTGTAGTTTATCTGGCGTTTGAGAATTTCAATCTTTTTCTTGAACGTGGGCGCGTCAAGTACTGTTGTTTCAACTTCTCCGCCTTCCCCTGCAGGGTTTATTTTATGAGATTTTCCTAAATCAACAAGTCGCTTTGCAATTCTGGTGTCAAGTTTTTTCCCAAGGAAAGTTTCATCAAGGGGTTCTGCGGAAACTGCGCTGATAATCGCGTGGATTTTGCTTTTGATGATTTCAGTAAGAAGTAATTCCTGATCCATTAACCACAACGGATTGAAGCACCAAAGTCCAAGTTCGTGGCACACCTGTTGGACTCTGCTTGTTTGATAGGTCGAGCGAATTGCGCCAGTCACCACTCCTTCTATTTTGTGTTGCTTTTTCGCAAGCGTAAGTGCTTTTTTCAAATCAGCAAGTTCGTTTTCTTTCTCGCCAAGCGTCTCAACGCGCACCAACGGAAGTTCCATCGCTTCCGCCTGCAGCGAAGTGATGTCAATATTCGGCGTATGGAACATGAAGCTTTCTTTATTCGAAGAAACAAGCGTTACTAAGCACAGAACATCGTGGAACTGTTGTGCTTTCATCAGAGCAAGTGTGGAATCTTTGCCACCGGAATAAAGGACGCCAAGGCGCATAAGAACTAAACAGCTTCCGCAACAGTGTCAGCGATTTTTTTGCAATTTTCTTGCGAGACCGTTACGTTGTACCCTTGCAAAATGGTTTTTACATCTTTTGCATTAGTAGGCAACAAATCAATGATTTTGTGGAAGTGTAAATCACGAAGGCGTGGAACTTCAAGCTTGAGTAGTTTGTCAAGCAGCTGTTCTGCTTTTTTGACTTCCAAAGGCCCGATTCCTTCCATGTAGTCAAGCGCTTTCTGCGCGCGAAAGCCAAGTTCAGTATCACGGTTCTTGATGCGAATCAGTTCAGCGTGTACAACACTCGCGTTGGTTGGTGTTTGTGAGATTATTTTTCTGGCCATTTTACTGTTTCCTCTTTCCGGTCTTTGCACTGAGCATACTTACTTGTTTGCGAAGGTGCACAGGGTGCACAATAATCATTTTTTCTTTTCCGCCGTCTCTAATAGTAAGTTCGTAACATTCGCCACGCTTAGCAATCACTTTCCCAGTTTTGCCGTGGAATCGCGGATGGTATAAACTTTTCTGGACTGCTGGCTCAGCAGAGAGAAGCACTCGGTCGCCTACACCGTAAGGCATGAAATAGCTAGTGAGTGAGATTTTTCCTTTTTCACGGTGGTGTTTGGAGAACAGTTGTCTTGTTCCTGCGCGCGACCTTCCTTTTCGCTTGGACATGAAGGGAAGATTTTAGGAGGGCTTTATAAAGCTTACGATGCTATTGAATTTGTGTGCCCTCAAATCCTATTCCCCGAGCATACAGTTCGGCAAACTCTTTCTCAGGAAGGGTTTGCTTGATACGATAAGCAAGACCAAGCACCTGCTCCAATTCCTGCAATCGAGAATAAGGTGTTGACACTCCAGTAACGCAGTTGCGAACGACTGATTCTGCGTCTTGGATTGAACCGCAAAAAAGTTGAGTGTCGACCTTTCCACAACACTCTTTGAACGCACGAAGTCCCGCAGCAGTAAGCCCACGAGCCACTGCAAGTGCATCATAGACTGCGCCCATCACTGGCAGAAGCTCACGAGGAGTGTAACGTTCTTTGTAATTTCCACGGATACTCATCATCACTCGCATAGCATCTTCTAAATGTTCAAGCACCATACCACAAATCACGAAAAACCACTTTTTAAATCTTTCCCTTTTAACCACCACAAAATAACAACTGATTAAATAGTGCCTCGTGTTTCGAAGACTTTAAATATGAGCTAAATACATTGAATAACCGTGAGTAATCAAAAATTGGTGTCGGAGGCTGTGTTATGAGTATTCTTGCAAAATTAAAAGAAAAATTTAGCGGTCCTAAGTATGACGAAATGGAAAAAGAGACCGAGTATGTCGAGCTTGAGAACGATAATGAAGCGATGCGCTCAAAAGTTGTTGTCCGCCCATTCATGCTTGAACAATTTGATGATGTTAAACCCATTCTGGACAGTTTGCGTGAAGGCTACACTATCGCGCTTGTCAACATTCGTCCGCTCAAAGACAAGGACCTTGTCGAGTTGAAGCGCGCGATTAACAAGCTCAAGAAGACCACTGACGCAATCGAAGGCGAGATTGCCGGCTTTGGTGATGATTTCTTGGTCGTCACTCCCGCATTTGCGAGTATCTATCGCAGCAAGCAGGTCAAGCAAGTGACTGAAGATTCAAGCGAAGAGTAATTCAAGGATAGTCAATTAAACGTCCTAATTTGCTGTCGACAATTGCAAACACAGTACCATAATCTACACCTAAGTCATCAGCATATCCATGCGCAATGTAAAGTTGGATACGATCAAAATTGTGTAGGGGCAGATTCTCCTTTCCTGCCCTCATTCGCTCAAAAAAAGATTCAGCTGCTGCAACAGCATCATCCACTGATGTGAAAGCAAGTATTTTATCTCGAACAACAATTGGTTTCTGATAGACTTGTTCCCCTTGATTCTCAACATTAAGAACAAGAATATAAGGCTGCATTGGAGAGGGATTAAACACTGCACGAAGCGCGTTTTGATCACCAATCATAGAATCACTCATGTTCCTGCACAACCTCCTTTTCGTGTTCAACAGCATCAACTTTCTGCTCATCCAATACTTTTTTCGCCTGCCGATGCGCAACATGCAATGGCTCAGGTAATTTATGTGGAGGAATCACGCATTTGCGAACAATCTCGGCAACAGTTTCAACAGAAATCAGATTTCCTGGTGAAATGTATAGTGGGTTTGCGTATTCGCGCGTTTTGATGACTTTTCCATATGCCTGTCCATCAATAATAATCGTGTCATCTTTCTCTTCTCCAAAAATAAGGTTCTTTGCCGCCCCAAACGTAGGTTTGCCTAGTTCGACTCCGACAAATGTCGCAAGTCCGCACGCAAAAGGATGTGCTGCTCCATGACCGCTCACCATAATAACGTCTGGTTCGTATTCAAGGTCGTAATACAATTGGCAGATCGGTGGTCCTTCGCGGAATGCTTCAAAGCCCGAGAGGTAGTTCATGTCTGCTTTTGTGACTAAGAATTTCTTTTCAACGATTTTAAGGGTTTTGAAATCAAATACTACTGCTGAGCACACGCAAGTGCTTCCGCGGAATGAGACACTGAATCCTGCGACGTAGCGTATCGCGTCAAAAATTATTTTATCCTGGAAGCTAACACTTTTTGCCAGTTCAGTTTGGCGTTCCTTAAGCGCACCGATATTCACTTGTAACATAGTCCACCTTTTTCCAGCCTTTTTAATATTTTCCAGTATATAAAGCTTTCTACTTTAACTATTGTTTGGGGACGAAATAAAGAAATTGTCTGAAAACTCGCTATCCCAACCACCGCAAGCAGTGGAGTATTACGCGGCAAACAACTGTTTGCCTTGGTTCAAATCTGATTCGAACCGCGAGTTTTCTTTGGCTT